>NZ_JAGHWZ010000003.1:0-86598 GCF_017746015.1 Xanthomonas sp. A1809 | reverse complement strand
CCAGCTGAACTACCGCTCCGCGCTTGAAACATTTGCCTGGTGCTTAATGGTGGGTGCTGAGGGTTTCGAACCCCCGACCCTCTCCGTGTAAGGGAGACGCTCTACCGCTGAGCTAAGCACCCTAGCGAGTCGATTAGTTTACTGCATCCTTCAGGGCTTTACCAGCCTTGAATGCAGGATTCTTCGAAGCAGCGATCTTGATGCTGTCGCCGGTCTTCGGATTGCGGCCGGTGCGCTCGGCGCGCTCGCGGACCTGGAAGGTACCGAAGCCAACGAGGGTGACGGCGTCGCCCTTCTTCAGTGCCTTGGTGATTTCGCTCACAACCGCGTCAACAGCACGGCCAGCTTCAGCCTTGGAGATGTCAGCGGCAGCGGCAACGCCATCGATCAATTCGGTTTTATTCATTCTTGAAACTCCCTTTGCGGCAGATGCCGCGGAATCGACAATCGGCGCTCTTGCCGTAAGCGAAGAACCCGACACAAGTGGTATCGCATGACGCATCACATTTGCCGCGCCCACGAGTCGTGCATTTATACCAGCGCCCCCAACAGCACGCAAGCCAAAACCCAATAACGACGCGGGTTTTGGCTTGTTTTGGCGAGGCTCAGACAGCCCTCGTTAGTGCTTGACGCGGGTACCCGGCGTGCTACGCGACTTGCCGCGCACGGTCACGCGCGAGGCCGCCTTGCGTGCCTTTTCCTTGCCGGCCTTCTTCGGCGCGAGCGGACGTTCCAACGCCAGATCGAGCACCTCGTCGATCCACTTCACCGGCACGATCTTCAGATCGCGGGTCACGTTCGGCGGGATGTCGGCCAGATCCTTGCGGTTCTCGTCGGGGATCAGCACGGTGCGGATGCCGCCGCGCAGGGCCGCCAGCAACTTCTCCTTCAAGCCACCGATTGCCGATACCCGCCCACGCAGGGTGATCTCGCCGGTCATCGCCACGTCGGCGCGGATCGGCACCCGGGTCAGTATCGACACCAGCGAGGTCACCATCGCGATACCTGCGCTTGGACCGTCTTTGGGCGTGGCGCCGTCGGGCACATGCACATGCACGTCCTGCTTCTGCAGGAAATCCACATCGATGCCAAGCCGCTCGGCGCGCGAACGCACCACCGACAATGCAGCCGATGCCGATTCCTTCATGACATTGCCGAGCTGGCCGGTGAGGATCAGGTTGCCCTTGCCCGGCACCAAGGTGGACTCGACCTGCAGCAGTTCGCCGCCGACTTCGGTCCATGCCAGACCCGTGACCAGACCGATCTCGTTTTCTTCTTCGGCACGGCCGAAGTCGAAGCGACGCACGCCCAGATACTTGTCGAGATTCTTCGCGTTGACGGTGACCAGTGCCTTCGGCTTGCCCTTCTTGGCAACCGCCTTTTTTGCCGCCGGCTGCGGACCTGCGAGCGCGATCTCCTTGACCACCTTGCGGCAGATCTTGGCCACTTCGCGTTCGAGATTACGCACACCCGACTCACGCGTGTAGTAGCGCACGATGTCCTGGATCGCATCGCTGGCGATTTCGATCTCTTCCGGCTTCAGGCCGTTGGCCTTGATCTGCTTGGGCACCAGGTAGCGCGTGGCGATATTGAGCTTCTCGTCCTCGGTGTAGCCGGGGATGCGGATCACTTCCATGCGGTCCAGCAACGGACCCGGAATATTGAGCGAGTTGGAGGTGGCGACGAACATCACCTCCGACAGGTCCAGATCGACTTCCAGGTAGTGGTCGTTGAACGAGTTGTTCTGCTCCGGATCGAGCACCTCCAGCAACGCCGACGACGGGTCGCCACGGAAGTCCATCGACATCTTGTCGATCTCGTCCAGCAGGAACAGCGGGTTCTTGCTGCCGACCTTGTTGAGGTTCTGCACCAGGCGGCCCGGCATCGAACCGACATAGGTCCGGCGGTGGCCCCGAATCTCGGCCTCGTCGCGAATGCCGCCCAGGCTCATGCGCACGAACTTGCGGTTGGTCGCCTTGGCGATCGACTGCCCGAGCGAGGTCTTGCCCACGCCCGGCGGCCCGACCAGGCACAGGATCGGCCCCTTCATCTGCTTCACGCGCGACTGCACGGCCAGGTACTCAAGGATGCGTTCCTTGACCTTGTCCAGGCCGTAGTGATCGGCGTCCAGCGTGTCTTCGGCAACCTTGAGGTCCTTGCGCACTTTGGTGCGCTTTTTCCACGGCACGCCCAGCAGCCAGTCCAGGTAGTTGCGCACCACGGCCGCCTCGGCGGACATCGGCGACATTTGCTTGAGTTTGTTGAGCTCGGCCTTGGCCTTGGTTTCGACCGGCTTGGGCATGCCCGCCTCGGCGATCTTGCGCGCCAGCTCTTCCAGCTCGCCGGGCGCATCGTCCAGGTCGCCCAGTTCCTTCTGGATCGCCTTCATCTGCTCGTTGAGGTAGTACTCGCGCTGGCTCTTTTCCATCTGCGACTTCACGCGGCCGCGGATGCGCTTTTCCAGCTGCTGCACGTCGATTTCGCCATCGACCAGACCGACCAGCAATTCCAGCCGCTCGCCGATATCGGTGATCTCCAGCAGGCGCTGCTTGTCGGCCAGACGCACACCGATGTGGGCGGCGATGGTGTCTGCCAGGCGGCCCGGCTCATCGATGCCGGCCAAGGTCTGCAGCAGCTCCGGCGGCAGCTTGCGATTGGTCTTGACGTACTGTTCGAACAGCGACATCAGCGATCGCGCAATCGCTTCCACCTCGCGCGGCTCACGCGCATCGCTGGCTTCGATTTCGGTGCCCTGCCCCTGCAACGCGCCGTCCTGCTCGACCACCTTGTCCACGGTGACCCGCGACAGACCCTCGACCAGCACCTTGATGGTGCCATCGGGGAGCTTGAGCAGTTGCAGCACCTGCGCCAGGGTGCCGACGGTATACAGATCGCCGGCAGCCGGGTCGTCGGTCTCGGCCGACTTTTGCGCAACGAGCAGGATGCGCTTGTCCGCCTCCATCGCTTTTTCCAGCGCACGCATCGACTTGTCGCGGCCGACGAACAGCGGGATCACCATGTGCGGAAACACCACCACGTCGCGCAGCGGCAACACTGGCAGATCGAGAATTTCTGGTTGGGACTGGGCCATGGGGCACTCCGCAGGAATGGGGGTTTTTGGGGCAGTAAAAAGCCGATGGCCCCGTTATGGGGCCATCGGCGAGGTGTTGCAAGTAGCGTTCGGAAAGCGGTTATCCGCCAGCGAGGCCGAGGCCTGGCGAGGCGGCCAACGGACTCAGTCTCCGGACGCAGCCTTGGCGGGCGCCGGTTGCGCCTGGTAGATCAGATACGGCTCGGATTTATGCTCGATCACCGACTCGTCCACCACGACCTTGCTGACATTTTCCTGCGACGGCAGCTCGTACATCGTGTCCAGCAGCACCGATTCGACGATGGTGCGCAGGCCGCGGGCGCCGGTCTTGCGCTTGAGCGCCTTCTTGGCGATCGCAGACAGGGCATCGGGGCGGAACTCCAGCTCCACGCCTTCCATGTCGAACAGCTTCTTGAACTGCTTGGTGATGGCGTTCTTGGGCTCGGTCAGGATCTTGATCAGCGCCGGCTCGTCCAGCTCTTCCAGCGTGGCGACCACCGGCAGACGGCCGACGAACTCGGGAATCAGGCCGAACTTGATCAGATCTTCCGGCTCGACTTCGGCCAGGATCTTGCCCACTTCCTGCTTGCGCTCGCTGCTCTTGACCTTGGCGCCGAAGCCAATGCCGCCGGCATCGTTGGAACGCTGCTGAATCACCTTGTCCAGCCCAGCGAACGCGCCGCCGCAGATGAACAGGATGTTCTTGGTGTCCACCTGCAGGAATTCCTGCTGCGGATGCTTGCGGCCACCCTGCGGCGGCACCGAGGCAACCGTGCCCTCGATCAGCTTCAACAGCGCCTGCTGCACGCCTTCGCCGGACACATCACGGGTGATCGACGGGTTCTCGCTCTTGCGCGAGATCTTGTCGATTTCGTCGATGTAGACGATACCCTGCTGCGCCTTTTCGACGTCGTAATCGCACTTCTGCAACAGCTTCTGGATGATGTTTTCCACGTCCTCGCCGACATAGCCGGCTTCGGTGAGCGTGGTGGCATCGGCGATCGTGAACGGCACATTGAGCAGGCGCGCCAGCGTTTCGGCCAGCAGCGTCTTGCCCGAACCGGTCGGGCCGACCAGCAGGATGTTGGATTTCGCCAGCTCGACGTCATCGTTCTTGCTGCGGCTCTCGATACGCTTGTAGTGGTTGTACACCGCTACGGCGAGCGTGCGCTTGGCGCGCAGCTGCCCGATCACGTATTGATCCAGCACCTCGAGAATCTCGCGCGGCTTGGGCAGGCTGGAACGTGCCGACTGCGCCTTCTCTTCGAGTTCCTCGCGGATGATGTCGTTGCACAGCTCAACGCACTCATCGCAGATGAATACGCTGGGACCGGCAATCAGCTTACGGACTTCATGCTGACTCTTACCGCAGAACGAGCAGTAGAGAATCTTGTTGCTGTCGCCGGAACGACCTTGGCGGTCTTCGCTCATGCTTCTGTTACCCAGTTACCCCACCCGATGCACGGGGGTTCGATTTCGAGAATAGCACAGGGTCGGGAGGACATTCGCCCCGCCCGACCCTGCCGGTTTTTCCTACAATTTCAGTGACTTGACGATCAAGACGGCTGGATCGACTCTTCCGGACGACGCTCGAGCACCTGATCCACCAAGCCGTAGGCCTGCGCATCGACCGCGCTCTTGAAGTTGTCGCGTTCGGTGTCGCGCGCGATGGTCTCCAGCGATTGGCCGGTGTGCTTGGCCAGGATCTCGTTCAAGCGCGAACGCAGGGTCAGGATCTCGCGCGCGTGGATGTCGATATCGGTCGCCTGGCCCTGGAAGCCACCCAGCGGCTGATGGATCATCACGCGCGAATTCGGCAGCGCGTAACGCTTGCCCGCCGCACCCGACGCCAGCAGCAACGCGCCCATCGAGGCGGCCTGGCCGACGCAGATGGTGCTGACGTCCGGCTTGATGTACTGCATGGTGTCGTAGATGGCCATGCCGGCGGTGACCACACCACCGGGCGAATTGATGTAGATGCTGATGTCCTTTTCCGGGTTATCCGCTTCCAGGAACAACAGCTGGGCAACGATCACGTTGGCCATATGGTCGTCGATCGGACCGACCAGGAAGATCAGACGCTCCTTCAGCAGACGCGAGTAGATGTCGTACGCACGCTCGCCACGGCTGGTCTGCTCGACCACCATGGGCACCAGGTTCAGGGCTTTGGTCACAATGCTCATCAGTCTTCCCGTTGTGGCAGCGGCCTGTGCCGCTGCCCGTGTTCGACATCCGCACCCCAGACTGCGGGCGCGGTTCTTCTCTTACTGCCGGATCAGACGCGGATGGCGTCCTGGAACGACAGCGACTGCTCGGTGTGCTGGGCGCGCTCGGCGATCCAGTCGATCACCTGCTCTTCCATCACGCGGCTCTGCAGCCCGTTCATCAGTTGGGGGTCGTTGCGGTACATCTCAATGACCTGTTCCGGCTCTTCGTAGGTCGAAGCGATCAGACGCAGCGTTTCGCTGACGCGCTTGGACTCCAGGCGCAATTCGTTGCGGCGCGCCACCTCGCCCACGAGCAGGCCGACCAGCACGCGCTTGGCGGCGGCATCCATGAATCCCTGGTGCGCGTCGGCCGGCACCTGACCCGGATCGCGACCGCTGCGGCGGACCTGCTCGACCTGCTGGGCCAGCATCGAACGCGCTTCGTTCTCGACCAGGCGCGGCGGCATTTCGACATGCGCGTAGGCGGCAATCAGCTGCTCGCCCACTTCGCGGCGCAGGCGGTTCATCAGCGCACCCTTGAGCTCGCGCTCCAGGTTGGTACGGATATCGGCGCGGAACTGCTCGGCATCGCCACTCTTCACGCCAAAGCTCTTGATGAACTCCTTGTCCACTGCCGGCAACACCGGCTCGGAGACTTCGACCGCCTTGACGTGCACCTGCACGGTCTTGCCGGCCAGCTGCGGCACGCGCCATTCGGCGGGGAAATCGACGGTCAGGGTCTTTTCTTCACCCTTGGTGAGGCCTTCCAGACCCTTTTCGATCTGGTCGAACATCACGCCCGAACCCAGCACGCTGCTGCCGGTCTCCACGCCTTCGGCGGGCAGACGCTCGTCGCCGGCCTGCGACCAGGTCTCCAGCGCCACCAGGTCGCCGACCTGCGCACCGCGCTCGACCGGATTCCAGGTGCGGCGCTGCAGGCGCAGGTTTTCGATCATCTGGTCGATGTCGGCATCGGTCACTTCAGCGGTCGCGCGCACCACCGACAGCTTGGTCACGTCGATGTCGCCGAAATCCGGCACCACTTCGAAGGTGGCGACGAAGTCGAAATCGGTCTCGCCCTGATCGATACGCGGGTTGCCGGCCAGGCGCAGCGAATGCTCGCGCACGGCCGAATCGAAGGTCTCGCGCAGCAGGCCTTCCATCGCCTCGGCACGCACCTGCTGACCGAAGCGCTGCTCGATCACCTTGGTCGGCACCTTGCCGGGACGGAAGCCCTTGATGCGCGTGGTCCGCGCAAGCTCGCGCAGGCGGCCACCAACGTGCGTCTCCAGGCGCTCCTGCGGCAGGGTGAAGGTCAGGCGGCGTTCCAGACTGCCGGTGGATTCGATCGATGCTTGCATGTTGACTCCTGCCACCGACAGCGCACAGCGTCGGCACGAGATGGAAGATGCGGGTTGACGGATGGCGAGAATGCCGCCGAGCCTTGTAGTTTCGCCGATAACGGCGGCCGCTGCCAGCGGCATGCGTGCAGCGGCCTCACGGACAGAAGCGACTGGTTTGCAGGAAATGCAGCGGCCGGAACCCACACGGCCGCGCGGCGTTGGTGCGAAAGGGGGGACTCGAACCCCCACGCCTTGCGGCGTCAGAACCTAAATCTGGTGCGTCTACCAATTCCGCCACTTTCGCAATGCCGTAGATGCCCGGCTATTGTTGCAGGGATGCCGGTAAAGAAAAAGCGCTGCGAGGCCTGGGCGCGTGATGACTGCAGTGGGCATGGGCTGCTTGGCGCGGTGACTTGAGGCTCACGCACTGCAGAGGGGCGGCAGCGGCCAGCCCGCCTGAATCCAGACAAAGCCCATGTTCGCTACCGGCACTTTGCAGCAACCGGATTTGCGAAAATTCCGTTAATTCCATTCCGGGGGCAGCAATTGCAATGACAGACCGATATCGCCAGATTGTGGCACTGTCGCGCGATTGCATCAAAGAGATCGACCTGGATGGGCGAATCACGTCGGTCAACCGCAACGGCCTGGTCGGACTTGGGGCCAGTTCTGCGGATCAGGTTGTTGCCCGCCCCTGGCGCGAGCTGTGGCCACTCGAGGCGGCGGCCATGGTGGATGCGGCCATGGCCGAGGCGGCCAAAGGCGCAACCCGGGAATTCGAGGCCAGCTGCGTGAACCTGGCCGGCGTGCGCCAGACCTGGCAGGTCGTCACCAGCCCATTGTTCGACGAGCTGGGCAAGGTCGAGGCCATCCTGGCGGTCAGCAGGAATGTCTCCGACCGCCGTGCGCTGGAGGCAGCCTGTCACACCCTGGACAGCACCCTGTCGGCAGAACGCGCGTTTTCCACCAGTGCCCTGATGCTGGCGCGCGCGCGCGAAACCTCGCTGTCGACCGAGCTGCACAGCCTGCGCGACTTGCACGAGCGCATCGAAGGCGACCTGGACATCGCGCGCGCCGCGCAGAACGCCGCCGAGAAGATCTCCGAGCAGGCGCAGAAAGGCGAAGCGGTAGGACAACTGCTGGCCGGCGTGGTCCACGACTTGAACAACGTGCTGCAGGCTGCCACATCGGCGATCGACCTGGTCGTGCAGCGCGCGCAGATCGACGCGCACGACGCCAAGTTGCTAAGCGTGGCCGACGCGGCGCTTCAACATGGCTCGGTGATGGCGCAGCGCCTGGTCGGCTTCTCGCGTCAGTACCCCTACAGCCCCGAAGCGGTGGACCTGGCCGAACTGGCAGAACAGCTCAGCCCGTTACTGGAACAGGTGGTCGGCGCAGACCTGCGGTTGCAGCTGCGCACCGCAGAGGGCGGATGCTGCGCGATGGTCGACCGCCACACCGTGGAGCGCGCCATCTTGAACCTGGTGATCAATGCGCGCGATGCCTGCACCAGCGGCGACTGCATCAGTGTGGAAACTGGCGAAACCTTCGTCACCGAGGAGCAGGCGCGACTGGCCAAACCGGCCGGGCACTACATGACCATCGCGGTTGCCGATACCGGGCACGGCATGGACAGCGTGGTGCAGGCGCGGTTATTCGAGGCGTACTTCACCACCAAGCACGCCAATAAGGGCGCTGGCCTGGGATTGGCGCAGGTCTATAGCGCCGTGCGCCAGGCCGGCGGTTTTATAGACGTTTTCTCGGCGCCGGGCCAGGGCGCGCGCTTCGTGCTGGCATTTCCGCGCGTGCAGCGAGGCTAGACGCCTGTTGCGGGTGTTGCACGGACGCGCTTATGAGTGACATGGCTGCTTCCTGCAACTGCTTGCAGATCGCAGAGCACGTCGCGCCAAGCGCTCAGCACAGGCAACGACGGGGTGCAGGAGTGGCGCACGGCGCTACTTCTGGCATCGCCGACGATCTCACCGGGGTTCGATCGCTGACCGCGGCTGCGGCAAGCGCGCTCCAGCCAAGGCATTCGATAGCGAGCGTTGCCCAAGGGCGTTGTAAAGCCATTGGTATCCAGCCGGATCTTGCGCGGGCGACGCCAAACTATCGCGGCCTTGATGCGTTCACAGCAGGCCAACCTGGGCGCCTCTGTTTTCAGTCCGGGAAAAAGAAAAGCACCTAGGCAGACGCCTAAGTGCTTTTATTTGGTGGGCCGTCAAGGATTCGAACCTTGGACCTATTGATTAAGAGTCAACTGCTCTACCAACTGAGCTAACGGCCCTGAAACTGGTCGCACATTGTATGTGCATTTTTGCTTCGTTGCAACACCCTGTGACACATCGGGTCAAACATTCCTGCAATCGCTTGTCATCAGTGGGGTGGCTGAGGGGACTCGAACCCCCGACATCTGGAATCACAATCCAGTACTCTAACCAGCTGAGCTACAGCCACCACTGAAAACCTGCTTCCTACCGTACCGCCGATGGCGCGCCCGACAGGACTCGAACCTGTAACCGCCGGCTTAGAAGGCCGGTGCTCTATCCGGTTGAGCTACGGGCGCCCGGACCGAACTTCGCATTCCCACGCCGTCGAAAGCTCGGAATGGTCGGGGTAGAGGGATTCGAACCCCCGACATCCTGCTCCCAAAGCAGGCGCGCTACCAGACTGCGCTATACCCCGGCGGGACCTTTCAATCCCGAAGGCTCGAAAGGTCGGCTATTTTGGGAATGATTGGCCTCGCTGTCAATCACCCTGTGTAACTTGAACGATCAGCTATCCTCACACCAACGTTCGCCAGTAGGGTGAGCACTATTTTCATGGAGAACATGCATGCGTAGCGGTAACCCTGCCCTTCGGGAATCCACATTCCTCGACTCCGGCTCCGGCTCGATCGTCACCCGCGACGGTCAGGCGATGACCCTCAACGGCACGGTCAACAAGACCGGCGCGTTGTTGCTGATGGCGGTGATCACGGCCGCCTTCGCCTGGTCGCAATCGATCGGGGCCGATGGCATGCCGCTGCCCGTCGCGCGCATCTACATGATCGCCGGCGCGATTGGCGGCCTGGTATTCGCGCTGGCCACCAGCTTCAAGCCGACCTGGGCACCGATCACGGCGCCGCTGTATGCATTGATCGAAGGCTTCTTCCTCGGCTCGATCTCTGCGGTGTACGAAGCGCGCTTCAACGGCATCGTGTTCCAGGCCGTCCTGCTCACCTTTGGCACCCTGTTCGCGCTGCTGTTCGCGTATCGCAGCGGCATGATCAAGGCCACCGAGAACTTCAAGCTGGGCGTGGTCGCAGCCACCGGCGGCATTGCACTGGTGTATCTGGCGACCATCGTGCTGGGCTTGTTCGGTGTGCGCATCCCTTTCATCCACGACTCGGGCCTGATCGGCATCGGCTTCAGCCTGTTCGTGGTGGTGGTGGCGGCACTGAACCTGGTGCTGGACTTCGACTTCATCGAGAGCGGCGTCGAACACGGTGCGCCCAAGCACATGGAGTGGTACGGCGCATTCGGCCTGATGGTGACGTTGGTGTGGCTGTACATCGAGTTCCTGCGCCTGCTGTCGAAGCTGCAGTCGCGCAATTGAGCGGGGTATCGGGATTGGGGAATCGCGACAGCGTTTCCCCTGCGCTCGATGGCCGAGGACGGCTCAGGAGGAATCCCGAGCAAACAGAAAGGGCGCCTAGGCGCCCTTTCTTTTTGTGCAATTTGCCAGTGCGCTCAGAGGCGGCTGGCGATGGCCTTGGCAAAGCCCATGGTGTTACCGGTGCCGCCCAGGTCGGGGGTCAACGAATCCTTGGCTTCCAGGGTAGCGACGATGGCTTCGCGCAGGCGCTCGGCGTTCTGCGGCTGACCGATGTGGTCCAGCATCTGCGCTGCGCCCAGCAGCAGCGCGCACGGGTTGGCCTTGCCCTGCCCTGCGATATCCGGCGCCGAGCCGTGCACGGCTTCGAAGATCGCTGCGTCCAGACCGATGTTGGCGCCCGGGGCCAGGCCCAGGCCGCCGACCAGACCTGCGCACAGGTCGGAGATGATGTCGCCGAACAGGTTGGTGGTCACGATGATGTCGAACTGCTCCGGACGCATCACCAGCTGCATGCAGGTGTTGTCGACGATCATTTCCTGGAATTCGATGTCCGGATACTGCGCGGCGACATCGCGTGCCACCTTCAGGAACAGGCCCGAGGTCGACTTGATGATGTTGGCCTTGTGCACGGCGGTGACCTTCTTGCGGCCGGTGCTCTTGGCCAGCTCGAAGGCGTAGCGCACGATGCGCTCGGAGCCCTTGCGGGTGATCCGGGTACCGGAGAACGCGGTCTCGCCATCCTCGGACACGGTCTGGCCTTCGCTCAGGTACGCGCCTTCGGTGTTTTCGCGGACGGTGATCAGGTCCACGCCGTCGGCGAAACGCGACTTGGTGTTCGGGAACGACTTGGCTGGACGCACGTTGGCGTACAGGTCGAACTTGCGACGCATGGCGACGTTGATCGAGCTGAAACCCTCGCCGACCGGCGTGGTCAGCGGGCTTTTCAACGCCACCTTGTTCTTGCTGATCGACGCCAGAGTGGACTCGGGCAGCAGATCGCCATGCTTTTCCAGGGCGACCAGGCCGGCGTCGGCGTACTCGTAGGTCAGGCCAGCCTGCAGCGCGTCGAGCACGAACAGCGTGGCATCCATGATCTCCGGGCCGATGCCGTCGCCGCGGATGACCGTGATTGTCTGCGTCATAACGTTGGGTTTCCGAACTTGAAGGGGGGAGCGCCAGCCGCGATACCCGGCAGAGCGGCGCAAGGAGGTTTCACGGGCAATTATGCCCGATGCCGGTGAAGGCGCCCAAACCGACCTTGGTCTAAGGGTGCAGGCGCCCGAACGCAACGCGCCGCCTCGGTGGGCGGCGCGTGCGTTACTCGCTTTGACGAACCCTGATCGACACTTGCGTGCCGCAGCGACCCGTTCAGTCGTGTGCGTGCTGGGCCGGCGCCTGCGCACCGCCTTCGAGCTGGTCCAGGAAATCCACCGCGCGGCGAAGATGCGGGATGACAATGGAGCCGCCGACCACCAGGCCGACCGAGAAGGTTTCGAAGAACTCTTCCCGGGTCACGCCGGCTTCCTTGCACTGGGCCACGTGATAGCTGATGCAGTCGTCGCAGCGCAGCACCATCGAGGCGACCAGGCCGAGCAGTTCCTTGGTCTTCACGTCCAGCGCGCCGGCCTGGTAGGTCTGGGTGTCCAGCGCGAAGAACCTCCGCACCACCTGATTCGGCTCGGCCAGGATGCGCTGGTTCATGCGCTGGCGGAATTGCGTGAACTCGCGCAGGCGGTCGGCGCTGCCGTCGTCGGGACCACTCATGCCTGGCCGCCCGCGCTGCCGGCCAGCAGCGGCTCGAGCTTGCCGGCACGATGCATGGCCATCATGTCGTCGTAGCCGCCCACGTGGACGTCGCCGACGAAGATCTGCGGCACGCTGGTGCGCTTGGCCAGGGCGATCATCCTGTCGCGTTCGGCCGGGTCCAGGTCGATCCGCACCTCGGTCCAGGTCTTGCCCTTGCTCTTGAGGAAGTTCTTGGCCGCCACGCAATACGGGCAGATGGCAGAGGAATACAGGGTGATCTGCGGGCCGGAGGCCGCGTCCTGCTCGGTATGGTCTTGGCTCACGGGAAACTCCGTGGTTGGTGTGAGGTCTGACACATGGTACCGGGCGACTGGAATTTCCATGTCGTCACCGCAACACTGTGGGTTAACCGATGATTCACGCCTCTGCGCCGGGCTGCCCGCATGCTCCGCGCACCACCTGGGAGTTCCACTTGCGCCTGCTACCGCTCGCCACTGCCCTCACGCTGGCCGTCGCCATGGGCGTGGCACCTGCGCAGGAAAGCCGCCTGCCCGATATCGGTTCGTCGGCCGGCGAGTTGCTGACCCCGGCCCGCCAGGCCGAATACGGCCGGATGATGCTGGCCGAGTTGCGCAACTACGACTACGTGCTGGACGACCCGCTGATCACAGACTGGCTGCAGACCATGGGCACCCGGCTGGGCGCCAACAGCGACCAACCGCAGCAGCCGTTTACGTTTTTCATGCTGCGCGACCGCCAGATCAATGCATTCGCCACGCTGGGCGGCTACATCGCCGTCAATGCCGGGCTGGTGTTGACCGCCGAGCGCGAGGACGAAGTGGCGGCGGTGCTGTCGCACGAAATCGCCCACGTCACCCAGCAGCACGTGCTACGTGGAGTGGAGCGAGCGCAGCGCGACCAGATTCCGATCCTGCTCGGCATGCTGGCGGCGGTGGTGGCAGCGCAGCAGGCCGGGGGCAACTCCAAGGGCGACGCCACCATGGCCACCATCACCAGCGCGATGGGGCTGATGCAGCAGCGCCAGATCGACTACACCCGTTCCAACGAATCCGAAGCCGACCGGCTGGGCATCCGCACGTTGGCGCGCAGCGGCTACGACGTGGATGCGATGGCCGGCTTCTTCGAGCGCATGTCGGTGGCGATGCGCGCCAACGAGGGCGGCTACAGCGCGCCGGATTTCCTGCAGACCCATCCGGTGACCGTCACCCGCATCAGCGAGGCCAAGTCGCGCGCCGAACAGATGAAGAAGAACACCGTGGTGCTGACCACCTCGGTGCCGGGCGGGACGCGCCAGGAGCGCGTAGACCCGGCCGACCCGTCGCTGTCGGAGCCGCTCAGTCGCAATGGCAACGCGCTGCTCCCTTACGCGCTGCGGTTGCCGGTGGATGCGCTCAGCCGCGGCGGCGACCAGCAGGGTTTCGATTGGGCCAAGGAACGCCTGCGCGTGCTCAGCGCAGCCACGCCGGATGCGGCCATTCGCGAGTACGAAAACCTTCGCCGCAGCGCCAAACAAGGCTTGAGCGATCCGCAGCGCTATGGCCTGGCGCTGGCGCGGCTGCGCAACAGCGGCGGACGGCCGGGCGAGCCGGTGGCAGAGCTGACCAGTCTGCTCGAGGCGCATCCGGACAATGTGTGGCTGGCGCTGGGCCTGAGCGAGGCGCAGGCGCGCGTGGGCCCGCGCGAGGCGGCCAATGCCCGCTTCGATGCGTTGCTCAAGCAATTGCCGAACAACCGCGCGGTTGCGCTGACCTATGCCACTGCGCTCAACGAGCAGGCCAGCAAGGAATCCGGCCAGCGCGCGCGCCAGGTGCTGGAACCGTTGTTGCACCGGAGCAGCGACGACCCATTGCTGCAACAGAGCTACGCGCGGGCCTGCGAGCTGTCCGGCGACCCATTGCGCGCCAGCGAAGCGTATGCGGAGGCGGCGTTTTTGAACGGCCGCGCCGAACAGGCCCTGATCCAGCTGGAAGCACTGAAGAAGAAAGATCTCGACTATGTGACACGGGCGCGCGTGGATGCGCGCATCGCCGCGATCACCCCAACCGTGCTGGAGTTGCGTCGCCAGGGGATCCGCGACCCGGATTTGTCCACGCGCTGATCGCCGATGCATTGCCGGCCTGTTCACGACGGCACGGTATCGCGCGGCCGCCGGCCGGTAACGGAACTGCCCAGTCCGCTTCACGCCCCTGTTTCGCCACGCAGGCGCCGCCGGCGATGTCACATTAGAGTCACAAAACCGTAGTCTACTGGCGATCAACCAAAGCCAGACGGTAAGCCCCGCGTGCAGAAACGCATTCTGATCGTCGATGACGAACCCGCGATCCGCGACATGGTGGCGTTCGCGCTGCGCAAAGGCGAGTTCGAGCCCATCCATGCCGGCGATGCCCGCGAGGCGCAGACCGCCATCGCCGACCGCGTGCCGGACCTGATCCTGCTGGACTGGATGTTGCCGGGCACCAGCGGGCTGGACCTGGCAAGGCGCTGGCGCAAGGAGCAGCTGACCCGCGAGATTCCGATCATCATGCTCACCGCGCGCGGCGAAGAAAACGACCGCGTGGGCGGCCTGGAAGCCGGCGTCGACGATTACGTGGTCAAGCCGTTCTCGGCACGCGAGCTGCTGGCGCGCATCCGCGCGGTGATGCGGCGCACCCGCGAAGACGACGAAGACGGTAGCGTGGCGGTCGGCAAGCTGCGCATCGACGGCGCCGCGCACCGGGTGTTCGCCGGTGATGCGCCGGTGCCGATCGGCCCGACCGAATATCGTCTGCTGCACTTTTTCATGACACACCCCGAGCGCGTGTATACACGCACCCAGCTGCTGGACCATGTCTGGGGTGGCAGCGTGTATGTGGAAGAGCGCACCATCGACGTGCATATCCGCCGCCTGCGCAAGACGCTGGAACCGTTCGGGCTGGAAAACATGGTGCAGACCGTGCGCGGCTCGGGCTATCGTTTTTCCTCGGCGACCTGACGTGCCGCAAAGCCGCCCTGGCCGCAGTCCGGCCGGGTGGCTGCCTACCTGACGCTTCGTGGTAACGCCTTCCATGCCTCAACACATCCGTTCCGCCTGGCTCAAGACGCTCGGCACCCTCGCGCTGTTGTTGGGCGCTGCCGTCGTCGTCGGCGTGCTGATCGGGCATGTGTGGATGGTGCTGACGCTCACCGCCCTGGGCGTGCTGGCCTGGCATTACTGGCGGCTGCGCCAGGTGCTGCGGCGGCTGACTGCACGCCAGCGTGCCGAGCCTGCGGCCGGAATCGGGGCCTGGAACGAACTGGACCGGCTGCTGTATCGCAGCCAGGACGAAATGCGCGCGCGCAAGCGGCGCCTGATCGAAATGTTGCGCACTTACCGCGCCGCAGCGCAGGCGCTGCCGGATGCAGTGGTGGTCGTGGATCGCAACAGCCAGCGCGTGCAGTGGTTCAACAAGGCGGCCGGCGGTTTGCTCGGCCTGCACCATCCCGGCGACATGGGCGTGTCGATCGTGGAGCGGCTGCAGCCGTTGCCGCTGGCGCATTGGCTGGCGGCCGGGCGCAACGCCGAGCCGATGCTGGATGCCGCCTCGCCGGCAGACCCGGATCTGCGCCTGAATCTGCGCCTGATCCCCTACTCCGACGACTACTGGCTGCTGGTGGCGCGCGATGTCAGCAAGCTGCTGCGGCTGGAACAGGTGCGACGCGATTTCGTGGCCAACGTCTCGCATGAACTGCGTACCCCGCTGACGGTGGTGCACGGTTATCTGGACATGCTCGACCCGGAAGACTTCCCCGATTCGGGTCCGATGCTGGCGGAAATGCGCAAGCAATCCCAGCGCATGGCGCAGCTGGTCGAAGACCTGCTGACGCTGTCGCGGCTGGAATCGCAGGAAGAACTCGGCGAAGAACACGTGGCGATGGCGCCGATGCTGTCGACCTTGCGCCGCGAGGCCGAGGCGCACAGCCAGGGCCGCCACACCGTGGAGGTGATCGACGAGGCCGGCGTGGATCTGCTCGGCTCCAACAAGGAGCTGCACAGTGCGTTTTCCAACCTGGTGACCAATGCGGTGCGCTACACGCCCGGCGGCGGCACGGTGACGATCCGTTTCGTGCGCGAAGGCGATGGTGCGGCGCTGGCCGTGCGCGACACCGGCTATGGCATTCCCGCCTCGCACCTGCCGCGCATCACCGAACGCTTCTACCGTGTGTCCAGCAGCCGCTCGCGCGAGAGCGGCGGCACCGGGCTGGGGCTGTCGATCGTCAAGCACATCCTGGGGCTGCATCAGGCGCGCCTGGACATCGAAAGCGAAGTGGGACGCGGCAGCGAATTCTCGTGTCATTTCGTGCCTGCGCGCGTCGTGCAGCGCGAGCAATCGGTGCCACTGTCACGCTCGGCGTGATATGTAGTCAGTGCGCGCCGCAGCGCGCTGCGATGGACGCGTCTGCCACGCGCCGCATTGCCTGCGTTGCGCGCCCCAGGCAATTACACAACCCGTCTTGACGATCGATTCCATGGGCCACGCCAAAGAACTGCACGACATCACACCCGGCGACGACATCGCCACCGATCCGTTGCGTGATCCGGCGCTGTACATCAACCGCGAGCTGTCGCAACTGGACTTCAATTTCCGGGTGCTGGCGCAGGCGCTCGACGAGCAGGTGCCATTGCTGGAACGGCTGCGCTTCCTGTGCATCTCGTGCACCAACCTGGACGAGTTCTTCGAAATCCGCGCGGCCACGGTGCGGCACGCACAGGAGTTCGGGCTGCCGCCAGCACCGGACGGGCTGAGCCCGACCGCCATCCTCAACGCCGTGCACGATCGCGCCGCCAAATTGGTCGAGCAGCAATACCACGCGTGGAACGAGGTGCTGCGGCCGGCGATGGAAGACGCAGGCGTTGCCGTACTCAGCCGCTCGGCATGGACGGCGCGGCAGAAACGCTGGCTGCGTGCGTATTTCCGCAACGAGATCATGCCGGTGCTGTCGCCGCTGGGCCTGGACCCGGCGCACCCGTTCCCGAAGATCCTCAACAAGACCTTGAACATCGTGGTGGTGCTGGAAGGCCAGGACGCGTTCGGTCGCGCCGGGCATCTGGCCATCGTGCGCGCACCACGTTCGCTGCCGCGCATCATCCAGCTGCCGGCCAGCCTGTCGCCGGAGGGCACGCAGAGCTTCGTGTTCCTGTCGTCGGTGTTGTCCGAATTCGTCGACGAGCTGTTCCCGGGCATGCAGGTGATGGGCTCATACCAGTTCCGCGTCACCCGCAATTCCGAACTGGTGGTGGACGAGGAAGAAGTCGAAAACCTGGCACTGGCGCTGCGCGATGAACTGGTCACGCGCGGCTACCGTCCGGCGGTGCGGCTGGAGATCGCGCACGATTGCCCGGCGCCGATCCTGCGCACCTTGTTGCAGAATTTCGGCCTGAACGAGAACGCGGTGTACCGCATCACCGGGCCGGTCAACCTGAGCCGCGTCACCCAGGTCTATGACCTGGTGCAGCGCCCCGAACTCAAGTATCCCTCGTTCAATCCGCGCACCTTGCGCGACAGCGAGGGCATCTTCGAGATCGTCAAAAAAGGCGATGTGTTGCTGCATCACCCCTTCGATGCGTTTACCGCGGTGCTGGATGTCATCCGCCAGGCCGCGGTCGACCCGAACGTGCTGGCGATCAAGCAGACGCTGTACCGCACCGGCAAGGATTCGTTGATTGTCGATGCGCTGATTCTGGCCGCGCGCAACGGCAAGGACGTCACGGTGGTGGTGGAGTTGCGTGCGCGCTTCGATGAAGAAGCCAACCTGGGCCTGGCCGACAAGCTGCAGGAAGCCGGCGTGCAGGTGGTCTACGGCGTGGTCGGCTTCAAGACCCACGCCAAGATGCTGCTGATCGTGCGCCGCGAGGGCCGCAAGCTCAAACGCTACGTGCACCTGGGCACCGGCAATTACCACAGCGGCACCGCGCGCCTGTATACCGACATCAGCCTGATCACCGCCGATGCCGAGATCGGCAACGACGTGCACATGCTGTTCCAGCAGTTGTCCGGACTTGCGCCGCGCATGAAGCTGGACCAGTTGCTGCAGTCGCCGTTTACGCTGCATGCGGGCGTATTGAAGCGAATCGATCGCGAGACACGGCTGGCCCGCAAGGGTCGTCCGGGCCGCATCATCGCCAAGATGAACGCCCTCAACGAACCGCAGGTGGTGCGTGCGTTGTACATGGCCTCGCAGGCAGGGGTGCAGATCGATCTGATCGTGCGCGGGGCCTGCACGCTGCGCCCCGGGGTGCCAGGCGTGTCCGACAACATCCGCGTGCGTTCGATCGTGGGCCGCTTTCTGGAACATAGCCGCGTGTACTGGTTCGGCAACGACGGGGCCGCCGAGTTGTACTGCGCCAGTGCCGACTGGCTGGAACGCAATCTGCTGCGGCGGGTGGAGACCTGCTTCCCGATCCTGGAACCGGACCTGGCCAAGCGCATCTACCGCGAAGTGCTGCAGAACTATCTGGACGACAACGTCAGCGCCTGGGAGCTGGACGCCGAGGGCGTGTACCACAAGCGCACGCCCGCCCCGGGCGAGCCGGCGCATTCGGCGCAGATGACCTTGCTCGAGCGGATCTGAGCGCGCACTGCCGCACGCCAGGTGGCAAGCCGCTTGCGCAGGCATGCGGCATGCCCATCACGGCGATTGACCGCCCGCTTGCCGCGCTTGCGAATGCAGATCTGGTGCGCCTGCCGCTGGGCGCACGCATGGCCTCTCACGTGGCCAACAGCCCATCGGCTACCATGCGGCCATGCCAATGCCCTCCCCCACGATTCCGCCCCTGCGCGATGGCGATTTTCTTGCCGCCATCGACCTAGGCTCCAACAGTTTCCACATGGTCATTGCGCGCTACCTGATGGGTCAGCTGCGCGTCGTCGATCGCCTGCGCGAGACCGTGCGCATGGCCGATGGCCTGGATGGCAAAGGTGGGCTCTCCAATGAAGCACGACAGCGCGCACTGGAATGCCTGGCGCGGTTCGGCCAGCGCATTCGCGACGTGCCTTCGCTGCGCGTGCGGGCGCTGGCGACCAACACGGTGCGTCAGCTGCGTTCGCCACAGGCGTTTTTGATGCCGGCCGAAACCGCGCTGGGCCATGCGATCGAAGTGGTCAGCGGGCGCGAGGAAGCGCGCCTGATCTATCTGGGCGTTGCGCATGCGCAACCGCCCAAGCCCGACCAACGCCGGCTGGTGATCGACATCGGCGGCGGCTCGACCGAGTTCATCATTGGCCGCGGGTTTCAGACACTGGAACGCGAAAGTCTGCAGGCCGGATGCATTGCCAGCACGCGACGGTTTTTCCCCGGCGGCAAATTATCCAAGAAGAAATGGAAGGACGCGCTGACCGAGATCGGCGCCGAGTTCCAGCAATTTGCCGGCCAGTACAAGGCACTGGGCTGGCACGAGGCGATCGGCTCGTCCGGCACGCACAAGGCCATCGGCGAGATGTGCGCTGCGATGAAGCTGACCAAGGGCGCGATCACGGCGCAGGCATTGCCGGCGCTGCGCGATGAGTTGCTCAAGGCCAAGCGCATCGAAGACATCCAGCTGCCCGGCCTGGCAGCGGAACGGCGGCCGATCATCGCCGGTGGCATCCTGGTGCTGGAAGCTGCATTCCAGGCGCTGGGGCTGGAGAAACTGATGGTCAGCAAGGCGGCGATGCGCGAAGGCATCCTGTACGACATGCTTGGCCGCGGCGGCGAGAACGACCCGCGCGACAGTTCGGTGACCTCGCTGATGCAGCGCTACGGCATCGACGAAGTGCAGGCGCAGCGCGTGGAAGCGACCGCCTGCCGCCTGTTCGACCAGGTCTGCGAATCCTGGCAACTGGATGGCGACGATGCGCAGGTGCTGCGCCGCGCCGCGCGCCTGCACGAGCTGGGGCTGATCATCGCGCACAGCCAGTACCACGTGCACGGCAGCTACATCCTGGAACATTCGGATATCGCGGGTTTTTCGCGACAGGAACAGCAGGTGCTGGCGGCGCTGGTACGCACGCACCGGCGCAATGTGCCCAAGACGGCCTTCGATGCGCTGCCCGACCGCCTGCTGCTGCCAACCCGACGCAAGGCTGCGCTGCTGCGACTGGCGGTGTTGCTGCACCGCGCGCATGAGTCCGACCCGATTCCGACCCTGGAACTCACCGCCGACGACACCCGGCTGTCGTTGATCCTGTCGCAAAGCTGGATCGACTCGCGCCCGCTGCTGCGCGCCGACCTGATCGGCGAAGTCGACAGCATGGCCGGGCTGGGAATTGCGTTCAAACCGTTTGTGACCTGAGGCCTGCGGCCTCAGGCGGGAATCGGGAATAGACCACCACGGGGCTCTTAGAAGTTTCTGACTGGTGTCGATGGCGCCGAACCGGTGCAGCACGCTGCCTTTGCGATTCCCGATTCCCGATTCTCCATTCCCGTCACAGCTGTCACCGCCACGTCTTACTAGCGCAACATCAATGCCATCGCACTCCCGGAAGCTAGTCAAAACGGGAGAACGGGCATGCGCTACGCGATCGTTACCGAAACCTATCCCCCCGAGGTCAACGGTGTTGCGTTGACCGTGCATGGTCTGGAAACCGGTCTGCGCACGCGCGGACACCAGGTGGATGTGGTGCGGCCACGCCAGAGCGCCGATACCGCCCCGACCGATGCGCTGCTGGTGCGTGGCGCCTCGTTGCCGCGCTACCCGGGATTGAAATTCGGCCTGCCGGCGACGCAACGCCTCGTCCGTCATTGGCGCAGCACGCAGCCGGACGCGATCTATGTGGCCACGGAAGGCCCCCTGGGCTGGTCGGCAATGCGCGCAGCCCGCCGGCTCGGCATTCCGGTCGCCACCGGCTTCCACACCCGCTTCGACGAATACCTGCCCGACTACGGCGCTGCCTGGCTGCAGGGCACCGCGTTGCGCTGGATGCGGCGCTTCCACAACCAGGCCGATGCCACCCTGGTGCCCACGCGCGAGCTGCAGCAGTTCCTGCGCAACGATGGCTTTGAGCGTGTGCAATTGCTGGCGCGGGCAGTGGATAGCCAGCAATTCGATCCGAGCCGTCGCGATTGCGCATTGCGCGCCGATTGGGGCATCGAAGGCGAAGGCTTTGCCGCCATCTATGTGGGGCGCATCGCCAGCGAAAAGAATCTGCCGTTGGCCGTACGCGCCTTTCGCAAACTGCAGCAGATCCGCCCGAAGGCACGCTTCGTCTGGGTGGGCGATGGCCCGGCGCGCGAGAAGCTTGCGCACGACAATCCGGACTTCATCTTCTGCGGCGTCCAGCGTGGCGATGCATTGGCCCGTCACTTCGCCAGCGGCGATCTGTTCCTGTTTCCCAGCCGCAGCGAAACCTTCGGCAACGTGACGCTGGAAGCGATGGCCAGCGGCGTGGCGACGGTCGCTTTCGATTACGGCGCGGCCCGCGAATATCTGCGCAACGGCCATACCGGCGCGGCGGTGGACACCGACGAGGCCTTTATCCAGGCCGCCGTCGCGCTCACCGAAGACGACGCCCTGCGCCAGCGCATGGGCACGGCGGCGGCGCAGGCGATGAAAAAATTGCATCCGGACAATGTGGTCTGCGACTTCGAAGCCTTGTTGCTGGGGATCAGCGCTGCACGGGGGCGTTATGTCGTCAACGCGGCTTGAGGTCTTGCGCGGTCACGAAGCGCGCTGGTGCCGACGCGCCAATCTGTGGTGCCGACGCCACCCGGTACGGCGCGTCTTCGCCACTATCAGCCGCCTGGGCGACGGCGTGTTCTGGTACGCCTTGATGGGGTTGCTGGTGGTGCTCGACGGCATGGACGGTGTACGTGCATCGGCGCACATGGCTGCCACCGGCGTGCTTGCATTGACGCTCTACAAGGCGCTCAAACGCTGGACCCGGCGTCCGCGGCCATATGCGGCGGACGTGCGTATTCGCGCATGGGTGGCACCGCTGGACGAGTTCAGCTTTCCCTCCGGCCATACCTTGCACGCGGTGTCCTTCAGCATCGTGGCGCTGGCCTATTACCCCTGGCTGGCCCCCTTGCTGGTGCCGTTTTCGGCCGGCGTGGCGCTCTCGCGGGTGGTGCTGGGGCTGCATTATCCCAGCGACGTGCTGGCCGCCACGCTGATCGGCGTGCTGCTGGCCAGCCTGTCGCTGTGGGGCTTGCCGGTGGTGTTGGGATAAGCGCTAGGGGTTGCGTGATGGCGGCTCGCTGACAGGTAAGCGTAACGGCAAACGGACAGGTACCAAGACGCTGCCCAGTCAGCAACAAGGCCTCTTCGCCTCATCTTTCTCCCTTCGGGACATTGTCCTCCTTTATGGGGGAGAACGGCCGATGAGGGTACGTGCGAAGCCTCATGCACTCGCCGTCGATGGGTGTTTTCGCTAAAGCCGAAAAGAGCCCCAGCGCAGCAATTGCGACTCCAGCGCGTGGCTTCGCCCCGTACCCTCCCCCCCCCACCCCTCTCCCGCAGGGAGAGGGGATCTTGCGCTGCCGGTACGCGGTGAACTGACGGCAGGTTGCCCACCCACGCGCATGTCCCACGGCGCGTGCGACCCGCAGGATGTCTGAATGGCGATCGCCAGCCTGCGGCGTCGTTGCAAGTTGGCACACCAATCGCCGCGAAGCTGCAATGCTTCTGCGATTCCCGATTCCCGATTCCCGCCCCGCGCTGCCGCCGTACAATGGCGCAATGACGACCCTGTTCATTTCCGACCTGCATCTGGATCCGGCCCGGCCGGCAATCACCGAGTTGTTTCTGGAGTTCCTGCGCACGCAGGTTCCCGGCAGCGACGCGCTCTACATCCTGGGCGATCTGTTCGAAGCCTGGATCGGCGACGACACCCCATCCACCGCCGCCGATGCAGTGGCGGTGGCCCTGCATGCAGTGGCAGATTCCGGGGTGCCGGTGTTCTTCATGGCAGGCAACCGCGACTTCCTGGTAGGCGAAACCTATGCGCAGCGCGCGGGCTTCCGGATCCTGCCCGACCCCACCGTCATCGATCTGTACGGGCACACCACGCTGCTGATGCACGGCGATTTGCTGTGCACCGACGACACGGCCTACCAGGCCTTCCGCGCGCAGACGCGCGACCCGGTGTTCCAGGCGCAGTTCCTGGCCCAGCCGCTGGCCGCACGCGTCGCGTTCGCGCAGCAGGCGCGCGCTGCCAGCCAGGCGCGGCATGCAGAACTCAAGCAGGGCGACCAGTCGCGCTTCGAAACCGTCACCGATGTCTCGCCGGCCGAAGTGGAAGCCACCTTCGTGCGTTACGGGCTGGATCGGCTGATCCACGGCCACACCCATCGCCCTGCCATCCACACCTTGCAGGCCGGCGGCAACACCTGCACGCGCATCGTGCTGGGCGACTGGTACGAGCAAGGATCGGTCCTGCGCGTGGATGCCGATGGCGTGTCGCTGGAGCAGTTGGCGTTATAGCGCGGCAGATCCACGCGCCTGCCATGGCAGGCGCAGCGACGCGGTGCTGCATTCAAGGCACGCAGCAAGATCGAAAGCGCGCCTGATGCCACAGACACGCGGCGACGCAACGATGGATCGGCAGCGCTTGCCGATTGAGGCACGCAGCATCGTCGAGCGTGCCAATCAATGACCGCACCGCATCACTGCAGGCTTCGCGCACGCTCGGCGTAGTCGACGAAATCGGCATTCACCACGTCGTACCACAGCAGCGTGCCATCGGCCTGTACGCGGAAACGGTCGCGTACCGGGCTGGTCTGCGGGTCGCCGGGGCAGCCGTCGCCATGGCGTTCGCGCACCGCAAAATCGAACGTGTCCGGCGCAGGCGCATCGCCGTCCTCGGCCATGATGCTGATGCAGTTATCCGGGTACACCTTGTCGCCCTGCAAGCGGCTTTCGAGCGCCTGCAGTGCGCGGGCCTGCGCGTCGCCGCCGGGGGGTGGCGCCGGTGCGCTCACGGCAGGTTTGGGTTGCGTGGCGACAGGGTCGGCCGGTTGCTGCTTGCATCCGGCAACCGTCAGCGCGGCCAGGAACACAAGCGCATGACGCAGAGACGTGGACATGAGGGCTCCGCTCGACAGGACAAGGCCGGCAGTCACCGGCGGTGCGCCTAGTCTGCGCGATCCATGCGCGCGGGTGTAGCCAAAACGCCCGGCACTTGCGGTGCCGGGCCGGGCTTGGATCGGTCAACAACCGCTCAACGGAAGGCCGCAATCGTGGCCTTGGTATTGACCAGCACGCGTTGGTTGTCGGCGGTGCTGGCATTGCCCATGGGCACGCCGTTGTAGCTGATGTTGGGGTTGGACCAGTAGTTCAGGCGTGGGCAACCGCTGGTGCAGTCGTAGGCCATGATGGTGCGCCAGCTGTTGCCGTAGCGGTAGCCGTGGCCATACGCATACGGGGAGGTGCTCGGGTCGTTGGTGGCGTCGTGGCGTGCGCTTTGCAGATGCCCGATTTCATGAGCGAAGCTGTAGTAGCCGGTGGCGCAATCCCAGTACACCGACGCAAATGCGCTCGCGGCGTTAGAGCCAATACCCGACGCCAGGCCGCAGTAGCTGCTGTTGTCCAGCACGATGACACCCACATCGGCCGTGTAGGTGTTGCGGCTGGTGTGGATGCTGTCCATGTAGCCGTCGTTGGTCACGCGGAAACGCTGCAGGTCGGTCGTGAAGTTGCCGGTCTCGGTGTAGCTGGTGGTCTCGTAGCGCGCCAGCTGCAAGGTGATACCCACGTTGCTGTTGATGTAGCCCTGGTTGGCTTCGGCCACCGCCAGTTGCACCAGCGACTGCATGTTGCCGCCGTAAGCGGTCACGGCCTTGTTGGTGGCCACCACGAGCACGCGAATGGTGGCCGGGCTACCTGATGAGGCAGCAGCGGCAGTCACGCGTCCGTCGCCGGGCATGTCGAACTTCGGCAGCAGGCTGTATTCGGCCGGATGCTCCTGCGGCATGCGCTGCTCATCCACCTGCACCAGCACGTGGCGGCCATCGGCCAGCGGACGCAGGCGATAGAGCTTGCCGGCGTAGCGAATCGTGCCGGTCACGGTGTCGCCGCTGCGCACCAAGATGGCCGAGTTCAGCGGGTCCACGCCCGAGAGCGTGCGTGCGCGGGTGCCGGCACGCGGCCCGAGGTTACCGTACCAGACGCTGTCGCCACCCTCCAGGGCATCGACCTTGGCCTGGGTAGCGGTGATGGTCTGGCCATCCAGCTGTAGCTCCAGCAATTTTTCCGAGGCGGTTACCGCGCCGGCATCGAGCTGAACCACCTGCGCGTTGGCAGTGGACGGGGCGCTCAACAGGCGTTGCAGCGAAGGTTCGGCTGCAGCGGTGGCGGCGGCACTGCGGCTCAGCGCAGGGCCGGTTTGATACAACGGCTTGCCGGCAGCGGCGGCCGAGCCGGCCAGGCACATGGCAATCAGACCGACCGTGGTGCACATCGACTTCGACTTCATCGTCTTTCTCTCCTAAGACATGAAAGTTACGGATGTGAAACACCGGGCCCCTGTCCCCGGGACGCCATTAGGGCGCGTGGCACTGCACAGAATGCAAGTTGTTGCAACGGAAAATTATGTTTCTGTGATGTTTACCAATCCCTGGATGCGATTCCAGCAGCTCTCGAACGGGAACCAGCGCACAGTCGTACTGAAAGCGCGCGCGTTGAAGGCGTGCGTCAAACGAGCACAAGCGGTCTTCAGGGACAATACGGCGATCCTGCGTCGCCCTACGGATCGATGCACATGGACCCGATTGCGTCCGCCCAGCGATTGGCTGCGTCGATCCTCGCCTGTGTCGTGGACACCGCGCCGCGTCGGCGTCGGTGCAGATGGCGAGTGACGCCAGGTCGTCATGCATGGCATCGCGTGCATCGATGCCCGCCTCATCGGCCATGACGTGAAGGTGCGCTCCAAGCTGTGGCGCGTGACGCGGCGTGTGTGGCGTCACTGGAATCCGCGCACGCATGCGTCAGGTAGATTCACAGTACAGGTCACGAACGCAGATTCGCAGCTCCCGTGCAGGCACGCTCAGCCAGCCTGCTCCACCAGGTCGGCCAGCTCGTCCTCGTCGAAACCGGCAAGCAGGCGCGCCTGCAGATTGAACGGCCCATGCAGATACCCGCCAGCGTATTCGCGCAGCAGCGCCTTGAAGCGTGCGCGCGGTTCGACACCGGCCTGCTCGCAATACCACCGGTACCAACGCGAGCCGGCGGCCACGTGCGCCACCTCTTCGCGCAGGATGGTTTCGAGCACCTCGGCAGTGGCAGCGTCGCCGAGCGAACGGAGTTTGACGATCATCGCCGGTGTCACGTCCAGGCCGCGCGCTTCGAGCACGCGCGGCACCAGGGCCATGCGCGCCAGGCCGTCGTGTGCAGTCTTCTCGCACATTTCCCACAGCCCGTTATGCGCGGCGAAATCGCCGTAGTCGTGGTCGTGCGCCTGCAATCGTGCGCGCAGCAGCATGAAGTGGCGCGATTCATCGTCGGCGACCGCGACCCAATCGGCATAGAACGCCGCGGGAAGCCCGCGAAAGCGATACACCGCATCCCAGGCCAGATCGATGGCGTTGAGTTCGATGTGCGCAATGGCATGGATAAACGCAGCGCGCCCTTCCGGCGTGCCCAGTCCACGGCGCGGCAAGTGGCGCGGATGCACCAGCAGTGGCGTTGCCGGACGGCCTGGCATACGGATCGGCGCAGGCGCAGGCGCTGCCGGATCGAGCGTCAAGACGCCTTCGCGAAAGGCGGCCGCGTAGTGCTGGGTCAGCGCGACTTTCTGTCGCGGGTCGGCCTGGTCCAGGCACAGGCGCGCAGCGTCGAACAGGTCCGCGCTTGCGAACGGATCGATGCTCACGCCGTTGGCCGCACGGGGCACTGGCGCGCTGCAGAAACGCACTGCGCTTGCACATGTTCGGCCGCAGGTAGCTGCCCGTTGCGCAGGCGCGCTTCATCGAGCGTGTCGATAGCTGCGGTGTTTTGTTTGCCGCACCTCGCCGACCCTCTCCGCACGCCAACCAGCGCGGCCAATCGGCCGCCCTGGTTCGGCGACTCAGGCGCGGCGACGCTTCTTGGCATCGTCCGAGCGCAGCTGCTGGATGCGTTCGAAATACCCCGGCTCGATGCCGGTGATGTATTCGCCGTTGAAGCACGAGGAATCGAACTGCTTGATGTCCGGGTTGCCCTCGCGCACTGCCACTTCCAGGTCTTCCAGATCCTGGTAGATCAGCCAGTCGCAGCCCAGAAACTCCTGGATTTCCAGCTCGCTGCGGCCATGTGCGATGAGCTCTTCGGCCGCCGGCATGTCGATGCCGTAGATGTTGGGGTAACGCACCGGCGGCGCGGCCGAGGCCAGGTACACCTTGCGCGCACCGGCATCGCGCGCCATCTGCACGATCTGCCGGCTGGTGGTGCCGCGCACGATGGAATCGTCCACCAGCAGCACCACACGGTTACGGAATTCCAGGTGGATCGGATTGAGCTTGCGGCGCACCGATTTCTGCCGTTCGCCCTGCCCCGGCATGATGAAGGTGCGGCCCACGTAGCGATTCTTGACGAAGCCCTCGCGGTACTTCACGCCGAGCACGTTGGACATCTCCAGCGCCACATCGCGCGAGGTGTCCGGGATCGGAATGATGGTGTCGATGTCATGGTCCGGTCGCAGGCGCAGGATCTTTTCGCCCAGCTTCAGGCCCATGCGCATGCGCGCCTTGTGCACCGAGATGTTGTCGATCATCGAATCGGGGCGCGCGAAGTACACGTACTCGAAAATGCACGGCGCGTTGTTGGTCGGTGCGGCGCAGACTTCCGAGAACAGCTCGCCGCGCGCGGTGATCACCAGCGCTTCGCCCGGGCGCACATCGCGCACGCGCTGGTAGCCGAGGATATCCAGCGCTGCCGACTCGGAGGACACGATGTATTCGGTGCCTTCGGCATGCTCGCGCTTGCCCAGTACCAGCGGGCGGATGCCGTGCGGGTCGCGGAACGCCACCAGGCCCAGGCCCAGCACCACGCTGACCACCGCATAGCCGCCCTTGCAGCGGCGGTGCACACCGGCCACCGCGCGGATCGCCGCTTCGGGGGTGAGCATGCGCTGCGCGTCCAGCTCGTAGGCGAACACGTTCAACAGCACTTCGCTGTCCGAATCGGTATTGATGTTGCGGCGGTCGGCTTCGAACACCTGCTGGCGCAAGGCCTCGGTGTTGATCAGGTTGCCGTTGTGCGCCAGCGCGATGCCGTAGGGCGAATTGACGTAGAACGGCTGCGCCTCGTCCATGCCTTCCGAGCCTGCGGTGGGGTAGCGGCAATGGGCGATGCCGACGCGCCCTTCCAGCACCGCCATCTTCTTTTCGTCGAAGACGTCGCGCACCAGGCCGTTGGCCTTCTGCACGCGCAGGCGCGTGCCATCTGCGGTCGCGATGCCCGCGGCGTCCTGCCCACGATGCTGCAGGACGGTCAGGCCGTCATACAGCTGCCCGGCGACGTTCTGGTTGCCGACAATACCGACGATGCCACACATGGTGCGCGTTCTCCGCTTCGGCTTGCGCCGTTACTGTGAAGGTGGCCGTGCCTGGCCTTGGGATTCGACCCGAGCCGGGTCGCTTTCTCCGCCGCGAACCTGCGCCGGATCGATGTTGGCCGGCATCGCCTGCGTCGGATCGCGTCCGTCGCCAGCCGTCTTGCCGGGGTTGCCAAGCGCACGGGTGATGGTGTCGCTCAGCCCGGAACCGCCAAGTGCCTTGCCCAGGTCCGTATTATCGCCTGCCGAAGGCAACTTCCCCAACTCCGTGGGCAAGTTGCCGAGTTCCATTGATGGCATCTCCATCGATGGCATTCGCCAGGCCGGCAGTTGTGCCCGCATCCAGCCCGCGCCCGGCTGCAGCATGGGCAGCAGCACCGACTGGCGCCATGCCGGCTCGCGCGGCAGCGGGGTGAAGCCCATCAGCAGCACCAGCACGCTGGCCAGAAACGCACCGCGCACCACGCCCAGGCCGAACCCGAGCATGCGGTCGGTGCCGCCGAGCTTGATCGCATCCACGCCCGCGCGGATCACCATGCCAATCACCGCCACGCTGATCAGCACACCGACGAACACCATGGCGTAGCCGCCGAACGATTCGGTCGCAGACGGATGCTTGCCATCGGCCAGCCAGCGCGCGGCCGCGCCGCCGAACATGAAGGTGGCCCAGCCGGCCAGCAACCATGACAACGTACCCACCACGATGGCCACAAAGCCGCGCAACAAGCCCAACAGGGCTGACACCAGAATGATGACGCCCAGCACCATGTCGATCATGGGCAACCTCTCCGCGTGGCGCGCGCGCCGTGAATGCAATGGGGCTCGGTCGTCATTGCCCTCCCCTCCATGGGTGCGAGGCGTTGGAAAATCCAGCAGCTGCAGGCGCGCAGTGCAGGCAGTTGGCAGACACGTGACGGTCCGCCGGCAGTGCAGTGTACGAGCGGCTGCCACCTGCGCGGCGGCCGCGTTTGCTTGCGGCCGGCATGGCGGTTACGGATGCGGACGCACCATGCCGGAGATACCGACCTTGGCTGCCACCTGGGCACGCAACTGTTCGGCATCGCTGCGATTGGCGACCGGGCCGACGCGCACGCGGTTCAACGCGCCCTTGTCGGTCCGCACCTGTTCGACGAAGGCACTGAAGCCGGCGGCGCGCACGCGGTCGCGCAAGGCATCGGCATCTTCGGCACGACCGAACGCGCCCAGCTGCACTGCAAACCCGACCGCACTGGCCGCAGGCGCTGCCGGCGCGGTGGCCACCGGCTTGGCGGGCTCAGGCTTGGCGGCAAGCTCGGGCTTGGCGGGGGCGGGCTTGGTGACCTCAGGCTTGGCCGGCACGGGCTTGGCCACCTCGGCCGGCTTGGGCGCGGCGACCACCGGTTTGGCGGGCTCCGGCGGCAGGCTTTCGGTCTTTGTCGGTGCGGTGGTGCTGGCGGCGGCGACGCTGCTACCGGGTTTGACGGCAGGCGCAGGCGCCGGTGCGCTGGCGACAGGCGCCGGCGCGGCGGCGTTGGCGTCCAACGTCACCACCTGGGCGTTGACGTCGCTGCGTACCTTCACTGCCTGCAGCCGGGCCGATTCGGCCTGCGCCTGGTCGGCATACGGCCCCACGCGCACGCGCCAGGCGGGGCGGCCGTTGATCTGGGTCTTTTCGCTGAAGCCGGGCAATTGCGCCTGCTTGAGCCGCGCAATCACCGCGTCGGCGTCGGCGCTGGTGGCGTATGCACCAAAATTCACTGCGTAGTTGCCGGCAGCCACTTCCGGAGCCGAGGGCGTGCTGGACGGAGCGGCCAGATCGGCGGCATCGGGGTTGTTCTGCACCGGCGCCGGCGCACCGGCCATGCCTAGCGCCCCACCGGCCGGCGCATTGCCCGGAGTGACCAGCGGCAATTCGCGGGTTTCGAACTCGCCATTGGCGGGCGCTGCGGGCGCCTCGAGCGGTACATCGGCCACACCGCTCGACGGCGCGGGGCCCTTGACCAGCATCGGCAGGAAGATCACGGCAAGCGCCACCAGAACGATGGCGCCAATCAGTCGCTGTTTCAGAGCAGTATCCACGGAAGAGACGAGAGGCGGCGTGGCGGGGTGCCGCGGCGATTATAAGGCCGGCGCCACCCCGACGACCTCAGCGGGCTGAATGAAGTGCGTCGAGCGCGTCGGCCACGGTGTGAAACGAGCCGAACACCAGCACGCGGTCGCCGGGGCTGGCCGTGTCCAGGACCGCGCGCACTGCACTGGCAACATCGCGATGACACGGCGCCTGCGCGGCGGCACTGCCTTGCAGACGGGCCTGCAATGCCTGCGCCGATTGGCCGCGCGCGCCTTCCAGCCCCGCCAGCGCCCAGTGGTCGATCTGCCCAGCCACTGCCTCCACCACGCCCAGCACATCCTTGTCGGCCAATGCGGCGTAGATCGCATAGGTGCGGCAGGCATGCGCCTGCGTACCGAGCGCGGCGGCCAGCGCGCGTGCGGCCTGCGGGTTGTGTCCGACATCCAGCAGTACCTGTACGCCATTGACCTCAAGCCGCTGCAGTCGCCCGGCCACTTGCGCGTTGCCGATGCCCTGCGCCCAGGCCGCGCCGGGCACTTCCACCGGCAATGCCTGCAACGCGGCGATCGCGGCAGCGGCGTTGGCCAGCTGCACTGGCGCACGCAGTGCCGGCATCGGCAGTTCCAACGTCACTGCCACATCGCGCCAGCGCCAGCGCGGCGCGTCGGATTGCGGGCTCTCGGCGTGCCGTGTGTCGATCGGCTCGAAGAAATAATCGCTGCCGGCACGGATGGCATTGGCACCCAGCTGGTAGGCGCGACGCAGCACACTGGACGGCGGGTCGATCTCGCCCAGCACCACCGGCTTCCATGCGCGGATGATGCCGGCCTTCTCGGTGCCGATGGCCTCGCGGTCCTCGCCCAGCCAGTCGGTGTGGTCGAGATCGACCGTGGTGATCACCGCCACATCCGAATCGACGATGTTGACCGCATCCAGCCGTCCACCCAGGCCGATTTCCAGCACCGCCAACTCCAGCGCGGACTGCTGAAACAACCACAGCGCCGCCAGCGTACCGAACTCGAAATAGGTCAACGCGGTGTCGCCGCGTGCTGCTTCGACCGCTGCAAACGCGTCGACCAGCTGCGCGTCGCTGGCCTCTTCGCCATCGATGCGCACGCGCTCGTTGTAGCGCAGCAGATGCGGCGAGGTGTAGGCCCCCACCTTCCAGCCGGCAGCACGCCCGATCGCCTCGATGAAGGCCACCGTCGAGCCCTTGCCGTTGGTGCCGCCCACGACGATGACATGCGTGGCCGGCGCGGCGATCTGCAAGCGCGCCGCAACCGCGCGCACGCGCTCCAGGCCCATCGCAATGGCACTGGGATGCTGCTGCTCGATATAGGCGAGCCAGGCGGAGAGGGAGTCGGTTGCGTTCATGGGGAGGGCTGCGCAGAGAGGGGCACATTATCGCCATTTGCGCTTGCGCAACGCACGCCACTCGGTGTTGGATGTATCGCGCGTGCTTGGTTAGTACGACGCAGCTCGGTTGATCGCGCATGGTGCGAACGCCGTCACCAGCGCATCCCAGGACGTTGAGCGATCACCCCAAGACGCAGCCCCGACACGGAGCGTTGACTACGCAACCGCACCGAGGCCTGTTCCACCAACTCACCCAGACCTGCAAGCGTGTATCAACGACGTTCGGCATTTTGGCACCTGCAACGACATGGCGTGTCATTGGCGATCCAGCGTCCTTGCCTCGCCTTACAACGCCCGATGCTTTGCCTCACCAAAGAACGGTGTGTGATGCGCACAGTCGTTGAGGCGCACCACTTCGAGATGCTCCACGTCATCGCCTTCGAGCAGGTTCAGCGTGGTCGGGGCCTGGCGGAAGCTCCATAGCTTGGACAACGGCAGGCCCAGGATCTTGCACAGGATCACGCGATTGACCGCATCGTGCGCAACCACCAGCAAGGTGTCGTGCGCGCCCAGCCCATCGGTGGCACGCACCAGGCCGCGCCAACTGCGATCGAGCACCTGACGCAGCGATTCGCCACCCGGCATCAACACGGTATCGGGCTCTTCGCGCCAGGCGCGCAGACGTGCGGGATCCTTGTCGTTGATCTCGCTGGCCAGCAGGCCCTCCCACTCGCCGTGCGCAATTTCCTGCAGGTCGGCATCGGTCTGCAGCAGCGCTTGACGCGACGCGCCCAGCGCGGCCTTGGCAGTGGCCTGCGCACGCGACAACGGCGATGCCACCGCGCGGTCGATCTGCAGCGTGTGCAGCCGTTCGCCCAATGCGCGCGCCTGGCCTTCGCCAACCGGCGAAAGCGGAATATCGATCTGGCCCTGGTAACGGCCTTCGGCGTTCCACGGCGTCTCGCCGTGACGAGCAAGCAGGATGCGCATGCGCTGGGAGTTCCTTGGGGGAGGGGCCCGCTCGCCGCAGCGAAAACGGGACCGCATGATAACCCCTGCCGCCCCCGCACCGGCGCCGCGTCAGCGCACGCCTAGCTCCTTCAACAGCTGTGGCGCCGGAGCGACCTCGGTCATGATCCAGCGCAGATAGCGGCTGTCCACGGCAATCATGCGGGTCATTGCCGGATCGAAGATCCAGTTGCTGCTCACCGACTCCCAATTTCCGTCGAATGCCAGGCCGACCAGCTTGCCTTGCGCGTCCATCACCGGCGAACCGGAGTTACCGCCGGTGATGTCCAGGTCCGACAGGAAATTGACCGGCACCGAGCCCAGGCGTTTGTCCTCCAGCCCGGCGTAGCGCTTGGCCTTGACCGCATCCAGCAAGGCCTTGGGCGAATCGAACGGATCGGCGCCGGTCTCCTTGGCGACCACCCCTTCCACGGTGGTGAACGGTGTGTAGGCCACGCCATCTTTCGGGGCGTAGCCCTTGACGTTGCCGAAGGTGATGCGCAGCGACAGGTTGGCATCCGGATAGACCGATTCGCCCCGGCTCTTCCTGTAGTCGGCCAGGGCTTGCAGATACACCGGCCGCGCCTTGAGCTGTTCGCCGGTACGCAGTTTGTCCTCGCGCTCGATCTGCAACAGGGCCGGTGTCACCGCCACGGCGTACTGGATCGCCGGGTCGGTGCTGGCTTCGAAGGCGGCCCGGTCGGCGGTGAGCCACGTCAGCCGCGCTTGCGTGCTCCCCAACGCCGTGCCATCGAGCTTGCCCACGGCCGCCTGCACGGCCGCCGCATCGCGACCGCCCAACCACTGGTCCAGCGCGGCGATGCGCTGGTTGGCCGGCAGCTTCAGGTACTGGCTGAGCCAGTACTGCTGCAGCTGACGATCCATGGCCGGCACGTAACGGCGCTCCATCTGCTTCATCGTCGCTTCGATCGACGGCAGGTCGCGGTCCTGGTACCCGGATTCGCGTTGCGCATTGGGCTTGGCACGCTCCAGCGCCAGCCGGTACAGCGTCACCGCGGCACCCACCGTGCCGGTGGAGTCGAACTGGCGCAGCACGAAGTCGCGCTGTTGCGTGGCCTGGGTCTGCTTGAGCAGCTTGACCAAGGTGTCGTGCGCGGCAAGCGCATTACGCCCGCTCGCACCCCGCCCCTTGAGCCAGGCCAGCACGGCCGCTTCGTCGGCCTGCTTGGTGGCCTGCGCATTGATGCGCTTGAAACCTTCCAGTTGCCCGTCGAAGTTCTTGGCGGAGTTATTGAGGCTGGCGACGGTGCTGGCATATTTCACCTGGATGTCGGGATCCTGCTTGCCTGCCTGTTCGATCAGGCCGATCACGTCCTTCAATTGCTGGCCGACCACCGGGTAGGTCCAGCTGGCGGTGTTGTCGAATTCGGCAGCCAGCGCGTAGCGATTGGTGCGGCCCGGATAGCCGGCCACCATCACGAAGTCGCCAGCGCCCAGCGGCTGGTCGGCGAACTTCAGGAAGTGCTTGGGCTGATAGGGCACATTGTCCTTGGCGTAGGCAGCAGGCGTGCCGTCCTTGCCGACATAGGCGCGATAGAACGAGAAATCGCCGGTGTGGCGCGGCCACATCCAGTTGTCGATGTCGCCGCCGAACTTGCCCACGCTGCCGGGCGGTGCATAGACCAGGCGCACATCCTTGATCTCCAGGTTCTTGAACAACCGGTAGGCGTTGCCCCCGGCAAAACTGAAGAACTGGCAGCGGTAACCGGGCTGCGCTTCGCAGGACGCGATCTGTTGCTTGCTGAAATCCTCCAGGGCCAGCGTGCGCTTGAGCGCATCGTCGCCTGCAGTGGCCATCGCTGCCCTTGCAGGTGCCGTGACGTCGGTAATGGCATCGAGCACGTAGATACGCGCACTGGGACCTGCGCTGAGCTCGTCGGCGGGACGTGCAGCGTTGAACCCGTCCTTGATCAGGTTCTTTTGCGCGGTGGAGTTGAGTTGGATCGCGCCATAGGCACAGTGGTGGTTGGTGACGACCAGACCCTGCGGCGAGACGAAGCTGGCGGTGCAACCACCCAGGGCGACCACGGCGCCCATCGGATCGCCGGTCAGGTCGGCCAGCTGCTGCGGCGAAAGCCGCAAGCCTGCTTGCTGGAGGGGCCCGGCGATCTCGGGCAGCTGTTGTGGAACCCACATCCCCTCGCCCGCCTGTGCAGACGAAACGACAGCCAGCGTGGCCAGCACGGAAACAGCGAACAGGTTCGGACGCATCGACAGCCCCAAGGGTTATTGTCGTTACAGTGTAACGCCAACGTCTGCTGGCAAATCCACGACCGATGACAGGATCGGCGCGCGCCCTTTCCCCACGCACGCACGTATGCCGCGCAGCAGGCGCCCGCGGTTCGCCTGCAGCTCCGTGGCCGGGCGCCCGCCTAGACGCGGCCGAACGCGGGGTCGCTGCGGCTGGGCCTGCCGGTTTCCAGATGCCCGGCCAGCCGGCGGCGGAAAGCGCTGCCCGGCTGTTCCACCACCAGGTCGTACCAGTGATCGCTGGCGGCAAGCGCCAGGCGAATGGTCTCGCGCTGACCTGCGGCCAGCGGCAAGGTGCGCGCATCTGGGTCTGCGTAGTCCAGCGCACGCAGCTGCACGGTGCAGGCGCGCTGCCCGGCATTGCCGATTTCCAGCACCAAGGCGTCGCCCTCCTGCCGCGCCTCCACCCATGGCGCGGCCGATGGCGCAGAGGCACTTGGCACCTGCCCGGCGAACTCGCGCAAGAAGCCATTCGGCCCGTGCACGCGCAAGGCGTATGCACCCGCGTGCGTGGCCCCGACCGGCGCATCCTCCAGCTGCGTGCCGGGCAGCACCGTGTAATACCAGGGGCCGCCACTGGCCGCGCTGCTGTAGACATTGAACGCCGCGGCCGCCGCGCCGCTGTTGACGAACTGCAACTGCACGGGGGCGCCTTCTTGCACGCGTGCATGCACCTGCAAGGCATACGGCAATGCGCGCGCTGGCCGTTGCCCCGGTTCCTGCCGCGGCATCGCTGCGGCGGCAGGCACCGACGGTAGCGGTTTGTCGCGCACGGCAGCGGTACGTGCGCGATAGTCCTCGACCGACGGCAATGCGCTCAACGCCGAATCGTCCGGTTTGCGGAAGTCGAACACGCTGGTGAGATCGCCACTGACCGCACGCCGCCATGGGCTGATGTTCGGCTCGGCCACGCCGAAGCGGCGTTCCAGCAGACGCAGGACCGAGGTGTGATCGAACACCTGCGAGTTGACCCAGCCACCACGTGTCCACGGCGAGATCACCAGCATCGGCACGCGAATGCCCAGGCCGATCGGCACGCCATCGTAGACCTCGCCACGCGTGTCGACATTGCTGCGCCCCATGCGTGCGTCCACTGCCGGCAACGGCGCGGGCACGTGATCGAAGAAGCCGTCGTTCTCGTCGTAATTGATGATCAGTGCCGTCTTGGCCCACACCTCGGGATTGGCGGTGAGCGCATCGATCAGACGCGCCACCAGCGACTCGCCATAGGCAGGCGGCGCTTCGGGATGTTCGCAGTACGCGGTGGGCGGGATGACCCACGACACCTGCGGCAGGCGATTGGCCTGCACATCGGCAGCGATCGCGGCGACCAGATGCTCGGCCTGGGTGGTGGCGGCATTGTCCGCGGTGGACCCGGGCACGCACGCACGTGCACGCCGGTACCGTTCGTCGTCGGTGCGTAGATCGCGATAGTGCGAGAAGTATGCCAGCGAGTTGCAGCCGAAGTTGTCGTATTCCTGATACACGCGCCAGTCCACGCCGGCAGCCTGCAAACGCTGCGCGTACGTGGTCCACTGCAGTGCAGCGTAGCCGGGCTTGTCGCGCGCCATGTCGGCGGTCCAGTTGCCATCGTCGGCATTGGTCACCGCCTGCGCGCCGACGTTGCCCACGCTTGGGCCGCTGGTACCGGTGAACAGATACATGCGATTGGGATTGGTCGGCCCGTGCAGCGAGCAGTAATAGCCGTCGCAGATGGTGAACGCGTCGGCCAGCGCGTGGTAGTACGGGATGTCGTGACGCTGGAAGTATCCCATCGTCAATTCCCCCTTGTACGGCACCCACGCATCGTATTCGGCCCAGCGTGCCGGCTCCTGCCCGTGACCGGCCTTCCAGGAATGATCCAGGCTCTTGATCAAGGGCGCGCAGGTATTTTGCGAATCGAACGCGAACGGCAGCAAGCGTCGTCCATCGGACGTGGGTTGACTCCATACCGGATGGCCATCGCGCAGTTGCAGCGCGCGCGGATCGCCAAAGCCACGCACGCCACGTAGCGCGCCGAAATAATGATCGAACGAGCGGTTTTCCTGCATCAGGATCACCACATGTTCGAGATCGCGCAACGTGCCGGTCCGCGCGTTGGCCGGCAGCGCGAGCGCACGGCCGATCGAAGACGGCAAGGCGCCGGCAGCAGTGAGCGCAGCGACGCGCTTGAGGAAATCGCGACGCGAAGAGGAAGAGGAAGAGGTCATGGCGGCAGAACCTGCAAAAAATGGTGCTTTTTTCACCGCGCAGCGCGGTTGGACACGACACGTATAGCGGGCGAGCGCGACAGTTTTGCGACAGCGATCGTCATCAATGTTTCATGAGCCGTTGACACCCTGCGTCGCGAAACGCCGGCTTTGCACCGTGCGTCCGCCCTCAGCCGTGGCCGAACAGGACTCCCCCATGACTTCCGCTCGTCGCTTTCATGTCACACCGCTGGCGCTTGCCCTGGCAACGCTGCTTCCCGTCGTTTCGCAGGCCGCGTCGCCGGCTGAGCCGGTTGCCGTTGCTCCGGCAGCGGAGGCAGCGACACCTGTGGCCGACGCCGCCAATGCAACGCAACTGGATGCAATCAATGTGGTGTCGCAAGGCAGCACGCGCCAGGTGCAACGCATCAGCCAGCAGGACATCGAGCAGCTGACGCCCGGCAGCAGCGCATTCAAGGCAGTGGAAAAACTGCCTGGCGTGCAGTTCCAGTCCGCCGATCCATTCGGCACCTACGAATGGTCCACGCAGGTGACCCTGCATGGCTTCGACCAAAGCCGCCTGGGTTACACGCTCGACGGCATTCCACTGGGCAACATGAGCTATGGCGTGACCAATGGCCTGCACATTACGCGCGCCATCATTTCGGAAAACCTCGGTTCGGTGGAAATTGCGCAAGGCGCCGGTGCACTAGGCACTGCGTCCAACACCAATCTCGGCGGCACCATGCAGTTCTACTCGGCCGACCCGCAGACCACGCCTGGCGCACGGTTGGTGCAGACGGTGGGCAGCGATGCAACGCGCCGCACCTTTGTGCGCGCCGACACCGGCGATCGCGATGGGTTGTCGGCGTATCTGTCGTATGCCAATGCCAGCACCGACAAATGGAAGGGCTATGGCGATCAGACATCCGAACAGGCCAATCTCAAGACGGTGTACCAATGGGGCGACGGCAACCGCCTGAGCCTGTTCGTCGATACCTCGCGGCGCAAGGAATACGACTACATGGATCTGTCGTTGACCAGCCAGCGCGCGCTCGGCTGGGACTACGATTACCTGCAGCCGGATTGGGCCACCGCCGTGCAGATGGCGCGCGCCTACCAGAACACCGGGGCCACCAGCGGCGTGGCCAACGGCTACCCGCAATCGCTGGCCGGTCTGCCCAGCGACTACAGCTGGCTCGACGCCAGCTATTACGCTGGCGGCGGACTGCGTCGCGACAACCTGGCAGGCCTGTCGGGCACGTTTGTCTTCGGCGGTGCCACGCTCGATGCCAGCGGCTATTACCACGGCAATCGTGGCGAAGGCCAATGGGTGACACCGTATGTGCCCACCTCCGCACAGATGCCGCTGTCGATGCGCACCACCGACTACGGCCTGGACCGCTTCGGCGGTACCAGCGCATTGAAATGGTCGTGGGGCAACCACGACCTGGAAGTGGGCGCATGGGCAGAAAACGCGCGCACCACGCAGGGCCGCAATTACTTCGCGCTTGGTAACGAAGGTTACACCTCGCTGTACAACGTATACGAGGCACAGACCCCGTTCCGTCGCGACTTCCTGCAGCGCTACACCACCCAGACCCGCATGCTGTATCTACAGGACACCGTGCGCTTGCTCGACGACCGTCTGACCCTCAACTACGGCGCAAAGGCGCTCAGCACCACCACGCGCGCACAATCGCTGGTGCCGACCACCGCACTGGCGCAAGGCCGCATTCGCGCCGAAGATAATTTCCTGCCGCAGGTGGGCATCAACTACAAGCTCGACGAACGCCAGGACCTGTACGCGTCCTACAGCAAGAACATCGCGGCGTTCGGCTTCACCCCGTTCGCCACCTCGCAGGCGGCGTTCGACCGCAGCCGCTCCACGCTGGAACCGGAACAATCGCAGACCGTGCAGGTGGGTTACCGCGTGCAGGATGCGCAGTTCCAGCTCTCGGCCGACGCCTATTTCACCAAGTTCTCCAACCGCTTGCTGACCACCTCGCCGTGCACCGCGGTGCAGACCTGCGCTTCGATCCTGAGCAACGTCGGTGCGGTGCACAGCGCCGGCGCGGATCTGGCACTGATGTGGCGCCCGACCGAAGGAGTGAGCTGGTTGAACTCGTTGTCGTGGAATCGCTCGCGTTACCAGGACGATTACCTCAACAACGGCGTGGTCGCCACCTCCGGCAAGGACGTGGTGGGCATCCCGGCGTTGATGTTCTCTTCCAGCGCCAGCTACCAGATCGGCAACCTGCGCCTGGATCTGGACGGCAAGTACGTGGACAAGCGCTACATCACCTTCCTCAACGATTCGCAGGTGCCGTCCTACTGGCTGTTCAATGCCGGGGCACGTTACGACTTCGGCCGTGTCGGCGGGGTGGCCGATGTGGCGCTGGCGCTCAACATCAGCAATCTCACCGACAAGCGCTACTTCGCCAGCACCGGCACCAACGGCTATGTCGCCTCCGATCCGGATGGCTACAACCAGACCATGGTGGTCGGCGCACCGCGGCAGTACTTCATGAGCCTGGATGTGAAGTTCTAGGCGCGGCTGACAAGCATTGGAGCGGTGCTGGCGCCGATGACGCACGCCTGCCGTTTGGCCAACGCGCTAGCCCTGGCAGGCGGCGGCAGGTCTGGAGCGTGGTTCCCATCCTGGGCCGAGGCGCCAGCTTCGTCGCAACGGGCACGGGCCGGACCGGCCCTGCCCCACCGTGGATCCAGGGCCGCATCACGTCCATTCCCGCACCGCCGCATGGCATACAGGCCGCGACGCCTATAATCGCCGGCTTACTTTCCCTCAGCAGGTTCCGCCAGATGGCGCAGACGATGAAGGCGCTGGTCAAGCGCGAAGCGAACAAGGGCATCTGGCTGGAACAGGTGCCAGTGCCGACGCCCGGCCCCAACGAGGTGCTGATCAAGCTGGAAAAGACCGCCATTTGCGGCACCGACCTGCACATCTACCTGTGGGACGAATGGAGCCAGCGCACGATCAGGCCGGGCTTGACCATCGGTCATGAATTCGTCGGCCGCGTGGCCGAGCTCGGTTCGGCCGTGACCGGCTATCAGGTCGGCCAGCGGGTGTCGGCCGAAGGCCACATCGTGTGCGGCCATTGCCGCAACTGCCGTGGCGGCCGTCCGCACCTGTGCCCCAACACGGTCGGGATCGGTGTCAACGTCAACGGCGCTTTCGCCGAATACATGGTGATGCCGGCCAGCAACCTGTGGCCGATCCCGGACCAGATTCCGTCCGAGCTTGCCGCGTTCTTCGACCCCTACGGCAACGCCGCGCACTGCGCGCTGGAATTCGACGTCATCGGCGAGGACGTGCTGATCACCGGCGCCGGCCCGATCGGCATCATTGCCGCCGGCATCTGCAAGCACATCGGTGCGCGCAATGTGGTGGTCACCGACGTCAACGATTTCCGCCTCAAGCTGGCTGCCGACATGGGGGCCACGCGCGTAGTCAACGTCTCCAAGACCTCGCTCAAGGACGTCATGGCCGACCTGCACATGGAAGGCTTCGACGTGGGCCTGGAAATGAGCGGCAACCCACGTGCGTTCAACGACATGCTCGATTGCATGTACCACGGCGGCAAGATCGCCATGCTCGGCATCATGCCGCGTGGCGCCGGTTGCGATTGGGACAAGATCATCTTCAAGGGCCTCACCGTGCAGGGCATCTACGGCCGCAAGATGTACGAGACCTGGTACAAGATGACGCAGCTGGTGCTGTCGGGTTTTCCGCTGCACAAGGTGCTGACCCATCAGCTGCCGATCGACGATTTCCAGAAGGGCTTCGACCTGATGGAAGAAGGCAAGGCCGGCAAGGTCGTGCTGAGCTGGAATTGATCGGCTGACACTGCAGATCTGCGAAAGGCGCCGCGAGGCGCCTTTTGCGTTTTTAAGACATGCGCTTGCTGACAAATGCTGCGAGCGATTTTCAGGAGCTGGCGAAGCGTCTCAAGCAACGCGGGGTCGGCTAGGGTCTGGATAAACGCCTAGTGGGCCGATTGCGCGGTGCCCTCGCCGCTCGCGGGACACGCCGCAAGTACGTCCATGTAGGCGCGATGGCGGCATCCATGCCGCCAACGGTCCCGCAATCGGCAAGGACACCGCGCCGGATAGTTGCTGGTGGATTCATTGAAGAACGAACACACCGCGGCAGATCGTCTACTGAATGCCTCCTTGGAACTCGACGCACCGACCAGCTCAACTGGTCCTTGCCCGCTCACCGTCGCGGGACCCGTGGCGGCATGGACAACGCCACGGAGCTTGCACGGACGCACGTGCCGCGTGCTGCGCGATGGTGGGCGGGCAAGGACCCTGCAGACGGTCCGCCGATCAGCAGTTCCGCAAGTGATCGATCCACAAGCTGCAGTCATTCAAGAATCGAACCAGCCAAGCCACGAGTCTTGACCTGATTTGGACGCAGAGGCAGACAACCCAGTGCGTCGATGCTTCCCGCATGACGAGGACTCTGCACGTTGTCAGAGTCGCTTCAATCAGTCGCCATCACGGCCAGGTGACGGTCGCCGTTGCCACCAGATGGTTCTGCGAATTCTGACGACCGAAGCCGAATTCGGCGGCTTTGCTGGTGTCGTAATAACCCACGCTCAAACCCAGCGGGCCGAACGTCTTGCCGACGTTGACGCCGAAATCGTTGTAGTCGTGGTCCACCTGACTCAGCGACGAGGTGTAGACGCTGTGCCCTGCGTGCGCGCCGAGCGTAAAGTCGTACGGCAACGTCCAGTTGGCATCGAAGGCGTAGTAATAGCCATCGGTCTTGCTGCCGTACAGATCGTCGGTGTAGGCGACCGTCACGCTATAGGTCTTCAGGAACGTGGTCTTGGTGATCAACTCGGCGTAGTTGGATGCGCCCGCTCCCAGATACTGGTAACGGTTGATCATGACGTCGAAGTTCCAGTGGGTGCCCAGGTCGGTGTTGTAGCCGACGAAACCATCCACTTCCCAATCCGGGTCGCCGGCGCCGAAATCGACGTTGGACGACCAAGTCCCCAGGTACAACCCGAATGGCGTCTTGTAGGTCAAACCGGCCTGAAACGCAGGCTCTTCATTTGTCTGCGAAATACCGCGGAACAGGTAATCGCTGGTCACCGCGAAGGTGCCACTGAACGGCGATGTAGACGCATCTTCGTCCTGCGCCTGCGCAAGCGGTGCAACACCCAACAGGAGTAACGACAGACAACGAGCGAGCGGGGACGACTTCATGGGCATCTCCTGGAGCGATGAACGGTGGGATGGCGCGAAGCGAGGCTGCAAGGACTTATTAGTCCAACTGTCATTGCAGCGCAACATGAAAGTCGCGTTCGCTTGATCCAGCGCACACACTCAAGAGCCCATGCGCGAATCAGGTGTCGATGTCATCGACCGCTTGCGCCGAATCTTGATGTTCGGGGTTGAAATCGGGCAGCGGGAATTGGTCGCAGCAAAGGCGAAACGCGCCTCGCACATCCATTCCCGCGCCCTGCGATCTCAGCCGGCGCCCGCTTACGCGGGAAATATCCCGTACTGCCGTGCTGCCAAGCGCACTTGCTGCCCTGGCTGAAAGCTACCGGCAGAGGCCGGCAGTTCCACCTCCACTTCGTTGCCCGCCGGTTCCAGCGTTGCGCGCAGGCGCAGGCGTGGGCCGCTGCGCTGCGACCACGCCACCGTCGCCGGCCAGCCCGCCTCGTCGGGCACCAGATCTTCCGGCCGCACATACACCTCCACCGGCCCTGCAGCCAGCGCGGCATTGGGCAGGGGAAGTGCGTGCCCAGCCACCTGGATCTGCCCCTGCGCCAGCACTCCGGGGATACGGTTCACCGCACCCACGAACGAATACACGAATGGCGAGGCCGGCTTGTCGTAGATCATGGCCGGCGTGTCGAGTTGCTCGATGCGGCCGCGGTTGAGGATGGCCACGCGGTCGGCCAGTTCCAGGGCTTCTTCCTGGTCATGGGTGACGAAGACCGTGGTCAGGCCGGTACGTTCGTGCAACTCGCGCAGCCAACGGCGCAGGTCGCGGCGCACCTGCGCATCCAGCGCCCCGAATGGCTCGTCCAGCAACAGCACGCGCGGTTCGATCGCCAGCGCGCGCGCCAGCGCCACGCGCTGCCGCTGGCCGCCGGAGAGCTGGGTGGGATAACGCTGTTCCAGGCCCTGCAGCTGCACCAGCGCCAGCAGTTCCTCCACGCGCGCACGGATGCGTGCTTCGGCCCAACGCGCGTTGCCGCGGCGCACGCGCAAGCCGAACGCGATGTTCTCGAACACGTCCATATGCTTGAACAATGCGTAGTGCTGGAACACGAAGCCGACCCGGCGCGATTGCACGCTCATGCGGGTGGCATCTTCATCGCCGAACAGCACCTGGCCGCCATCGGCATGCTCCAGCCCGGCCATGATCCGCAGCAGCGTGGTCTTGCCCGAGCCGGAGGGCCCAAGCAAGGCCAGCAACTCGCCCTGGCGCACTTCCAGATTGATGTCGTCCAGCGCGGTAAAGGTCTCGAACTGCTTGCGCAGGCGATGAATGCGGATGCCCATGGTCACCTCAATGGCGGTGGTTGGCGGCCAGCGAATCGCCGTGTCGCCATTCCAGATACGTCTTCAGCGCCAACGTCAGCAGCGCGGTCAATGCCAGCAGCGACGCGCAGGCAAATGCGGCGCTGTAGGCATATTCGTTGTAGAGAATTTCCACATGCAGCGGCAGCGTATTGGTGCGTCCACGGATATGCCCGGACACCACCGACACCGCCCCGAATTCGCCCATCGCGCGCGCCGCGCACAGCAGCACGCCGTACAGCAGGCCCCAACGGATATTGGGCAACGTCACCCGCCAGAACATCTGCCAGCCGTTCGCGCCCAGGCTCAGTGCCGCCAGTTCCTCGTCGCTGCCCTGCTGCTCCATCAGCGGCATCAGTTCGCGCGCGATGAAGGGGAATGTCACGAACGTGGTCGCCAGCACGATGCCCGGCAACGCGAACACGATCCGCGGCAGCTGAATCACCAACTCGCCCAGCACCGGCAGCTGCACATGCCAGCCTTCGTCGATCAGCGGCCAGGCCCAGCCGCTGCGGCCGAAGATGAGTACGAAGATCAAGCCCGCCACCACCGGCGACACCGAAAACGGCAGGTCGATCAGGCTGACCAGCAGACGTTTGCCCCAGAACTGATGCTTGCTGATGGCCCACGCCGCGGCCACGCCGAATACCAGATTCAACGGCAGCACGATCGCCGTCACCAGCAAGGTCAGCTTGATCGCCGACAACGCGTCCGGGTCGACCACCGCACGCAGGAAGGTTTCCCAACCGCCACGCAATGCCTCGGCGAACACCAGCACCAGCGGCAGCAGCAAGAACGCCAGCAGAAAGAGCACGGCCCCCAGGATCATCAGCCATTGCACCCAGCGCGGCTCATTGGTGGCCGAATCGCTGATGCGGCGCGCCTGCTTGGTCATGGCGTGGGTAGGCAACATGGAAGGCAGCGATGAAACGGCATCGTTCATACGGGCCTCCGTTGATAGCGCAGCAGCCGTGCCTGTAGCGTATTGACCGCCAGCAGGATCACGAACGACAGCAACAACATGGCCGCGGCAATGGCAGTGGCGCCGGCGTAGTCGAATTCTTCCAGCCGGATGGTGATCAGTAGCGGGGCGATCTCGGTGGAATTGGGCAGGTTGCCGGCAATGAAGATCACCGAGCCGTACTCCCCCACGCCGCGCGCAAATGCCAGCGCAAACCCGGTCAGGACCGCTGGCCACAGCCCCGGCAGCACCACCCGCCATACCGTCTGCCAGCGCGAGGCACCCAGCGTGGCGGCGGCAGCCTCCATTTCACGATCGCTCTCTGCCAGTACCGGCTGCACCACCCGCACCACGAAAGGCAGGCCCACAAAGACCAACGCCAGCACGATTCCCAGCTGCGTGTAAGCCACCTTGATCCCGATCGCCTCCAGCCAGCGCCCCACCCACCCGTTGCCGCCGTACAGCGCGGTCAGCGCAATGCCGGCCACCGCGGTGGGCAACGCGAACGGCAGATCGATCACCGCATCGAAAAAGCGCTTGCCCGGGAACCTGTAACGCACGAAGACCCAGGCCACCCAGGTGCCCATCACCGCGTTGAAGGCACCGGCCGCAAACGCGGTGCCGAAGCTCACCCGCAGCGCCGACAGCACGCGCGGCTCGCTCCATACCCGCCACAGGCCCTCCCAGCCCAGACCGCTGGTCTTGATGAAGATGCCCAGCAGCGGGATCAGCACGATCAGGCCAAGCCAGGTCAGGGTGATGCCCAGACTCAGGCCCAGCCCCGGCATCATGCGTCGGCGCGATGACGGCGCTGGGTGGGGTGCAACCGACATCGACATCGCCTACTTGTTGGCCTGGATCTGGTCGAACACGCCACCGTCGGCGAAGTGCTCCTGCTGCGCCTTCTCCCATGAGCCGAACGCCTGCTGGATGGTCACCAGCTTGATGTCCGGAAACCGCGCCATGTCGGCCGGGTCGGCAAATTCGGGATGCCGCGGGCGATAGAAATGCTTGGCTGCCAGCTTCTGCCCTTCAGGCGCATACAGATCGCGCAGGTAGGCTTCGGCCACCTCGCGGGTGCCATGCTTGTCGACGTTTTTGTCCACCAGCGCCACCGACGGCTCGGCCAGGATCGACAACTTCGGCACCACGATCTCGAACTTGTCCTTGCCCAGTTCCTCGCGCGCCAGCAGCGCTTCGTTTTCCCAGGCCAGCAGCACATCGCCGATGCCGCGCTGCACGAACGTCGTGGTGGCACCGCGTGCGCCGGTATCCAGCACCGGCACGTTGCGGAACAGCGCCTGCATGTAGCGCAGGATGCGCTGGCGGTCGCCCTTGAAGATGTGGTCGGCATACGCCCAGGCGGCCAGATAGTTCCAGCGCGCGCCTCCGGAGGTCTTCGGGTTAGGCGTCACCACCGCCACGCCAGACCGCAGCAGGTCCGGCCAGTCGTGGATGTTCTTCGGGTTGCCCTTGCGCACCAGGAACACGATGGTCGAGGTATACGGCGCACTGTTGTCGGGCAGGCGCTTTTCCCAATCGGCATCGATCAGCTTGGCCTTCTGCGCGATGGCATCCACGTCGTAGGCCAGCGCCAGGGTCACCACGTCGGCCTCGATGCCATCGATCACCGCGCGCGCCTGCTTGCCAGAGCCGCCGTGCGAGGTTTCCACGGTCACCGTGTCCTGCGGGTGCTGCTGTTTCCACTGCGCGGCGAAGGCGGCGTTGTAGTCACGGTAGAACTCGCGGGTGGGGTCGTAGCTCACGTTGAGCAGCCCGATCTCGCGCGCGCCAGCCGGCCCGGCCAGGACCAGCAAGGCGCAAAGAAGGGAGGCAAAACGGAAACGGGGGTATGTCACGACGATCTCCTGGCCGGTTGAGCACAGCTGAACAGCAAGCATGCCATGCTGCGCAGCGGCACGCAGGCGGTGAAATGACATCAGCGCCGCCTCTTATGTCGATTTTGCATGACGTAGTGGTATGCCACCGTGATCGTTAAAATTGCGCTTCTTTCTGCCACTGCGACCGCCATGACCACCGCTCCCGCCGCGCTGACTGCCCATTACGCCGCCGAACTGGATGCCATCCAGGCCCAAGGCCTGTTCAAGTCCGAGCGCATCATCACCGGTCCGCAGTCGGCCGAGATCACCCTGGCCGATGGCCGCCGCGTGCTGAACTTCTGTGCCAACAACTATCTGGGCCTGGCCGACCACCCGGACATCATCCAGGCCGCCAAGGACGCGCTGGACAGCCACGGCTTCGGCATGGCCTCGGTACGCTTCATCTGCGGCACCCAGGACCTGCACAAGCAACTGGAACGCAGCATCGCCGAGTTCTTCGGCACCGAAGACACCATCCTCTACGCGGCCTGTTTCGATGCCAATGGCGGCCTGTTCGAACCGCTGCTGGGCGAGCACGACGCCATCATTTCCGACGCGCTCAACCATGCCTCCATCATCGATGGTGTGCGCCTGTGCAAGGCCAAGCGCTTCCGCTACGCCAACTGCGACATGGCCGATCTGGAGGCGCAGCTGCAGGCCGCCGACGCCGCCGGTTGCAAGACCAAGCTGATCACCAGCGACGGCGTGTTCTCGATGGACGGCTTCATCGCCCCGCTCGACGAAATCACTGCCCTGGCCCGCAGGTACAACGCGCTGGTGCATATCGACGAATGCCACGCCACCGGCTTCCTCGGCGCCACCGGCCGCGGCTCGGCCGAAGTCAAGGGCGTACTGGACCAGATCGATATTTTCACCGGCACCCTGGGCAAGGCCATGGGCGGCGCACTCGGCGGCTTCACCACCGCAAAGCGCGAAGTGATCGAGTTGCTGCGCCAGCGTTCGCGCCCCTACCTGTTCTCCAATTCATTGCCGCCGCACGTGGTGGCTGCCGGCATCAAGGCCTTCGACATGCTGGATGCCGCGGGCGAGCTGCGCACGCAGCTGGTCGAAAACACCACCTATTTCCGCGCCCGCATGACCGCCGCCGGTTTCGACGTCAAGCCGGGCGTGCATCCGATCAGCCCGGTGATGCTGTACGACGCACCGCTGGCGCAAAAATTCGCCGAGCGCTTGCTGGAAGAAGGCATCTACGCCATCGGCTTTTTCTTCCCGGTGGTTCCGAAAGGCCAGGCGCGCATTCGCACCCAGATCAGCGCAGCGCATACGCGCGAGCACCTGGATCAAGCGATCGAAGCGTTCATCAAGATCGGGCGCGAACTCAAGGTCATCGACGCCTGAGCATGCGCACGGTGCTGCGCCAACGGCTGCTGCTGGCGGCGCAGACCGATGCGCAGGCGCAGCTGCGCGACGGTCATTGGGAGACACGCTGCCTGCATTGCCGTCGGCATCTGCAAGTGCGCGCCGACGGCGAACCGCTTGGCCACACCACGCTGGAACACGTGGTGCCGCAGGCCTGGTTCGGTCGTCGCGCGGCGGCGGCGCTGTGCGCGCTGGTGGGCGGCGATGCCAACGATGCGCGCAATCTGGCGCTGGCCTGTGCCGGCTGCAATCACGCCAAGGGTCGCCGCCACGATGCCAACGGCGCCGGCGACGCACGCGCTTACGAAGTGGTGAGCGCCCTGCTCAGCGCGCGTCTGGCGCGCTGGCGCGCGCCGCCGGCACCAACGCCCTGACTTCCTCGGCGCTCAGCATCCGCCACGCGCCTTTGCCGAGCTCCCCCATCGCCAGCGGGCCGATCGCCACCCGCACCAGCCGCAGTACGCCGATATCGACTGCGGCCAACAGCCGGCGGATCTGCCGATTACGGCCTTCGTCCAGCACGATTTCCAGCCAGGCATTGCGCTCGCCTTCGCGCAGCACGCTGACCTGTTTGGCACGCAACAGCACACCCTCGCCCTCAGGGTCGGCATCTGCCACACCGGCCTGCAGCTGCGCCAGTTGCGCGGCACTGGGGCGGCAATCGATCTGCACGTGGTACGTCTTGTCCGGCCCTCTCGCCGGGTCGGTCACCGTCGCCGCCCATTGGGGGTCGTTGCTGAAAAGCAGCAGGCCTTCGCTGGCCTTGTCCAGGCGCCCCACCGGCGCGATCCACGGTAGGCCGGCGCCATCGAAGCAACGGTAGACAGTGTCCCTGCCCTGCTCGTCGCGCACGGTGGTGACCACGCCACGCGGCTTGTTGAGCATCAGATAGCAACGCGCCGGCCCCGCGAGCGGCTGCCCATCGACAGTGATGGACGATTGCTGATCGCCGCGGATCGGAAATTCTGGGTCGCGCACCACACGCGCCGACACGCTGACGCGGCCATCGGCAATCCAGCGCGCTGCCTCGGTGCGCGAACACACGCCAAGCTTGGACAGCACACGCGCCAGCCCATGGCGTGGCGCGGCATTGGCGGATGCGGCAGCGGAGGTGCGCACTGCACCGGCCGCTCCCGGACCACGCTGACGCTGCCGGGACGTTGCCGGCACAGGTCGCCGGGGCATGCCGTCCCGACCGCAGGGCTTACTTGTTTTCGACCGACTTGGCGTCGGCCGCAGGTGCTGCGGGCGCTGCCGCGGCAGGTACCGCGCCAGCGGCCGGGCGTGCCTTGACCACGCGCACACCGCGGGCCTTCATCCAGGCATCGAATTCTTCTGCCGTCATGCGCTTGCCGTTCTGGCTCATGTCGAAGCGCCACGGGGTGTTGTCGAACGCGGTGGTCGCCTTGTAGGCCGCCGGGTCGTTCGGGTTGACGGTGCCGCCAGGCGGAATGACCTTGGCCAGATCCTGGCAGCCTTCCACGCGCAGGCGCAGCAGCACGCGATCCACCGACTGGTCGCTGCTATAGGGCTGTGCCAGCACGCCAGTGGGCATGCCCAGCTGCACGCTGCGGGTGTAGAACTCGGCAGCCGCCGGTGCAACCACGGTGGCGGGCAACGGCAGTGGCTGGGACACCATGCTGCCGGCGCAGTTCGGAGCGGCGTAGGCGGCGGGGATCAGAGCGAGACAGAGCAGTCCTGCCGTAGCGGTACGCAGCATCGGGTTCTTCCAAGTATGAGTGTGGTATTGACGCGGCGAGTGTAGGCAGCGATGAACGCTGTTTCAACAGGAACCGTGCCTGGATGGCAACACAGACAGGATCGGCAGCGCCTGAGCGCGCTTTTCCAGGGCCTGCATAGACAAAACCCGGCGCAAGGCCGGGTTTTGTATGCAGCAAAGCTAGCGGTCCAATTAGTTCTGGACGTTCAGCTCGGTACGACGGTTCTTCGCACGACCTTCCGGATTGTCCGAACCATCCGGGTTGGTGTTCGGAGCAATCGGACGGCTCTCGCCGTAGCCGATCGGGCCGACCAGACGCGACGCATCGACGCCGTTCTTGGTCAGGTAGTCGTACACGGTGGTCGCACGACGCTCGGACAGCTTCTGGTTGTACGCGTCGGTACCCTTCGAGTCGGTGTGACCGGCAACCTCGACCTTCAGGTCGGGGTAACGCTTCAGGATTTCGGTCGCTTCGCTCAGGATCGAGACGGCATCCGGACGCAGGGTCGACTTGTTGAAGTCGAAGTTCACGCCCTTCAGGTCGATCGAGACAGGAACCGGGCAACCGTCCGGACCGATGGTCTGGCCAGGCTGCGAGTTCGGGCACTTGTCGTCGCAGTTGTTGACGCCGTCACCGTCGTCATCCAGATCGGCGCAGCTCGGAGCAACCGGAGCCGGAGCCGGCGGCGGAGCGGTCGACGGAGCCGGTCCCAACGGGATCACGACGCCGACCGAAGCCAGCACGTCACCGAACCAGTCTTCGCGCGGAGCGGCGACGCTCTGGTCGTTGAAGTCAGCGCGGTAGGCCAACTCGGCACGCACGGCGACGCGCTTGTCGAAGGTGGTCTGCAGACCGACACCAGCCTTGGCGGCAAAGTTGCCGTCCTTCTGCTGGCCCGGCGAAACCGGGTTCGGGGTCGCGTCGAATTCTTCTTCCGAACGCTGGTAGCCCAGGCCGAACAGCAGGTAGGGGTTCCAGCCGCGGCCTTCCTGGATGAAGTGGCGACGCAGGTCGAACGAGATGCCGTACTGGCTCCAGTTCAGATCCTGGTTGGCATCGAAGTTCGGGTTCTGATAGTTCAGCTCACCGTCGATCGACCAGTTCGGGCTGACGAACTTGCCCAGACCCAGGGTGACGAACGGGGCATCATTGGTCAGGCGATCGCTGTCCTGGAAGTTGAAGCCAGCGCTACCGGTCAGGTACCAACGGTCGTCGAACTCCTGCGCGGAAGCAGCCTGGGCAACTGCCAGACCGCCGAGCAACGCGGCAGTGAGAATTTTCTTGTTCATTTATACAGCTCCTTCTTTGGGAGATAAAACCGATAGAGGCGTTGTGCTTGGTAAAGATGCTCGTCACATCCAGAGCCATCGGGGCGCAGATTAAGCCGGCCTCGGTGAAGATCGCGTTAACGGTCATATAACATGTGAAAGCAATCACCAGGTCCCGCAACGCCAAGCAATACTACGTATACAGCTTCATGAAGGAAAGGACCGCGCGCTCAATTCGGATAACGCACCTGCATGAACCGCAGCCCAATTAAGTCACTTGAATACGCTTTCAGGCTGACTGGTTTTTAGCGTTCCAGGCGGCCTCGAAAACTACATTGGTGAACGCCAGGCCCCGTCCGAGCTGAATTGTGGGGTCGGTGGTTGCGGGCGACTTGCTCCACAACGCACCCTGAACCTCCCGCTCTGGAGCGCTCCAATGAAAGCTGTCGCCCTCACCCGCCATCTTCCGATCGACGATCCCGAATCGCTGCTTGATATGGAACTTCCGACACCTGCGGCGCCGTCGGGGTATGACTTATTGGTGCGGGTGGAAGCGATCTCGGTGAACCCGGTCGATACGAAGGTGCGCGCGCCCAAGCCGCAACCGCTGCACGCGCCGAAGATCCTGGGTTACGACGCCGCCGGGGTGATCGAGGCGGTCGGCCCGGAGGTCACCGCCTTTGCGGTCGGCGACGAGGTCTACTACGCCGGCGATATCGGGCGGCCGGGCAGCAATGCGCAGTACCAGCTGGTGGACGCCCGCATTGCCGGATGCAAACCGACCTCGCTCAGCTTCGCGCAGGCGGCCGCGTTGCCGCTGACCACCCTGACGGCATGGGAGCTGCTGTTCCAGCGCATGCCCTTTTCGTTCGACGGTGCACGCAATCGCGGCAGGCATCTGCTGATCATCGGCGGCGCTGGTGGCGTGGGCTCCATCGCGATCCAGCTGGCGCGGCATGCCGGATTCACGGTGATTGCCACCGCCTCGCGCCCGGAGAGCATCGAGTGGGTTCGCCAAATGGGCGCGCATCACGTGATCGATCATCACCAACCGCTGCAGCCGCAACTGCAGGCGCTGGGACTGGACACGGTGGACGCGGCGCTCAATCTGGCCGACACCGACCGCTACTGGCAGCCACTGGGCGAAGTGCTGGCGCCGCAGGGCCATGTGGGCCTGATCGTGGAGCCGCGCGGGCCGTTGTCGATCGGCGACCCCTACAAATCCAAGTGCATCGGCATCCATTGGGAGCTGATGTTCACGCGCGCGCGCTACGCGACCGAGGACATGGTCGAGCAGCACCGTATCCTCAACCGGGCAGCCAGCCTGATCGATGCCGGCGAACTGCGCACCACGCATACCGAGACGCTGTCGCCGATCAATGCGCAGCAGCTGCGCGAGGCGCACCGTCGGCTGGAAAGCGGCAGCACGATCGGCAAGCTGGTGCTGGCCGGCTGGTAAGGCGGCCGGCGGGCCAAGGTCGCTGCCCTGATGCCCTGGTGCGAAAGGCGCCTGCGCATCGGGGCGCGCCTGTGCGGACGGCAGCACAGGCGTGGTGCCGAACGGGCGTCTGCAGCATCGGCGCGCCGCTGCATGCACCAGGACTTGCCGCCAGACCGGTTTGCCGGCATCGTGCGCAATCCGTACGCCAGCGTATCCACATCATGTCGCCCGCCACCGGCCCCTCCGCCTTGTCTTTCCCGCACCTGTTCACCCCGCTCGATCTGGGCTTCACGCAATTGCGTAATCGGGTCCTGATGGGCTCGATGCACACGGGCCTGGAAGACCGTGCGCGCGACTTCCCCAAGTTGGCGGCGTATTTCGCCGAGCGCGCCGCCGGTGGCGTGGGCCTGATCGTGACCGGTGGGTTTTCGCCCAATGTGGTGGGCTGGCTCAAGCCATTCGGCGGCAAGTTATCGTGGCCGTGGGAAGTACGCCCGCATCGCCAGGTCACCCGCGCAGTCCACGAACACGGCGCCAAGATCTGCCTGCAGCTGCTGCACGCCGGGCGCTATGCGTACCACCCGCTGTCGGTTGCGCCGTCCAGGCTCAAGGCACCGATCAACCCGTTCACTCCGCGTGCGTTGTCGGCCGGCGCGGTGGACCGGCAGATCGCCGCGTATGCGCGTGCCGCGCGGCTGGCGCGCGAGGCAGGCTACGACGGCGTCGAGGTCATGGGCTCGGAAGGCTATCTGATCAACGAATTCACCGCCGCGCGCACCAATCGGCGCAGCGACGCCTGGGGCGGCGATGCCAGCAAGCGCATGCGCTTTGCGGTGGAGATCGTGCGGCGCATCCGCGAGGCCTGCGGGCCGGACTTCATCATCATCTACCGGCTGTCGCTGGTGGATCTGGTCGAAGACGGCAACCAATGGCAGGAAATCCTGGCGCAGGCACAGGCGATCGAAGCGGCCGGCGCGACCATCATCAATTCCGGTATCGGCTGGCACGAAGCGCGCATTCCCACCATCGCCACCTCGGTGCCGCGCGCCGCGTTTGTCGGGGTCACCGCCAAGCTCAAACCGTATCTGCGCATTCCGGTGGTGGCCACCAACCGCATCAACATGCCGGAGGTGGCCGAGGGCATCCTGGCCGACGGTGCCGCAGACATGGTGTCGCTGGCGCGGCCGCTGCTGGCCGACCCGCAGTGGACCAATAAAGCGCGCGCCGGGCAGTCGCACACCATCAATACGTGTATCGCCTGTAATCAGGCCTGCCTGGATCATGTTTTCGACAACAAGCTGGCCAGCTGCCTGGTCAACCCACGTGCCGCACACGAGACCGAACTCAACTACACCCCGACTGCCACGCCCAAGCGCATCGCCGTGGTCGGGGCCGGCCCGGCCGGTCTGGCCTGCGCGACAGTGGCGGCAGAACGCGGGCACCGGGTGACCTTGTTCGATGCTAGCGATGCGATCGGGGGGCAATTCAATGTCGCCAGGCGCATTCCGGGCAAGGAAGAATTCAACGAGACCTTGCGTTACTTCGGCCATCGCATCGAAGCGACCGGCGTGCAGCTGCGTCTGAACACCCCGGTACAGGCGGCCGATCTGAAAGACTTTGACGAAGTCGTGCTGGCAACCGGCATCGAGCCGCGCAAGGTGGATTTCCCCGGTGCCGATCATCCGATGGTGGTGAGCTATCTCGACGTGGTGCTGGGCCGCCACGTGGCCGCCGACAAGGTGGCGATCATCGGTGCCGGCGGCATTGGCTTTGATGTCGGTGAGTTTCTGGTGCACACCGGCCAATCGCCTGCGCTGGATCCGCAGCGCTGGATGGCCGAATGGGGCGTAGACCCGAACTTCGAAGCGCGCGGTGCGTTGACCAAACCGCAACCCGAGCGCGCCGCCCGCCAGGTCTGGTTGTTGCAGCGCAGCTCCGGTAAGCCTGGTGCACGCCTGGGCAAGACCACCGGCTGGATCCACCGCGCGACGCTCAAGGCCAAGGGCGTCAAGATGCTCGGCGGCGTGGAATATCTGGGCGTGGACGATGCCGGCCTGCGCATTCGCGTGGAAGGCAGCGAACAGCTGCTGGATGTCGGTACGGTGGTGGTGTGCGCCGGGCAGGAGCCGCGTCGCGAGTTGCTGGCTGCGCTGCAGGCCAATGGCCAGCAGCCGCATTTGATCGGTGGCGCGGACGTGGCGGCCGAACTGGATGCCAAGCGCGCGATCAACCAGGCAAGTCGGCTGGCCGCGACTCTGTAAGGGGTTTTCGAAGACGGCGTCACCACGACGCCGTCGTTGTGTTCGCGTCCTGGCTGCACGACTGACGTGCATGCGGCGCGACCGACGCCGACATGCACGCGGATGTGGCGGTCTGCAACGCCCATTCCCTCTTTTTGTCGTGCGGCTCGGCGATAAGTGCCGCATGCATCGTCACCGCGCGCACTGCCGCCTGCCATATTGCGTGCCTGCCCCGCAGCGCATTTTCGACAAGCACCTGCCTGGTAGACGGGTGGGCACTTCGCGCACCTGAAACGCGCTCGGGTCGATGCTTGTTTCTTGCGCTGTCGATTCGCAGTTACTGCGAGAGCATCAACGCGGTTATGGGATGCGAATACACCGCACGCTTTGTCACTTGGATAAAGATTTTCGAAAGCTGCATGCACGCGATGCCGACAGTGCATGCTGCACTGACTGCAGCACCTGGCGCCTCATCGCCTCCTTCGCTTTGGCGTCCATTCGTTTTGAAACTTATGTGCCTGGCACTTCTGCACTTGAGCATCTTCGTGCTCTTGCGCGCATAAGCAGGCGACCTCGGAACGCATCGCAACGCAGTAGGGCGCACCCCTGGCGCACCGAATGATCGACAAGCTGTCGAAACATGGTCACGCATCCTCCGAACGTCATGCAGTGACGGAGATCGCGTCGTAAGGGCAGATAGCTTTCTCTGCAACGGATGGCGTCTGTGCTGCTTCCGATGGCGTTATCAGCAAGATGCGTCGAGACCGCGCATCTGTACGCATCCAAGATGATGGTTAAATCGCCAAGACTGCAGCACGACGATGTATCTCGGACACATGGCACGTCCGCCATCGCTGGCGTCACCGCAACGCTCTTTTTTCTCGCGCATCCGTGGTCGATGTACGAAACCCAATTGCGCAACTCCACTGGACAACACAACAACACGTGACGAGCGCGTGTAAGAAAAATTCGCTTATGCGGAGGGTGCTTTTTTGGCCGCCAGGCGATCTTCCCAAACCAACGCGCAATGCCGCAGCGTGCGCGATGTGGCTAAGAATCCAGGCAACACAACAGTCGCTGCAACCATGCGACGCAGATGCGATGTTGCGATGCACGCGACGCGGGTGCGCAGCGCCATGCGCTGCGGGCAGTTGCAATCGTCAACCCCTCTCATTCAGCCGCGATTGTGTGATCGACGCCTACCTTGCGCCAACTTTTTGACCCACCGCATTTGGTGGGCGCCTTCGGCAGATGGTCTTTCGCCGAAGTATTTGGCGACCGGTGGCAGGTCGCCTCCCCATGACGCCAAGCCTTCTGCACTGGTGCATCCACATTGGATGCTCTGCGGACCGGCCCATACGGAGCAAGGAGTTCTATGAAACTTGTTTGGATACTCTGGCTGTCGCATGTGTTGCCGCAGCCAGCCGCAGATTCGCTGTGTTTGAGCACGACCGTCTATCTGGAAGCGCGCGACCAGACCTTGCGTGGCCAGCAGGCCGTTGCAGAAGTTGCATTGCGTCGCCTGGATAGTGGTTTGTGGGGCGACTCGATGTGTCAGGTGGTCACTGCACGCAAGCAGTTCGCGCCGACGATCGTCGCGCCAGGCACGCAGCTGAAGAACGACGATGCCTGGAACAAGGCATTGGGCGTGGCACTGGCGGCGCAGCGCAACTGGGCATTGCCGGTTGGCCAACGCAAGGAGATCGTGCCGGGCGCCAGCCACTTTGCCGCAAGCGCAATTGCGAGCCCCAGCTGGCGTAATGCCTATCAGGTGGCCACCATCGGCGACCACACGTTCTATCGCGTGCAATCGCTGCGCCCGCGCAACGCGTCCTAAGCGCGGACTGTCGCGGTACCTCTGAGCGTCATACGTCGCTGGGATCGTTGATCATCGAGACGCAGTGCCGCTGCGTTTGACGTGTTTCAAGCGCCTATCTCAAGACGCTCATGCGTCGCATACAACGGACACACTGCACGCATGGCGATCGACCGGCGCGGCAGCAAGCCTTATCAGGCACCGACTCGCTTCCCGCGCCCGGACAGATTGCAAAGAAGAGCCTGACCAGGCCGGAGCCGCCACGTGCGCGCTGCCAGTTCGGTGATGCCGTTCATATCGGCGCGACACCAGCGCGAGCGAGCCATGGGCCAATGAGCGGCGCCCTGCTGAAGCCCAATTCCCGCTGCGCGCTCCACACGGCATCGTCTGCCCGCTAAGCTTGGGTCTTCATTCCCGCGTGGATCGTCCATGAAGCTGTATACCAAGCCCGGCGCTTGTTCGCTGGCAGATCACATCGTGTTGCGTTGGTCGGGGCTGCCGTTCGACCTGAGTGTGGTCGATGCGGCAACGATGAAATCTCCAGAGTATCTGCGTCTGAATCCGGCAGGCTCGGTGCCATTGCTGATGGTCGACGATTGGGCACTGACCCAGAATGCAGCCATTCTCAATTACATCGCCGACATCGCACCACTCACCGGCCTATCCGGCGATGGCACCGCGCGCAGCCGTGCCGAGATCAATCGGTGGATCGCCTTCGTCAATGCCGACGTGCACCCCACCTTCAAGCCGATCTTCGGCAGCACCGCGTATCTGCAGGACCCGGCGCTGATTGCGCGCAGCCAGGACGATGCGCGCAGCAAATTGCGCACGCTGTACGAGCGCGTCGATGCGCATCTGCAAGGCCGCACCTGGCTCGCCAGCGACAGCCACACCGGTGCCGATGCGTATTTGTTCGTCACCTTGCTGTGGGCGCAGAAAGTTGCGGTGAATCTGGATGGATTGAATGCGCTGCAGGCGTTCGTGCAACGCATGCTGGCCGATGCCGATGTGCAGGCTGCACTCAAGGCCGAAGGCCTGGCCTGACCGCGCAGTCTCTGCCACGCGAGGCGCAATAAAAAAACGCCGGGCAATGCCCGGCGTTTTCATGACAGCAGTGACCGAATAACTCAGCCCAGCAGGTGCGCCACGCCGCTGCGCTCTTCTTCCAGCTCGGCCAGGGTCTTGTCGATGTACTTCTGGCTGAAGTCGTCGATCGGCAGATCCTTGACGATGGTGTACTTGCCATTTTCGGTGGTGACCGGGAAGCCGAACATCACGCCTTCCGGAATGCCGTAGGAGCCGTCCGACGGCACGCCCATCGTCACCCACTTGCCGTTGGTGCCCAGCACCCAGTCACGGATGTGGTCGATGGCGGCATTGGCGGCGGAGGCGGCCGAGGACAGGCCACGCGCTTCGATGATCGCTGCGCCGCGCTTGCCCACGGTCGGGATGAAGGTGGAAGCGTTCCACTCCTGGTCGTTGATCGCATCACCGACGGAGGCGCCATCGGCGGTGGCGAAACGATAATCCGGGTACATGGTCGGGCTGTGGTTACCCCACACCGCCAGCTTCTCGATGCCGGCCACCGGCTTGCCGAGCTTGGCCGAGAGCTGGCTCAGCGCGCGGTTGTGGTCCAGGCGCAGCATGGCGGTGAAATTCTTCGGGTCCAGGTCCGGCGCCGACTTCATGGCGATGTAGGCGTTGGTGTTGGCCGGGTTGCCGACCACCAGCACCTTCACGTCGCGCTTGGCGACCTTGTTCAGGGCCGCGCCCTGTGCGGTGAAGATCTCCGCATTGGCCAGCAGCAGGTCCTTGCGCTCCATGCCCGGGCCGCGCGGACGCGAACCGACCAGCAGGGCGATATCAACGTCCTTGAAGGCCACTTCGGCGTCGTCGGTACCGACCATGCCGGCCAGCAGCGGAAACGCGCAGTCTTCCAGTTCCATCATCACGCCCTTGAGGGCGGCCTGGGCCTTCTCAATCGGCAGTTCAAGCAACTGCAGAATGACCGGCTGGTCCTTGCCCAGCATTTCGCCGGAAGCGATGCGGAACAGCAGGGCATAGCCGATCTGGCCGGCAGCGCCGGTCACAGCAACACGAACAGGTGCTTTCATGGGGTGTTTCCTCTGCTAAAAAACGTTGGTGGGGGTCGCACGCTGGCGGGGCGCAGGGCCTGGCGGCGCGCGTTGACAAGCGAACGGCCGCACATGGCGGCCGTTCGACGGGATGCGATCAGGCGGCGAGGATCTTGTTCCACTCCGCAACGCGGTCGGCCTTGGCGGCCAGCACGGCGTCGGTGTCGCCTTCGATGGTGAGCGTGTTGATGGTGTCGCCCTGGGCAACGCTATCGACCACGTCCAGGCCCTGGGTGACCTTGCCGAACACGGTGTGCTTGCCGTCCAGCCACGGGGTGGCGGTGTGGGTGATGAAGAACTGGCTGCCGTTGGTGTTCGGGCCGGCATTGGCCATGGACAGCACGCCGCGCTCATGGCCGACGCCATTGTTGGTCTCGTCTTCGAAACGGTAGCCCGGGCCGCCGCGGCCGGAACCTTCCGGGCAACCGCCCTGGATCATGAAGTCGGCGATGACGCGATGGAAGCTCAGGCCGTTGTAGAAGCCGCGCTTGGCCAGGTTCACGAAGTTGGCAACCGTCAGCGGGGCCTTGTCCGGGTACAGCTCGACGACGATCGGGCCGCGGGAGGTGTCGAAAGTGGCGATCAGGGACATAGAAATCCTTGCAGGTTCTGGGGTGATCAATAGCCCGCTAGGATACACCCGGGTGCGTGGCCGGCCGCATGGGTACGACCATCGTTCAACGCTCCCGCCCGCCCGGCGCGCGGCCCGTCACGCTGGCTGAATGGGCGATCTGAATCGACTCCGGGCAATCGGCAACGGCAGCGCAACGAAACCGCTATAATGTCGGGCTTACCTCATCTCAAGACTGGCGCCAGACAGGGGCCCTTTCCGCATGTCTATCGAAAAACTCCGCAATATCGCCATCGTCGCGCACGTCGACCATGGCAAGACCACCCTCGTCGACTGCCTGCTGAAGCAGTCCGGCACCCTGTCCGAACGCACCGTGTTGGCTGAACGCGTGATGGACAGTAACGACCAGGAAAAGGAACGTGGCATCACGATCCTGGCCAAGAACACCGCCATCACCTGGCAGGGCAACCGCATCAACATCGTCGACACCCCCGGACACGCCGACTTCGGTGGCGAAGTCGAGCGCGTGCTGTCGATGGTGGACTCGGTGCTGATCCTGGTCGACGCGATGGACGGCCCGATGCCGCAGACCCGCTTCGTGACCCAGAAGGCCTTTGCGATGGGCTTCAAGCCGATCGTGGTGGTCAACAAGATCGACCGTCCCGGCGCACGCCCTGACTGGGTGATCGATCAGGTGTTCGACCTGTTCGACAAGCTCGGCGCCACCGACGAGCAGCTGGATTTCCCGATCGTCTACACCTCCGCACTGAACGGCTACGCCAGCCTGGATTCGGACGTGCGCGAAGGCGACATGACCCCGCTGTACGAAGCGATCATGCAGCACGTCTCGGCCCCGGACGTGGACCCGGACGGCCCGTTCCAGATGCGCATCAGCCAGCTGGACTACAACAACTTCGTCGGCGTGATCGGCATCGGCCGCATCCAGCGCGGCACGTTGAAGAAGAACATGCCGGTCAGCGTGATCGACCGCGAAGGCAAGAAGCGCCAGGGCAAGGTGCTGCAGGTGCTGGGCTTCCTGGGCCTGGAGCGTATCGAGCAGGACACCGCCGAGGCCGGCGACATCGTGGCCATCTCCGGCATCCAGGAACTGACCATCTCCGACACCGTGTGCGCGCTCGATCATCCCGAAGCGCTGCCGGCGCTGACCGTGGACGAACCGACCATCTCGATGACCTTCCAGGTCAACAACTCGCCGTTCGCCGGCAACAAGGACCTTTCCGGCGGCAAGTTCCTGACCAGCCGCCAGCTGCGCGACCGTCTGGACCGCGAGAAAGTGCACAACGTGGCGCTGAAGGTCGAGGAAGGCTCGGACGCCGACAAGTTCCTGGTCTCCGGCCGTGGCGAGCTGCACCTGTCGGTGCTGATCGAAAACATGCGTCGTGAAGGCTACGAGCTGGCCGTATCGCGCCCGGAAGTGATCATCAAGGAAATCGACGGCAAGTTGATGGAGCCGATCGAGCAGCTGGTGGTGGACATCGAAGAACAGCACCAGGGCGGCGTGATGGAAAAGCTGGGCACCCGCAAGGGCCAGCTGAAGAACATGGAGCCCGACGGCAAGGGCCGCGTGCGCCTGGATTACATGATCCCGGCGCGTGGCCTGATCGGCTTCCAGAATGAATTCCGCACCCTGACCCAGGGCTCGGGCCTGCTGTTCCACGTATTCGACCACTACGGTCCGAAGGAACAGGGCGCCATCGCCAAGCGCCAGAACGGCGTGATGATTGCCAATGCACCGGGTGCGACCCCGGCATATGCCTTGGGGCCGCTGGAAGAGCGTGGCCGCCTGTTCGCCGCCGAAGGCGACAACGTGTACGAAGGCCAGCTGGTGGGTATCCACTCCAAGGACAACGACCTGACCGTCAACGCGATCAAGACCAAGCCGCTGACCAACATGCGCGCCTCGGGCAAGGACGATGCGATCAAGCTGACCCCAGCGATCAAGTACACGCTGGAACAGGCGCTGGACTTCATCGAGGACGACGAGCTGGTGGAAGTCACCCCGAAGGAAATCCGCCTGCGCAAGAAATTCCTGACCGAAAGCGACCGCAAGCGCGCTGGCCGTTCGGGCTGAGTTGTTGAGCTGACGCGTGAGTAACAAACCCTATAGCCCGGATCCGCGCGCGCATCCGGGACTGCATGTGATCGCCTTGCTTGAGGCGGTCAAGGGGACGCTTGCGCTGTTGGCGGCGACGGGCCTGGAAATTCTGGGCCCGCTCCCGCTGCAAAACGCGGTCATCACCCTGATCCGCCGCTTCAACCTGGACCCCGACCACGGCGCACTGCCGTCGTTGCTCAAGACCATCAGCCCCGATGCGGTGCATCTGGCCGCTGCCGCCATGCTGGCCTATGGCCTGCTGCATGTGGTGGAAGCCTGGGGTCTGTGGCGTGCCAAGGCCTGGGCCTCGGTGCTGGGCTGCCTGTCGGCGGCCATCTATCTGCCTTTCGATATCTACGCCATCGTGCGGCATCCCGGCTGGACCGCCTGGGGTGTGCTGGCGATCAACCTGCTGGTGGTCGGCGTGCTGGCACGCGACCTGGTGCGACGCCGCCGTCGCTGAGCCTGCCTGCCCGTTGGCGGGCACGTCCTTACGTTGTCACCCCGACGCAGCGCCGTTAGCCTGCGACTTCTCCCCGGGGACGACCATCCATGCGATCCACCCTTTTGTCCTTCGCGCTGCTTGCCGCGCTGTGCGGCTGTGTGCATGCCGATGTTCCGTCGCGTTCTGCGGCAGGCGCTGCCGACGCGTCCACCGCCCACCCTCTCAATCTGAGCGAGGCCGACGTGGCCGGCCTGCAGGCGCGCATGGCCAGCGGCCAGAGCAGCAGCCTGCAACTGACGCGCGCGTATCTGCAGCGTATTGCCGGCATCGATCGCGCCGGCCCCAGGCTCAACGCGGTGATCGAACTCAATCCACAGGCCGAAGCCGACGCACGCGCCCTGGATGCCGAACGCAAAGCCGGCCACGTGCGTGGGCCGCTGCACGGCATCCCGGTGCTGCTCAAGGACAATATCGACGCGCTGCCGATGGTCAACAGCGCCGGCTCCCTCGCCCTGGCCGAGTTCCGCCCCGCTCGCGATGCGTTTGTGGTGCAGCGCCTGCGCACCGCCGGCGCGGTGATCCTGGGCAAGACCAACCTCAGCGAATGGGCCAATTTCCGCTCCACCCAATCCAGTTCCGGCTGGAGCGGACGCGGGGGGCTCACGCGCAATCCATATGCGCTGGATCGTAATCCCTGCGGCTCCAGTGCCGGCACCGGTGCGGCCATCGCGGCCAGCCTGGCCACCGTCGGCATCGGGACCGAAACCGACGGCAGCATCACCTGTCCGGCATCGGTCAACGGCCTGGTCGGGCTCAAGCCGACCGTTGGCCTGGTCAGTCGCGACGGCATCATCCCGATTTCCGCCAGCCAGGACACCGCCGGCCCGATGACCCGCAGCGTCGCCGATGCGGCTGCAGTGCTGCAGGCCATTGCCGCACCCGACCCGCAGGACCCCGCCACCGCCAAGGCGCCGGCGACCAGTGTCGATTATCTCGCCCACCTGAAACCCGACAGCCTGCGTGGCGCGCGCCTGGGCCTGTTGCGCAACCCGCTGCGCGAGGATCCGGCAATCGCTGCGGTGCTCGACCGCGCCGTGCGCACCCTGCGTGACGCAGGCGCCACCGTGGTCGAGACCGCCCTGGCCACGGATGGCAAGTGGGATGCTGCAGAGCAGATGGTCTTATTGGTCGAATTCAAGGCCGGCTTGAACGCGTATCTGCAGAACCACCACGCGCCTGTGGCGAACCTGGAGCAGTTGATTGCGTTCAATCGCAAGCACGCGCAGCGCGAAATGCCGTACTTCGGGCAGGAATTGTTCGAACAGGCGCAGGCAGCGCCCGGTCTCGACGATGCGGGGTATCTGAGCGCGCGCGCCAACGCCAAGCGATTGGCGGGGCCGGAAGGCATCGACGCAGCCTTGAAGGCAGATCGCCTGGATGCCTTGATCGTGCCCACGACGGGCGCGGCGTGGATCACCACACTCGGCAAGGGCGATACCTTCCCCGGCGCCGGCTATGGTGCCGCGGCGGTGGCCGGCTATCCAAGCCTGAGCGTACCGATGGGACAGACCCAGGGCTTGCCACTGGGCCTGTTGTTCATGGGCACGGCCTGGAGCGAGCAGCGCCTGATCGAGCTGGCGTATGCATACGAGCAACGCAGCCATGCGCGCTTTACGCCTGGCTATGCGCCGAGTGCGCCGGCTGCGCCAGGTGGGGCCACGTCAGGCACGATACCCGTCGCGCCTGCGCCCGGTTCGCACCAGCATGATTGACCGCCGTTATACCTGGCGCCCAAGAAGGATGCCCCGGCGGGTGCTTGTGCAACTGCCTGCCGAACACATTCGATGCCGGCAGTTGCGCAATACCACCCGATAAAAGCAGTCCCACAAACGCAACGAGCGTCGCCAGGCGGCGTGGGCGGCGCGCAAGAACCGCCTGTCCGCGGAATACATGCCGGTTTCGGGCACCGGCCGCACGCGCCTGGCAGGGATGCCGTCGTTTTCTTGGCGCGCTAGATGCTGGCCGCAGGCTCGCCGTCTTCTGCGCCCGGCGAGCGCACGCTCTCCTGTGCAATCGGCTCGGCAGGGCGTGATGGCGTTCTTTCCTGCGTTGCGATTTCGGCGCGCAGCCTCGGCAAGGCATACGCATGCTCGCGGGTCAGGAAATCGATCATGCGTTCGCGCACCAGGCAGCGCAGATCAAAGGCATCGCCGGAATTGCGCGCGCTCACCAGCAGTCGCACCTGGATGGTGTTGTCGCTGGTGTCGGTAATCTGGGTCACGCACACGCGGCCGTCCCATAGCGGTTCGCTGTGGCAGATACGCTCCAGTTCCGCACGTACCGCTGCAATCGGCGTACGGTAATCCAGCCACAGGAACGCGGTGCCGAGCAGATCGGCACTGCTGCGCGTCCAGTTCTGAAATGGGTTTTCAATCCACCAGGTCAGCGGCACCACCATGCGGCGCTCGTCCCAGATCCGCACCACCACGTACGAGCTGCCGATCTCTTCGATGCGGCCCCACTCGCCTTCCACGATCACTACATCATCCAGGCGAATCGGCTGGGTCAGTGCAATCTGCAAACCGGCGATCAGGTTGCCGAACACCGGCTTGGCCGCGATACCGGCCACCAGCCCGATGATGCCGGCCGACGCCAGCAAGGTCTTGCCGATCTGGCGTACCTGCGGGAAGGTCAGCAGCACCACCGAAATGCCGAGCAAGATCACCGTGCCCATCAGCACGCGGCTCAGCACCCGCGTCTGGGTCTGGATGCGCCGCGCGGTGAGGTTGTCCGACACCTCGATCGGATTGCTGCGCAAGATCGCCGCCTCGCCGGCGGCCACCGCGCGTACCAGCAACCAGGTGACGCAGCCGACGATTCCCAGGTGCAGCAGATGCTGCACCGCTGCCAGCGCCTTGCCGGCCAACGGGGTCGCTTCGGTGGCAACCCCCAGAAACAACAGCGGCAAGATAAACGCCGCCGGTAGCGTGATCACGCGAATGATGCGCGCACGGCGGTAGTCGCGACCCTGCATGCGGCGAAACAGCCACAGCATCAACGACCAGGTGACGATGCCCGCCAGCAGCGAGGCACCGAGCGGAATTGCATATTCGCGGATGACGTTCCAATCGGCAGTCAAACCGTTCCTCCTGTGGGGGGAAAGAGGGATGGCTGCCAGAGCATGCCGCACGCGGCATGAGCATCACGTCATGCGCACACGTTGATCATCCGCCCAGCGGCTACGAAGCCACCTGTTGTTGCTTGCGCACGATCGCCATCGCAATTTCCAGCGACTGTTCGTAGTTCAGCCGCGGATCCACGCTGGAGCGATACGCCCGTTCCAGATCGCGCTCGGTGAGCTCGCGCGCACCGCCGGTGCATTCGGTGACATCTTCGCCGGTAAGTTCCAGATGCACGCCGCCCAGCCGCGTGCCGGCGGCCGCGTGCAGGTCGAAGGAGGTCTCCACTTCGTTGCGGATATTGTCGAAACGCCGCGTTTTATAGCCATTTCCGGTGCTTTCGGTATTGCCATGCATCGCATCGCACACCCACAGCACCCGCCGCCCGTCGCGCTTTACCGCATCCAGCAACGGCGGCAACTTGTCGGCGATCTGCGCCGCGCCCATGCGATGGATGAAGCTCAAACGCCCTGGCTCGTCCTCGGGATTGAGCACATCGATCAGGCGCAGCAGCTGGTCCGGCTGCACCGACGGCCCCACCTTGATCGCAATCGGGTTACGCACGCCACGCAGGTATTCCACGTGCGCGCCATCCAGCGCGGCCGTCCGCATCCCGATCCACGGGTAGTGCGTGCTGAGATTGAACCAGCCCCACTGCCGCGGCACCTGACGGGTCAGGCCTTCTTCGTACGGCAGCAACAACGCCTCGTGCGAGGTGTAGAAATCGATGCGATTGAGGTTGTACACCTCTGCCCCGGACAGCGTTTCCATGAAGCGCACGGCGTCGCCGATCGAGGCAACCATCTTCTGGTAGTCCGCCGCCAGCGGCGAATAGCCCACCCAGTCCAGATTCCAGTATTCGGGGTGATGCAGGTCGGCGAAGCCGCCGTCGATCAACGCGCGCACGAAGTTCATCGTCATCGCCGAGCGCGAATGTGCGGTGATCATGCGGCGCGGGTCGGGCACGCGCGCGGCCTCGGTGAAGGCCGGCGCATTGATCACATCGCCGCGATAGCTCGGCAAGGTCACGCCATCGCGCGTTTCGGTGTCGGCCGAGCGCGGCTTGGCGTATTGCCCGGCAAAGCGACCCACCCGCACCACTGGCAAATGCAGGCCGTGCACCAGCACCAGGCTCATTTGCAGCAGCACCTTCAAACGGTTGGAGATGGTGCCCGATTCGCAATCGCTGAAATTTTCGGCGCAATCGCCACCCTGCAGCAGGAAGCGCTTGCCTTCCTGCGCTTCGGCCAGCTGGCGCTTGAGCGCAAAGATTTCCCACGAGGTCACCAGCGGCGGCAGCCGCCCCAACTCGTGCATGGCCGCCTGCAGCGCGTTCTCATCCGGGTACACCGGCAGCTGCAATGCAGGTTTGCCGCGCCAGCTGTCCGGCGCCCACGCTGCGGCGGCCGAATCGGTAGCGGAAGTGGCAGCGGAAAGATTCATGAAAGGACTCCTAGGCAGCCTGCGATGTTCGCAGAGCCGGAACGCTACGCAAAGCGCCTGGAGGCCAATGGCACCGAATTGCCGCCGCGTCCGTCCGACGTGCGGTCGCGCGCCGGCCCTTTCGACCTGAACAGCAAACAACATCGCTCGTCGAGCCATGACTTTCGACCTACGCTAGCGCTCGCCAAAGCGCTCAACGTTACAAAATAACAACACCCTCCCCTCACCCGCCTCGCGAAACTGCCATGACTCCTCGTCTTCTGTCTGCTGCCATCACCGCCGCCCTGCTGGCCGCCCCCATCGGTGCGGCGTTTGCCGCCGATGCCGACTCCGAACGCACGACCGATCTGGACACGGTCAACGTGATCGCCAAGCTCGAGGCGGCGCGCAATGCCCTGTCACCGGACATCGGCAGCAGCCAATTTGCCATCACCGCTGACGATATCGATCGCCTGCCGCTCGGCGCGGCGACTCCACTCAATCAGGTCCTGCTGCAGGCGCCGGGCGTGGTACAGGATTCCTATGGCGGCATTCACGTCCGCGGCGACCACGCCAACCTGCAGTACCGCATCAACGGGGTGATGATTCCCGAATCCATCTCCGGTTTCGGCCAGAGTCTGGAGCCGCGCATCATCAAGAACCTCAAGCTGCTCGATGGTGCGTTGCCCGCGCAGTTCGGCGACCGCACCGCAGCCGTGGTCGACATCACCACCAAGAGCGGTGCCGAACTCGGCAATGGCGGCAGCGTCGGCATCACCGCCGGCTCATTCGGCACCATCAACCCCAACGCCTCGCTGTGGGGCAGCAGCGGGCGTTGGAGCTGGTTCCTCAGCGGCGATTACGACCAGAACAAGAATGGCCTGGAAAACCCGGTCGACAGCCTCAACCCCATCCACGACAAAACCCATCAGGGCAAGGGCTTCGCCGATCTGACCTACCTGGTCAACGAGAACACCCGTCTCAGCCTGCTGGTCGGCTACGCGAACAACCGCTTCCAGATCCCCAACAATCCGGGGCAGACGCCAGCCTTCGATTACCTGGGTACCACCGATTTCGACTCCTCGCGCCTGGACGAGAACCAGCGCGAAAACACCCGTTTCGGCACCCTGGCCCTGCAAGGCACGCTCGGCGACACCAACTATCAGCTCTCCGCCGGCCAGCGTTACAGCAGCGTCGCCTTCTCCCCCGACGTTGCCGGCGACCTGATCTTCAACGGCATCGCCTCGCAGGTGGACCGCAGCAACCGCGCCAATACCCTGCAGGCGGACTTCGCAACGCCATGGGGCGGCTCGCATACGCTGCGCTACGGCGTATACGGCAATTTCGAACACGCCATCGCCAGCAACAATTCGTCTGTCTTCCCCGCCAACGACGACGGCAGCCAGAGCAGCAACGTGCCGCTGTTCATTCCCGACGGCAGCCGTTTCCATGCCAGCACCTACGCGCTCTACCTGCAGGACGAGTGGAAGATCGGCGAAGATTGGACCGTCAATTACGGGTTGCGCGGCGACAAGTACAAGGCCTTCGGCACGACCGAAGGTCAGCTCAGCCCGCGCCTGGGCGTCATCTGGCGCGCCACCGACAGCACCACCGTGCATGCCGGATACGCGCGTTACTTCACCCCGCCGGCCAGCGAGCTGATCTCCACCAGCGACATCGCGCTCTACGACGGCACCACCAACCAGCAGTCGGCCGGTGACGGTCCGACCACGCCACTGAGCGAACGTAGCGACTACTACGACCTGGGCATCTCGCAAGTGGTCACCGACCATCTGACGCTTGGCCTGGACACCTATTACCGCAAGGCCGACCGGCTGCAGGACGAAGGCCAGTTCGGTGCCGCCTATATCTATTCCACCTTCAATTACCGCTATGGCCGCATCCGCGGCGCCGAATTCAGCGCCGACTACACCAACGGGCCAGTGACGGCATATTTCAACCTCGCCTACAGCAAAGCCATGGGCAAGCGGGTCATGACCAGCCTGTACAACTTCGATCCGGATGCGCTGGCCTACACCTACGACAACTGGATCCACCTGGATCACGACCAGAAGCTGACCTCGTCCGGCGGCATCAACTACGCCTTCAGCGAAGGCAGCAAGGTCGGCCTCAACTATCTGTTCGGCAGCGGCTTGCGCACCGATACCGACACCGTGCCCAACGGCGCCTCGCTTCCGTCGTACTTCCAGTTGAATGCCAGCGTCGGCCACGACTTCGACGTCAATACGCATCCGCTGCATGTGCAACTGGCCGCGGTCAATGTCCTCAACCGCAGCTACCAGTTGCGCGATGGCGGCGGTATCGGCGTCTTCGCGCCGCAGTGGGCGCCGCGCCGCGGCGTCTATGTGAGCCTGCAGCAGGACTTCTGACGCGGTGCAAGGCAGCGAATGGACCGGAACAATACCGGCCCATTCGTTGCCGAAGTCCGATGACCAAGCCTGCAGCACGGCTGGCCACGCTGCGGACCGCCTGCATGGCTGATGCGCATCGTTTGGCAGACACGTAAATATCGGCTTATCGATTGAAGCAATGCCGCGATCCACCAGCGCTAGCCAGCGGAAAGAGCCAGGAATCAGTCACGTCTTCAATGTCGTTCTTGGCGCTCGCGGTCGACACGCCGCAGACGCATGCAAGCGGCAGCAACGGCATCCAGTATCAATGCCAGGAAGCAGACGCGTCGAGCAAGCGCAGCGCAGGGCGGGCGCCTTGCGACGAATCAAGCCGCCTGACCTGCAGCGGATCAGGCGGCCCTTCAACCGCAAACCGCGCAGCAGCCTCGCCTGAGCAGCGCACAGCGCCCGTTGCCCATCACGATCCCACTGCACGCCTACAAGGCTGCCGCAGGGCTTTGCGAGCCGCTAGACCTGTCATGCGTCAGTGATGAACCGAGCTACGCCGCGCCTTGAAGCCCGCGTACAGCGCCCACAGCGCCAACCCCACAAACCACACCATGCTCCACATGGGCATGCTCAACCCGAGGAAGCGCCAATCGATATTGCCGCAATCGCCGGTGCCGGTCAGCACGGTGCGGAACACCTCGAAGGGCCCCATGGTCTCGCTCAGAAAGCTCAACGGCGGCCCGCACGAAGACATCATGTCCTTGGGCCGGATCTGCACCCACACATGCCGCGCAGCGATGCCCATGCCCACGCCCGCGGCGATGAAACTCAAGACCCCATAGACCTTGCGCCCGGCGGCGGCACGCGGCCCATGCAGCGCGCCGAGCAGAAAAAACATGGCCAGCGCCGCGAAGGCGATCCGTTGGAAGATGCACAGCGGGCAAGGCTCCAGACCCAGATGCAACTGCACATAGATCGCGTAAGCCAGCAATCCTGCGCATGCAAGAAAGCCCAGCAGAAACTGCGCCCGGAAACTCCAGCGAAATGGATTCATCGTCACTGCTTGCCTTGGGTCAAGTCGTCGATTATCAGCCATCGCCACGGCCGTGACCACGCATGACTGAGCGAGCGGTCTAATCGCGCGGCGTCTGCTGCTTGTGCGCTGCAGCGCCGCGGCGACACGGGGTGACACGCATGCGATGTCCGAAAGACCAGGGGCCACCGCACGTCCACCCGCGAGCGGCAATCCAAAGCCCGCAAGCCATCGTCGACCAAGCGGAAGGAGGATTCCAATTGGCCGAGCAAGCAGCAGTAGCTGCACTGGCACATAGGCTTTGGCGGCGTCGCCCTGCTTGCTGCGTAACGCACACATCCACGCGCACGCACGCGTGCCCGTGCAGTCGACAGCCGTCGGCAGACAGGCAGTTTCGAGCAGCCAACAAAAAAGCCCGGCGTCAGCCGGGCTTCTTCGAGAATCTATGCAGCAGCGATCCGATTACTCGGCCACTTCTTCGGCGACGACCGGACGGTCGACCAGCTCGACATACGCCATCGGCGCATTGTCGCCGGCACGGAAGCCGGCCTTCAGGATGCGCAGGTAGCCGCCGGGACGGGTCGCGTAACGCGGGCCCAGTTCGACGAACAGCTTGCCCACGGCTTCCTTGTCGCGCAGGCGAGCGAACGCCAAACGACGATTGGCAACGCCATCGACCTTGCCGATGGTGATCAGCGGCTCGGCGACGCGACGCAGTTCCTTGGCCTTCGGCAAGGTGGTCTTGATCAGCTCGTGCTTGAACAGCGAGGCGGCCATATTGCGGAACATGGCTTCGCGATGCGCGCTGGTGCGGTTGAACTTACGGCCGGATTTCTGGTGACGCATGAGTATGGTTTCCTAGGGAATGTTGAGACTGCTTGAGAAACGTTGTCGCCATCCTGGCGCTGTTGAATGGACTGCGGTTGGTCCGAGCCGGCCGTCCTTGAACCGGATGTCATCGCAGGCTTTAACCCGTCGATGTAGAAAACAAACATGGGCGCCCGAAGACGCCCATGCCTTGATGCATTAACCAAGCATGCCGTGCTGGGCGACACCGGCCGGCGGCCAGTTCTCCAGCTTCATGCCCAGCGCAAGGCCGCGCTGTGCCAGCACTTCCTTGATTTCTGTCAGCGACTTCTTGCCCAGATTCGGGGTCTTGAGCAGCTCGACTTCGGTCTTCTGGATCAGATCGCCGATGTAGTAGATGCTCTCGGCCTTGAGGCAGTTGGCCGAACGCACGGTCAGCTCGAGGTCGTCGATCGGACGCAGCAGCACCGGATCCACGCCGCTGGCAGCCGGCTTGGCCGCACCGCGATCGCGGTGGGTGAAATCGCCGAACACCGACAGCTGATCGCTGAGGATGTCGGCGGCGGTGCGCACAGCTTCCTCGGCATCGATCGTGCCGTTGGTTTCGATATCGATGACCAGCTTGTCGAGGTCGGTACGCTGTTCGACGCGCGCAGCTTCCACGGCGTAGGCAACGCGACGCACCGGCGAGAACGACGCATCCAGCATCAGACGACCAATGGTGCGGGTCTCTTCATCCGGGCGACGACGCGCAGCAGCCGGCTGGTAGCCAAAGCCACGCTCGATCTTCAGGCGCATGTTCAATGCGGTGTCTTTGGTCAGGTGGCAGATCACGTGGTCGCCGTTGATGATCTCAACGTTGTGATCGGTCCTGATGTCTGCCGCAGTGACCGTACCCGGACCCTGCTTGGACAACGACAGCGTGGCGCTGTCGCCACTGTGCATACGAATCGCCACGTCTTTCAGGTTCAGCAGGACGTCAAGCACGTCTTCCTGCAAACCTTCCACCGTGGTGTACTCGTGCAGCACGCCGTCGATCTCGACCTCGGTGATCGCAAAACCGGGGATCGACGACAACAACACACGACGCAGGGCATTGCCCAGCGTGTGCCCGTAACCGCGCTCCAAGGGTTCGATCACGACCTTGGCGCGGTTGTCGGTAAGACGTTCGATCTGCGGACCACGGGGGCGCAGAACCTGGTTGGCGGTAACCGTCATGTTGCGGGGTCTCCTGCGAACCTCCGGCAGTACCGGAGGTTCTCCAATGTGAATTACTTCGAATACAACTCGACGATCAGCGCTTCGTTGATATCCGAAGGCAGGTCAGCGCGATCCGGAACGGCCTTGAACACGCCGCTGAACTTCTTCGAATCGACTTCAACCCACGACGGCGTCATGTCGTGCTGCTCAGCCACGGTCAGGGCTTCCTGCACGCGGAGCTGCTTCTGTGCCTTTTCCGACAGCGTGATCGCATCGCCAGCCTTGATCTGGTACGAGGCCAGATTCACCGACTTGCCGTTGACCAGCACGCCACGGTGCGACACCAGCTGGCGCGCGGCCGGACGGGTGACGGCAAAGCCCATGCGGTAGCAGACGTTGTCCAGACGGGTTTCCAGCAACTGCAGCAGGTTCTCGCCGGTGTTGCCCTTCTTGGTCGAGGCCTTCTTGTAGTAGTTGCGGAACTGACGTTCCAGCAGACCGTAGATACGCTTGACCTTCTGCTTTTCGCGCAGCTGGGTGGCGTAGTCGGAGAGTTTGCCCTTGCGAGCAGCACCGTGCTGGCCGGGCTTCTGCTCAAGCTTGCACTTGGAGTCCAGCGCACGCGCCGGGCTCTTGAGGGAAAGGTCGGCGCCTTCGCGACGCGCGAGCTTACAGGTAGGACCGATATAACGAGCCATTTCTTATCGCTCCCTTTAGACGCGACGCTTCTTCGGCGGACGGCACCCGTTGTGCGGGATTGGCGTCACGTCGATGATGTTGGTGATCTTGTAGCCCACGTTGTTCAACGAACGCACGGCCGACTCACGGCCCGGACCCGGACCCTTGATACGCACTTCCAGCGACTTCACGCCGTAATCGAGCGCAGCGCGGCCAGCCTTCTCGGCGGCAACCTGGGCAGCGAACGGGGTCGACTTGCGCGAACCACGGAAACCGGCGCCGCCGGACGTAGCCCACGACAGCGCGTTGCCCTGGCGATCGGTGATGGTGACGATGGTGTTGTTGAACGAAGCGTGGACGTGAGCGACGCCGTCAGTGATGACGCGCTTGATCTTCTTCTTCGTTTTCTTTTCTGCTGGCTTGGCCATGATCTATCCCTTACTTCCTGATCGCCTTGCGCGGACCCTTACGGGTGCGGGCGTTGGTACGGGTGCGCTGACCACGCAGCGGGAGACCACGGCGATGACGCAGACCGCGATAGCAGCCCAGGTCCATCAGTCGCTTGATCGCGATACCGATTTCGCGGCGCAGGTCGCCTTCGACGACATACTTGCCGACTTCGGCGCGCAGGCGCTCGATTTCGGGTTCGGACAGATCACGAATCTTCGTGGTCGAGGTAACGCCTGCGGATTCGCAGAGCTTCTTCGAACGGGTACGGCCGATGCCGTAGATGCTTTGCAACCCGACCCAGACGTGCTTCTGGGCTGGCAGGTTGACGCCTGCAATACGCGCCATGACGCGATTCTCCAACTGAGTGATGGCCCGACAGCGCCCAGGCGCCATCCGGCAGGATGGATCAAAAGTGAACTCGGAATTATAGCAAGGCCTCGGATTGCTTTGAAGCCCGTGGAACCAGAGGTTCCATGGACCCGGCGTGGGGAGTGTGCCCTCGCTCCGGCGCCGGACGGTGTTGATCCAGAAAACTACTCCGAATCGCCTGTGCTACTCCCGCACAGGACCACCCCGTCACACCCGCGCGCGAGACGTCGCGCGAGCCGCCCTTCTGATCGGAAGATCGTGGCCCGGGAACCAGGCCGTCTTCACGCAATGAAGATCTAGTGTACCACTTAACCGCGCGCAAGACCGCCGCGCGAGCCGCCCTTGAGGTTGGCCTTCTTCAGCAAGCTCTCATACTGGTGCGACATCAGATGCGCCTGAATCTGCGCAATGAAGTCCATCACTACGACCACTGCGATCAACAGCGAGGTGCCGCCGAAGTGGAACGAGGTGCCGAGCTGCGTGCGCATGATTTCCGGCAACAGGCACACGATCACCAGGTACAGCGAACCGGCCGCGGTCAGACGCGTCAGCACGCCATCGACGTAGTCGGCGGTGGCCTTGCCAGGACGGATGCCCGGAATCAGCGCGCCCGACTTCTTGAGGTTGTCGGCGGTTTCCTGCGAGTTGAACACCAGCGCAGTGTAGAAGAACGCAAAACCGATGATCAGCGCAGCGAAGACCAGCATGTGCACCGGCTCACCGGGCCCAAGCGCGTTGGCGATCTTCTGCAGCCAAGACCCCACCCCACCCGACGCCGCCTGGCCCGACCACATCGACAGCGTCGCCGGGAAAGCGAGGATGCTGGACGCAAAGATCGGCGGAATCACGCCGGCCATGTTGAGCTTGAGCGGCAGGAACGAGGTCTGGTTCATGTACGCATTGCGACCGCCCTGGCGGCGCGCGTAGTTGACCGTGATCCGGCGCTGCCCCCGTTCGACAAATACGACGAACAGCGTGAACGCCAGGATCGTGATGACGATCAACAGCAGCGAAATGAAGCTCAGATTGCCTTCGCGGAAGGCTTCGACCGTCTGGATGGCCGCCGACGGCAGGCCAGCCACGATGCCGGCAAAGATGATCAGCGATACGCCGTTACCGATGCCGCGCTCGGTGACCTGCTCGCCTACCCACATCAGGAAGATGGTGCCAGCGGTCAATGCGATCACCGCGGTGAGCACGAAGCCCATGCCCGGCGCATACACCACCGGAGCGCCACCGGGCGCGGTCTGGTTCTGCAGTGCCAGCGCGATACTGCCGCCCTGCACCACAGCCAGCAACACCGCACCGATGCGCGAATACTGGGTGATCTTGCGTCGACCCGACTCGCCTTCCTTCTGCATCGCCTTGAGGGCGGGAAAGATATGCGTGGCCAACTGGATCACGATCGACGCCGAGATGTACGGCATCACGTTCAACGCAAAAATACTGAAACGGTGCAGGGCGCCACCCGAGAACATGTTGAACATGTCCACGATGCCGCCGCCCTGCGCCTGCATCAACGAAAGCATGGCATCGGGATTCACGCCCGGCACCGGCACATAGCAGCCGATGCGATAGACGATCAATGCCCCGAGGACGAACAGTAGCCGCTGGCGAAGTTCCGTGAACTTGCCGAGCCCGCCACCGAGGTTACCAATGCCAGCCTGCGCCATCTGCCGATTACTCCTCTACGCTGCCGCCGGCAGCTTCGATTGCCGCCTTGGCGCCTGCGGTTGCCGCAACGCCCTTCAGCACGAACTTCTTGCTCAGCTCGCCCTTCAGCACGACCTTCGCCTTCTTGGCGCGGCTCGGGACCAGATTGGCCGCACGCAGCGCTGCGAAGTCGACATCGCCGGCATCCAGCTTGTCCAGCTGGTAGGACAACACTTCTGCGGTATCGCGCGCCATCTTGGAGCGGAAACCGATCTTCGGCAGACGGCGCTGCATCGGGGTCTGGCCGCCTTCGAAGCCGGCCTTGATCTTGCCGCCGCCCTTACGAGCGAACGAACCCTTGTGACCGCGACCAGCGGTCTTGCCGAGGCCCGAACCGATACCACGACCGACGCGGGTGCGCTCGGTACGGGCGCCGTCGGCCGGCTTGAGGTCATTAAGACGCAGAGTCATGGGATTACTCCTCAACCTTGACGAGGTAATGAACCGTATTGATCAGGCCACGCACCTGCGGGCTGTCCTTCAGTTCACGCACATCGTTCAGCTTATTCAGGCCCAACGCACGCACCGACAGGCGGTGACGCGACTGGGTTCCACGCAGGCCACGCACCAGGCGCACCTTCACGGTCTTGTTGGTGTCCTTAGCCATGGTTGAGCTCCTCCACCTTCTTGCCGCGCTTGGCCGCAACGCGTGCCGGCGACTGCACTTCCGACAGACCCTTCAGGGTCGCACGGACCAGGTTGATCGGATTACGCGAACCGACAGCCTTGGCCAGCACGTTCTTGACGCCAACCGCTTCCAGCACAGCGCGCATGGCGCCGCCTGCGATGACGCCCGTACCTTCCGAAGCCGGCTGCATGTAGACGCGTGCTGCGCCATGGCCGGACTTGACGGCATGCCACAAGGTGCCGTTGTTCAGATCGACAGTGGCCAGATTCTTGCGCGCCTGTTCCATCGACTTCTGGATGGCAACCGGCACTTCGCGCGCCTTGCCGTAACCGAAACCGACCTTACCCAGACCATCGCCGACCACGGTCAGCGCGGTGAAGGTGAACTGGCGACCGCCCTTGACCGTCTTGCTGACGCGATTGACCGCGACCAGCTTTTCGATCATGCCATCGTCGACTTTCTCTTCGCGGTTACGGTCGCGATCACGACCCCGCGGTGCACGTTCTTCTGCCATCTTGATTCCTTGATTGATTGAGTATGTACGGCTCGAAGCCGCTTATGGTTGTGAAGTGAAGCGGTGTTCCCGGCACCGTTGCAAAAGAACGGGACGGTCCGGCATCTCCCTGCCGGCGGTATCGCGAAGGTGGTCGATGACCACCTCCGCAGCAGTGCTTTAGAACTGCAGGCCGCCTTCGCGCGCAGCGTCGGCAAGCGCCTTGATGCGGCCGTGGTAGCGGTAGCCCGAGCGGTCGAATGCGACCTTCTCGATGCCTGCAGCCCTGGCGCGCTCGGCGATCAGCTTGCCGACCTTGGCGGCCGCATCGCTGTTCTTGCCGTTCTTCAAGCCATCCTTGACGTCGGCCTGCAGGGTATTCGCAGCAGCGATCACCTTGGAGCCGTCGGCAGTGAAGACCTGCGCATACAGATGTTGACCGGTGCGCAGCACCGACAGACGGGCAACGCCGAGCTCACGGATGTGCGCACGGGTGGACTTGGCGCGACGCAGACGGGCGATGTTCTTGTTGATGCTCATGATATTTATCCTACGAAAGCTGAAGGAAAACAGGCTTGTACATTGAAAAGTCCGGCCATGGATGGCCAGGCTCCTCGCAGAGGGACCTGCCTTACGCCTTCTTGGCTTCCTTGCGAATGATGACTTCACCGGCGTACTTCACACCCTTGCCCTTGTAGGGCTCCGGCGGACGGAAGCCGCGAATCTTGGCGGCAACTTCGCCGACGCGCTGCTTGTCGGCGCCCTGGACCACAATTTCGGTCTGGGTAGGAGTCGACAGCGTGATGCCTTCCGGCGCCACGAACACCAGCGGGTGCGAGAAACCGAGCGCCAGGCTCAGGTCCTTGCCCTGCATGGCAGCACGGTAACCGACGCCGACCAGCTCGAGCTTGCGCTCGAAGCCTTCGGAGACGCCCTTGACCATGTTGGCCAGGATGGCGCGCACGGTGCCGGTGAGGGCGATCTGCGACGGATCGTTAGCCGACAGCGTGGCAACGTCGCCATCGATGGCGATTTCGACACCAGCCGGCTTGGGCAGGGTCAACGTGCCCTTCGGGCCCTTGACGCTGACCAGCTCAGGCTGGACCTTGAGTTCAACACCCTTCGGGAGGGAGACAGGCTTCTTGGCTACACGGGACATGTTCGATTCCTTCCCTTAGGCCACGAAGCACAGAACTTCACCACCAACGCCGGCTTCGCGAGCCTGCGCATCGGTCATGATGCCCTTCGACGTGGAGATGATGGCGATACCCAGGCCACCGAGGACCTTGGGCAGCTCGGTCTTGCCGCGGTACTGGCGCAGACCCGAGCGCGAAAAACGCTTCAGGGTCTCGATGACCGGGCGGCCTTCGAAATACTTCAGCACGATTTCCAGTTCCGCCTTGTTGTTTTCGGTCTGGGTCACGCGCAGGTCGGTGATGTAACCCTCGTCCTTCAGGACCTGGGCGATCGCAACCTTAATCTTGGACGACGGCAATTTCACCGTCTGCTTACCAACCGCGGCCGCATTCTTGATGCGAACCAGCAGGTCGGCGATGGGATCAGTCATGCTCATGTGAGTACCTTTGAGTGCACCGATATCCGCTTTCGCGAAAATCTTGTGTTTTCCTGGGGACGGGCCAGGACCCTTGACGCCATGCCAAGCCCGAACGGGCAAGACAGAAGCGGAAGTATACGACAAAAGAGCCCGACTTGCGTCGGACTCTCTTGTTGAACAGAACCATCCTGTTCAAATCCGGCCGCGAACGGCCGAAATGCTGTTACCAGCTCGCCTTACGCAGGCCCGGAACGTCGCCGTTCATCGTGGCCTTGCGCAGCATGTTGCGACCCAGACCGAACTTGCGGTAGACACCGCGCGGACGACCGGACAGCTCGCAACGGTTGCGATAGCGGCTCGGCGACGAATCGCGCGGCAGCTTCTGCAACTTGGTCGACGCTTCGATCTTCTCTTCGTAGGACGCATCCTGACTGGAGAGGATCTTCTTCAGCGCATCACGCTTGCCGGCGAATTTCTTCGCCAGCTTTGCACGCTTGATGTCGCGGTGGATCATGGAGGTCTTTGCCATTTCGGATGTCCTCGACGGTCAGTTACGGAACGGGAACTTGAACGCTGCCAGCAGCGCCTTCGCTTCCGCATCCGTCTTGGCGGTGGTGGTGATGGCGATATCCATACCGCGAATCGCGTCGACGGCGTCGAAGTCGATTTCCGGGAAGATGATCTGCTCCTTCACACCCATGTTGAAGTTGCCACGACCGTCGAAGGAGCGACCGGACACACCACGGAAGTCGCGCACGCGCGGCAACGAGATGTTGATCAGGCGATCCAGGAACTCGTACATCTTGGCGCGACGCAAGGTGGTCTTGCAGCCGATCGGCCAACCGTCACGGATCTTGAAGGATGCGACCGAAACGCGCGACTTGGTGACCACCGGCTTTTGGCCGGAAATCTTGGCCATGTCGGCGACCGCATTTTCCAGGATCTTCTTGTTGGTAGCGGCTTCGCCCACGCCCATGTTGAGCGTGACCTTGACCAGCTTCGGCACTTCCATCGGATTGGTGTAGCCGAATTCCTTCATCAGGGCCGGCACCACGTTTTCCTTGTAAAACTTTTCGAGACGAGTGTTCATGATCTCATTCCTCAGGCGTCGAGCGCCTCACCGCTGGAGCGGAACACACGCAGTTTGCGTCCATCCTCCAGCACCTTGAAGCCAACGCGCTCGCCCTTGCCCGTTGCCGGGTTGACGATATTGACGTTGGAGATATGGATCGACGCTTCACGCTCGACCACGCCGCCGGCAACGCCTGCCTGCGGGTTCGGCTTGGTGTGGCGCTTGATGACGTTGGCGTTGGAGACGATCACGCGATCGCCGTCCACACGCACCACTTCACCCTGCTTACCCTTGTCCTTGCCGGTGTTGATGACGACCTGGTCGCCCTTCTTGATACGGTTAGCCATGTGTATGTCCTCCGCTCACAGCACTTCGGGAGCGAGCGAGACGATCTTCATGAACTTCTCGGAACGCAGCTCGCGCGTCACCGGCCCGAAGATGCGGGTCCCGATCGGCTCCTGCTTATTGTTCAACAGCACAGCGGCGTTGCCATCGAAGCGGATCAGCGAACCGTCGGGACGGCGCACACCCTTGCGGGTACGCACCACGACGGCGTCGTAGACTTCGCCCTTCTTGACCTTGCCACGCGGAATGGCGTCCTTGACGGTCACCTTGATGATGTCGCCAATGTGTGCGTAACGGCGCTTGGAGCCGCCCAGCACCTTGATGCACATCACTTCCTTGGCACCCGAATTGTCGGCGACATCGAGGTAGCTCTGCATCTGGATCATGATTCAGATCTCCCTTATTCGGCCGAACGGGTGACGATTTCCACCACCCGCCAGTTCTTGGTCTTGGACATCGGAGCAATCTCGGTCACACGCACGACGTCGCCTTCGTTGCAGGCATTGTCGGCGTCGTGTGCGTGCAGCTTGGTCGAGCGCTTGATGTACTTGCCGTACAGCGCATGCTTGACCTGGCGCTCCACCAACACGGTGACCGTCTTGTCCATCTTGTTGCTGACGACACGGCCTTCGACCGTGCGCAGCGTTTGCTTTTCGTTATTGTCGCTCATCGCGGCCGTCCTTACTTGGTGCTGCCGAGCAGGTGCTTGACGCGAGCAATCTCGCGGCGCACCCGGCGGGTTTCGTGGGTCTTCGGCAGCTGGCCGGTGACCTGCTGCATACGGAGCGAGAACTGCTCCTTACGCAGATCGGTCAGGTGGGCCTTCAATTCGTCAGCCGACTTTTCGCGGAGTTGTTTGATATCCATCAGCGCACCGTCCGGGTCACGAAAGTGGTGGTCACCGAGAGCTTGGCAGCGGCAAGGCGAAACGCCTCACGTGCGGTCTCTTCGGGGATTCCCTCGATTTCATAGATCATGCGGCCCGGCTGAATCTGCGCGACCCAGTACTCCACGTTGCCCTTACCGGAGCCCATGCGGACTTCGATCGGCTTCTTGGTGATCGGCTTGTCGGGGAACACACGGATCCACATCTTGCCGCCCTTCTTGACGTGGCGGCTGATCGTGCGGCGTGCTGCTTCAATCTGGCGTGCGGTCAGCTGACCGTGCGCCGTGGCCTTGAGGCCGTACTCGCCGAAGCTGACGGCGTTTCCGCTCCATGCCAGGCCGTCGTTACGGCCCTTGTGCATCTTGCGATATTTGGTTCGCTTGGGTTGCAACATTGCCGTTACCTCGCTTCACGAGCCGGGCGCGACGGGCGGTCACCACGGTCGCCGCGATCGTTACGATCGTTGCGCGGGCTGTCGTCCTGCTTTTCCTGGCCAACCTGAGAGAAGTCGAAGACTTCGCCCTTATAGATCCAGACCTTGATGCCGATGATGCCGTACGTCGTGGACGCCTCGGCAAAACCGTAATCAATGTCGGCACGTAGCGTGTGCAGCGGCACGCGGCCTTCGCGGTACCACTCCGAACGGGCAATTTCTGCACCGTTGAGGCGGCCAGCCACATTGACCTTGATGCCCAAGGCACCCAGGCGCATCGCGTTACCGACCGAGCGCTTCATTGCACGGCGGAACATGATGCGACGCTCAAGCTGCTGCGCGATCGACTCGGCGACCAGCTGCGCATCCAGCTCCGGCTTGCGCACTTCGGTGACGTTGATGTGCGCCGGAACGCCCATCAGCTGGCTCACTTCCTTGCGCAGCTTTTCGATGTCCTCGCCACGCTTGCCGATCACCACACCCGGACGGGCGGTGTGAATGGTCACGCGGGCGGTTTTGGCAGGGCGCTCGATCAAGATCTTGCTGACACCTGCCTGCGCGAGCTTCTTGCGCAGCATTTCACGCACTTTCAGGTCGGCTGCCAGATAGGAGGCGAACTCGGCCTTGTTTGCGTACCACTTGGAATTCCAGTCCTTGGCGATGCCGAGGCGGATTCCAGTCGGATGAACTTTATGACCCATGGTCTTTTCCTTTCCGCTTACTTGGCGGCGCCCACAACCACAGTGATGTGGCTGGTGCGCTTGAGGATGCGGGTACCGCGGCCTTTCGCCCGCGCCATGAAACGCTTCAGGGAGGGACCTTCATCAACCATGATGGTCTTGACCTTCAGCTCGTCGACATCCGCGCCCTGATTGTTCTCGGCATTGGCGATCGCCGACTCCACCACCTTTTTGATCAGGTGTGCAGCCTTCTTGTCCGAGAACTTCAGCAGATTGACCGCACGTTCGGCGGACAAACCACGCACCTGGTCAGCGACCAGGCGGGCCTTCTGCGGGGAGATGCGCGCGGTGCGCAGGATTGCTTTCGCTTCCATCGTCATCTCTCCTTACCTGCCCGACTTCTTGTCGCCACCGTGACCCTTGAAGGTCCGGGTGACGGCAAATTCGCCGAGCTTGTGGCCGACCATATTCTCGTTGACGAGCACCGGAATGTGGTTCTTGCCGTTATGCACGGCGATGGTGATGCCTACCATTTCAGGCAGGATCATCGAACGGCGCGACCAGGTCTTGATCGGCTTCTTGCTACCCGCAGCGGACTCCACCTTCTTTGCAAGGTGGTGATCGACGAACGGGCCCTTCTTAAGTGAACGTGCCATGGTCGATTAGCCCCTACGATCGCGGACGATGAACTGCTGGGTGCGCTTGTTCTTGCGCGTCTTGTAACCCTTGGTCGGAACACCCCACGGGGTGACCGGATGCGGATTACCCTGACCAGCCTTCGCTTCACCACCACCGTGCGGGTGATCGACCGGGTTCATGGCCGCACCGCGAACGGTCGGACGAACACCGCGCCAACGCTTGGCGCCGGCCTTGCCCAGCTTCTCAAGGTTGTGCTCGTCGTTGCCGACTTCGCCGATGGTGGCGCGGCACTCGACCGGCACCTTGCGCATTTCGCCCGAGCGCAGACGCAGCGTGGCATAGATGCCTTCGCGAGCGACCAGCTGGACGGCTGCACCGGCGGCACGTGCGATCTGAGCGCCCTTACCCGGCTTCAGCTCGATACCGTGAACCGTCGTACCGACCGGGATGTTGCGCAGCGGCAGCGTGTTGCCGGTCTTGATCGGTGCGTTGGCACCGGCAATGACCTGGTCGCCGGCCTTCAGGCCCTTGGGGGCGATGATGTAGCGGCGCTCGCCGTCGACGTAGCACAGCAGGGCGATATGAGCGGTACGGTTCGGATCGTATTCGATCCGCTCCACACGCGCCAGAATGCCTTCCTTGTTGCGCTTGAAGTCGATGATGCGGTAGTGCTGCTTGTGGCCACCACCGACGTGACGCACGGTGATGCGGCCGTGGTGGTTACGACCACCGGACTTGCTCTGCGAGTCGAGCAGCGCCGCGTGCGGTGCGCCCTTGTGCAGATCGGGAGTAACCACGCGCACGGCGGAACGACGGCCGGGAGAGGTGGGTTTGAACTTCATCAATGGCATGGGATGGACCTCAGGCCTTGGCCGTTACGTCGATGGACTGACCATCAACCAGGCGGACGTACGCCTTGCGCCAATTGCCGCGGCTGCCAGCACGGTTACGGAAGGACTTGCTCTTGCCCTTGACGTTGACCACGTTGACTGCCTTGACCTTGACGTCGAACAGCTGCTCAACCGCGGCCTTTACATCGGCCTTGGTGGCTTCGTTCGAAACTTCGAAGACATACTGGTTGGAAATTTCCTGCAGGCGCGCGGTCTTTTCGGAGACTCGCGGAGCACGCAGCACGCTGAAGATTTTTTCGTTGCTGCTTTTTTCGTTGCTGCTCATGCCAGCCACTCCTCGACCTTCTTGACCGCGTCGGCGGTGATCACGACCGTATCGGCCCCGACCAGAGCGACCGGATCCAGACCCTGCACGTCACGCACCTGCACATACGGCAGATTGCGAGCGGACAGATACAGGTGCTCGGAAGCCTCTTCGGTAACGATCAGCGGGCGCTTGCCCACTTCCAGCCCCTTGAGCTTTTCGATCAAGCCCTTGGTCTTGGTCGCTTCGAGGTCGAACGCGTCGACGATCATCAGACGACCCTGACGGTTCAGCTCGGAGAAGATCGCGCAGATGGCCGCACGGTACATCTTGCGGTTGACCTTCTGCTCGAAGCTGCGCGGCTTGGCCGCGAAGGTCACGCCACCGCCGACGAAGATCGGAGCCGTCAGCGCGCCATGACGCGCACCGCCGCCCTTCTGCTTTTTCGACTTCTTGGTCGTGCCCGCAACTTCCGAACGCGTCTTCTGTGCCTTGGTACCGGCGCGACCGGCATTGCGATAAGCGACAACGACCTGGTGAACCAGATCTTCGCTGAATTCGCGACCGAACACGGCATCGGAGACCGAGACCTTGTTGTTGCTACCCGTGATAACGAGTTCCATCGTCATCTCTCCTTATGCCTTGCTCGCCGGACGGACGATCACATCGCCACCAGCTGCGCCAGGCACGGCGCCGCGGATAGCAATCAGACCACGCTCGACGTCGACCTTGACCACTTCCAGGTTCTGCGTGCTTTGCTGCACTGCGCCCATGTGGCCCGACATCTTCTTGCCCGGGAAAACGCGACCCGGGGTCTGGCGCTGACCCAGCGAACCCGGCGCGCGATGCGACAGCGAGTTACCGTGGGTTGCATCGCCCATACGGAAGTTGTAGCGCTTGATGGTGCCCTGGAAACCCTTACCCTTGGTGACGCCCTGGACGTCGACCTTCTGGCCGACCTCGAAGATGTCCGCCTTGATTTCGCCACCGACGGCGAAATCGCCGAGCTGGGCATCTTCAACACGGAATTCCCACAGGCCGCGACCCGCTTCCACCTTCGCCTTGGCGAAGTGGCCTGCAGCCGGCTTGTTGACCAGCGCGGCACGACGGGCGCCAACGGTGACCTGCACGGCGCTGTAGCCGTCAACTTCGACGGTCTTGATCTGCGCGATGCGGTTCGGAGTTGCTTCGATCAGCGTGACCGGTACCGAGCGGCCATCTTCAGTGAAGACGCGGCTCATACCAGCCTTGCGGCCCACGAAGCCCAACGAATATTTCTTCGTCATGGTCGTAGTCCTCAGGTCAACTTGATCTGGACGTCGACGCCAGCCGCGAGCTCGAGCTTCATCAGCGCGTCCACGGTCTTGTCGTTCGGGTCGATGATATCGAGCACACGCTTGTGCGTGCGGGTTTCGTATTGGTCACGAGCATCTTTGTCAGCATGCGGGGATACGAGGATGGTGTAACGTTCGATCTTGGTCGGCAACGGGATCGGGCCACGCACTTGCGCGCCAGTCCGCTTAGCCGTTTCGACGATCTCGCTGGCCGAACGGTCAATCAAGCGATGATCGAACGCCTTCAGCCGGATACGGATCTTCTGATCCGCCTTCTGACCGGTCTTTTGCTCCGCCATGACGGTGGGTTCCTTCGTTAAAAGAGCGACGGGCAAGGCCTCTGGGATACCTGCCCCGATATTCCTGACGTTGATGAAATCGCCGCGCATCCTGCTGGCGAGGGCATTTCCTCCGCCCAAAAACTGAGGCAGCCCGGTGACCCGGCCTGCCCAGACGGAAAAGTATAATGCGCAACAAGAGCACGGTCAACAACGTGAGAGTTGTTGAGTGCTCCATGCAACGCGACCTTCCCGGTCTGGCGAACACGAGCGGCATCCTGCCGTTCTTTTCGCTGTAACTCAGCGCCCTACCCAGGGACACCGTAGCCGCGCATTCTAGCGGCTCACCTCCGCTCCTGCAAGCGCGCTACCCTGATCCGGAGTTAGCCCGGTAGCAGCTGTGACGCATAAATCCGCCCCGGACACCACCTTTGTCGGGGCGCTAGTCCGGACTGACCAGACTCAGGGCCGGGAATCAAACACGGCGGGCATGGACAACGGCTGGAGTATAGCGACCCTGGTTCCAGGCAATATCGGACCCCAGCGGCGTTGCCGGGATACTGCAGTGATCGTTGCAGGGCTCTACTTTGCCAACGCGTTTGCATCACCGGTCTGCTGGTGCAGGCAAAGCCTGCCACGACTGCAGCAATGCGGCTTCCGAAGATGGCCCTGCAGATAACACCTAAGCAGCACGCCCCCGATCCGCCCGGTGGCAGGGTGTCGACCACCGGCAAGAATCCGCCCACTACACTGGGAACGCCATCCATATCGAACTCACCAAAGACGTCCGTATCCGCGCAAGCGGCGCGCCATTTGACGGCGCTGATGCTAGACCGTATCGCGGTGGACGCTTCCGGTCTCAGCGACATCGACGGCCCCACCGGCGCTTATCGGGTCGACCTCCGTCGCGGACCGGATTACCGACAGCTGCAAAGGCGGCATAAGGTAGACGTATCAGCCAATACAAGTAACCAACCTTTCTTTCCCACCCGGCCTCGTCCTTGCAGGATTTCCCCACCGGACACCTCCTATGCCCCGGCACCCCCTCTTGTTTTGCGGCCTGCTACTCTTCGGACTCGTCGCCCCGCCTTCCCGCGCTGCCGGCAACGATGGCAAGGCCTGCTCGCGTGCGTTGCACCAGACGTTTACTACCTCCGCCAGCGCGACCACGTTGCCGGTGGCATGCGCGCACATCGGTCCGCTCGCACTTGGAATGCGCAAGCAACAGGTACTGGCCGCGCTAGGGCAGCCTGACGTTACCCACACCGATGCGGTGGATCCGAACAGACTCAGCCTGCTGTATCTATACCCGCGCGACATCAAAGCACAGCTGGCGCAGCATCCGCGTCGAGCTGGCACCCTCGTGCAAGGCGAGCTGGCGGTGGGATTGCGCAATGACCGTGTCAGCAACCTGATCGCCTTCGCCGATCAGAGGGCGCACCTGCCCTTCCATCTACTCGGCCATCCGGTCGGCACCCAGATCAACCGCATCCTCCAAACCATCGGCGGCAGCCCGCAATGGAATGCCAGCCGCGATTACGTCCAGTTCTCCGCCATGCCACTGGGCATTGACGTGGACCCGGACACTTTGGCCATCGTCGGGCTGAATATCGCAACCACCAAACAGGAGCTGGACAATTTCGACCTGCCCGGCCTGAATCTGCTCAAGAACCCGACAAGCGGCTTGATCAACGGCATTCGCTGACTGTCACCGGCATCTGCGCGCCATGCCTCCTTACGTCATGACAGCCGGTTCACCAATCCGCAATCATGCCGCCGATGCGACTTGCGCACGCACCCACCGGATGCAGCGTTATGAGTGGGGCAGGCGCCTGTTTTCTTCATCTCTCTCTTTGCATCGGCAAGCGCATTCTCGCGCCAGGCAGGGTCCCCGCCAACACGTGTACAAAGAAAAAGGCCGGCTCTCGCCGACCTTTTCTTTTCCAGCGACACGGCAGCCGAAGCTGCCGTGCTGCAGGTGTTGCTTACTTGATGATCTTGGCAAC
>NZ_JAGHWZ010000002.1:2277-138778 GCF_017746015.1 Xanthomonas sp. A1809 | reverse complement strand
TGAATTGCGGGGAGTCGACAGCAGCGCACTGGCGCTCATGCCGATCACTGCCAACGCACGACGCTCGCTGGCACCACGCCCGATCCACTCGCGCACCAGCATGCGACGCGCCGGTGCGCTCACCACTTTTTTCGCAGTGCATCCTTGATCAGGTCGTTCTCGAACAGCTGCTCGGCCAGCAACTTCTTCAGCCGCGCGTTCTCGGACTCAAGGTCCTTGAGCCGCTTGGCATCGGGCACGCTCATCCCGCCGAACTTGCTGCGCCACAGATAATAGGAAGCCTCGCTGAAGCCATGCCGCCGGCACAGGTCCTTGATCGCCACACCGGCATCAGCTTCGCGCAGGAAGCCGATGATCTGTTCTTCAGAAAAACGCTTCTTCACGTCCAATCTCCTCGAGTTAGGGAATTGGACTCCAAACTGAGGTGCTACTCAAAATCGGGGGGGCGTCGGGACGGTTGTAAGTTGGTGTGCTGGTCTAATGCTTCTAGACACCCCAATGGGGATGATCCTCCCCGCAAGCCCCGCGCTAGGTAAAAACCCCAGAACCGTCGATAACGCCTTCAACCTGCAGGTAATGCAGATGATCCGAGAGCCGGAGCGTCGCGCCCATACCGTCGCGTGGCAGGCATGGGTGCGATGGCTTGGCGACGGCCAGGTTGCAGTGGAAGTGAACCTGGAACCGTTATTTCGTTCCAGAAGCGGCTGACGCAGCATGGCCAGGCCTCCTGCTCAAGAAGAAGACCTCAGTCTGACGGAAGCGACACAGCCACGCTATCAGACATCGCCGCGTGGACCTGTACGACCGGTTCGCTTAATTACCTTCGTCCTCTTTCACCTTCGACCGATTCGCTTGATTACCTCCGTCCTATTTTGCCGTTATCGACCTGTTACGCAGCTTATGTAGGAGAACTTCTCGAGCGTGCCATCGATCCTAACTATCCAGAAACACCGGCCACCGTAGCCGTCTTCCAATACCTCAAAATGATCCACTCCGGCTCCGATCTTCTGCACGCTATCTATGTGCAGGGTAATTAGCGCCCGTAGATCCACCTCGTCATCGGTTAGGACTCTATCACCCACCTTATATCTACCCAGCATCCCCTTAAAGAATTGAAGGGCATCCTTCTGTAGGACGAAGACCCTACTACCCACCTGCACAGACTTTGCGGCCATTAAACCCCCGAATTTTTCACACTATCGATGATGGATTGGACTTCCCTTACTATGATTACAGGAATTTCGGACCCTATGATCAAATTAATGTTTTCACGCATCCAGTTAATACATTCATCCTGATCCATCTGGTCATTGGCAATGACATCATTAATCTCCACCGCACTCATTCGAGATAATCCCAGCTCCATCAATGACAGCATGGTCCGCGTTGAAACACCAAACTCTAGCGCCGTCCCTATATCAATATCATCACTCAACAAATCCGCGCGATTCGCCTCTGCGAGGAAGAACTTTAGAACATCGACGTATGCCGCGATGTACTTAGGCGCCTTGAATCTGGCGATCTGCTCAACAAGCTCCATGGTCTCTCTGATGATCAAAGGCACTTTAACTTCCTTTCCCTTGCGGTTCAGGTAGTCAATTCGTTTCCTTATCATGTGCCTGAGAGAGTATCCCCTAAGCCAGTCAAGTACTACGATCGAGTGCACGGTTGTAGCAGAGGGGGGCTGAAACGCAGGGAATACGTGCTCATTGATAGCACTCATAATCGCATTGAACCTTCCGTACGCCTTGTCACTATCGGCTGGTTCAAGTAGCAGCAGCTCTTCTCTTCCCAAGAAACGCCTGAAGTACTGCAATAGCTTCTGGAGACCAAGTGCTGCGACGCCTGGGTGTCGGGAGATTAAATCTGCAGGAAGCTCAATCGCAGGAACCACCGACGCCAGGCTGCTGTTTAGTGCGAGGATATCGGCAGCGTCACGGCGCAACGCGAATGGGGCATCGAGGATTGATCCACTCCTCATATACACTTCCAGAAGATAGGATGAAACATGCTCGAGATCCGAGTTATCGAGTATCTCTCTGTCCCCTGCATCTGGCCTTGCCCTTATGTACGCGTCGAGTTCGTTAACTCTATCCATTACCGCATCCGTTTCTCGCTCAATAGGATAGCGAGATCGCTCTGGAACCCCAGAGGGCCAAGCATCAGAATCATTTGGGTCAATACAGACAATGTTCCCCTGAAATTCATTCCCCCAGCGACCGGCACGACCGGCCAGATTCCAGAAGTCAGCTGCTCCCATAGGATGACTGCGCCCCTTGCGAGGCCCTCGTACGACGATCGTGCGGCAGGATAGATTTACTCCTTCAACCAATGTGGACGTGCAGACCAAAAATCTTAGCTTTCCTATGCGGAAGAGCTTCTCAATCTCCTGACGAAGAAGAGAAGGCATGTTTCCATAGTGGAACGCCACCCCTCGCTCTACCACATTGGCAAGCTGATACTCAGGATGAACTCCCTTTCGCGCAAGATCTGCAAGATTGGCAAGTTCCGAATCGATTACAATTTCGCTTTCGATTTGCTGGAAGATGAGCATCGCGATCTTTTCAGCATCCGCAGCACCATTCGCGTACACCAGAGTCCCACCGCGACGACCGACTGCGGCCGCAATGGACGCGATCTTCTTCGATAGACTAGTAGGCCTATTCTTAAGAATGAGACTTCCAATCGGAAGCACACCGGAGGGCGTTCTTAGATCAAGCGTCCACTCCAATGGCTTGCCGGCGCACGGCGAGCACAGGATTATGTTCTGAAGAACGGTTGGGAAGTCACTATCCACGGCGACCTTCTTCGCTATGGCTGGCGCGTCTTGCAATAGAATTCCGGGATTCTGGGTCGCGGGACTGATGAAAACAGCTCGCATGGATGGATTCCCTGATGCCACGCGCTCAATCGCCGATTGAAGAATGACCCCTCTCCCACCATCTCCGATCTTATGTGCCTCGTCTACCACGAGAAGATCAATCCGCAGACCATCTCCGACTGCATTTGCCAAAAGGTGAAGCCGCTCCTGCGTAAAGATAAGAATGACCTTCTTTGCTTGCTTCAGAGGGACGGTATAGCTATCTTTGAGCGGCAACGATGCCACGTGAATTCTATTCGCAACCTCCATCTCGCTGACGATTTCAATTATTGAAGACTCGACCTCTGAGACCAACGCCCGCGTCGGTGCGATATACACGGCAACGGTCGAATCGCTTGTCAACATCCGGTCAATCAGCCATTTGCGCACCAGAAACGTCTTTCCAGACGCGGTGGGCGCGGAAGCCGATAGCCAGGACGTCTCCTCTGATGACGCCCCGCTCCAGAAGTCGCGCTGGAAGTCATTAACTGGCAACCACTTCCCCGTGAACCTTTCGAGGACTGTTGTCTCCATCTGCCTACGAAATGCTTCGAGCCGACTTGTAATTCCTAGACGGCCATCCAGTCTTGGGCTGATGAGCGCACGCTCTTCAGCGAGGGTGACCGCGCGATGATTTGATAGTTTCTCAAGCAAGATCGCACCCGCGTCCCGCCAAGTTTTTCGTTCTGGGAGCAACACAGCTGCTGTCGCGATCTTCAACGCTGTCTCTTCATGGCTCCGAATCCTTGACCGAGCGAGTATGCTCCCGGCCAAGAGTAAACGCTGCCAGTCGATAGGCTGGTAATCAGCCGAAGATTCCTTACTGGGGGCAAGTTCAAATTCCATCTCGACCATCTTCCGAGAGATGAGAGCAATTTCATCCCGGACCCCATCCTCCACCAGCCAGTCCTGCAGTTCCGTTGCACTCATTTTGTGATCCCCAATGCGCGCAAGAATTCCCGTCTGAATTTGCTCACGTTGGGCACTGGTACACACAGAAGCTCTATCTCAAACTTCTCTATTTTTCTTTTTTCCACATGTTTCTTGGCCTGGATGAGCCAATCCTGGATGTCTAATTTTGCTTGCGCAGCGAGCTCTTCCGCAATAGCGCTGCCGTTTGCCTCCGGGTACATCGCCGAGTCGAACCCGACGAGCCCTATTCCGCAATAACGTACTCGGTTAGACATAGTTGAGTTTTTGTCGAAGTATCGTTTGAACGCGGAAGTTAGTTCAGAATTACTGAGATCTGCTTTGTCGCTGAGAAGCACAAGATCTCTCTCTCGCTCCGCCTCTTCGCTCTCCTCTTGTGAAAGGAATGGGGCGAGTGAGCGGAGGCATGCAGAAATTGCTGAACTAGGCGTGGCATAGACTTTGGACTCTCCCCAGTAGAGCTTGAGGACACCATCATCAGTAACCCCTGCGTACACACCGTCCGCACCGTGGTAGTGCATCTTCGAATCGGTCTTTAGATCCATCTTGCACAGCACTTGCGGAATTTTAAGGTAATGCTGGGCGAGGACGTAGAGAAGCATCTCCCCACCCTCGCCACTATTATTCAAATCGGTAAATAGACTGCGAGCCTCAAAAAGAAGCGAATTCATAGCCGCAGAACTTTTGAATTCAGCGTCCCGCTTTCGCGCTGCCTCGATCTTAGTCCGCGGAATTGCGTAGTCCGTTAATACAAGACGAAGATACTCAACAAGTCGCGACACCTTGACCCGCCCGTTCGCATCAACCGAGAGGCAATGACAGCTCAAGCGCATCTCAGATCCTGCGATTGGTATCGACTTCTCTACCAGTGTCAAGTGCACATCCAGCTGATTCGCATCCCCAGATAGAATTGCCTCAAGGTCGCTTGATTTTAGTTCCGTCACTGGAAATCCCATAAATCCGTTAAGAACAGCCTAGCGCTATAAAACGCACGTGAAAAGGCCAACCCCGCGACCCTATTCCGTCAATTCTTTGACGCTACAGGTCGGAAGATCATGCAGTGGCTATGAACCGGCTCTTCTCAAAGCATATGGGTAGGCGGGAAAGGCGGTTTCAACCAAAGAACGGTTCCAGGTGCACTTCTTCCACAGACGCATACCCCGGCAAGACCCTTAATTATAATCGGCCAGGCATTTATCTAGTGCCTCAGTGGCGTCCTTTGCGTCACGAATGGCACCATGAAAAATCTGGGCCGCAGCATAGCGATAGTGCCGTGTCTGATCAGCCGGCTTATCGCCATCCATCGAAATTGCGGCCATGACTAGTACGCCGTCACTTATCCGCATCTCCACTGCGTGCCTCAAAGCATGGCCCAGCTCAGAGCAAATCTTTGTGCTCTTCTTTTCCCATGCACCGGGCGCAACAACAAGTCCTGCAATGCGCTTCTGGAGCCCGCCTGACGCCTGCTCAGCGGCCTGCTCGTAGGCGTCCATATTTTTGGCTACACCGTCGTAGTCGATCTTGCCTTGGCCGTGTGCTGAAAGTGCAGCCAGGAACAAGAGAACCCCTGCAAATCCCTTCATGTGCTTCGCCTTCCGTAGGAAGCCGAAAGCATATCTCAAGGGCTCCCTGCTTCGAAATAACAGCTCCAGGTTCACTTCCACTGCAGCCTGGCGTCGCCGAACCGTCGCACCCATACCCTCCGCCACGCGGCAGGCATGAGCGCAACACGTTAGGACCTAGAACTTGTATGTCAGCCCCAGGTACGCCAGCCGCCCGGCATAGCCGCCGGTGTAGAACCGCGCCCGGGTGTCCTCGCCCAGGTGCTGGCGCGACTCCTGCTTGGTCAGGTTCAGCACCGAGGCGGTGAGGCTGAGCGCGGGGGTGATGTTGTAGGCCGCGTTGACATCGATCTGGTAGTACGGCTCCTCAAAGACGTTCAGGCCATTGACCAGGCCTTGCACCAGTTCGCCGCGACGGTTGTACGAGGCACGCAGCAGCAGGCTGTCGGTCTCGTAGAACACGGTGAGGTTGGTCTGGTTCCTGGCGCTGCCCGGCATGGATGTCTTGCCGGCCTCGGTACCGTCTTCCAGCCGCACCGCCGCCTTGCTGGCATCGTTATAGGTGTAGTTGAACTGCACGCCGAGGCCGAACGGCAGCGTGTGCTGCGCGTAGAGCTCCACACCCTGCGAGACCGCGTCCTGGCCGCCGGCCTGGGTGCTGTAGTTCTGCACGGTGACCGGCTGCCCGTCGACCATCATGTTCACGTCGCTGATCACGTCGACCGCAAAGTTCTCCACGTTCTTGCGGAACAGTCCCACACCCGCCACCGAACCCGGGTGGAAATACCATTCCAGCCCCAGGTCGAACTGGTTGGCCTTGTACGGCTCCAGGTTCTTGTTGCTGCCCGAGCCGTACCAGCCCTGCTCGCTGGCACCGCCGGTCAGGCGCCGGTCGGCCACGTACTCGGGGCTGTAGAACTCCAGGCTGCCGGGCGCTGCGATGTCGTTGTAGCTGGGGCGTGCGATCACTTTCGAGGCTGCCGCGCGCAGCAACAGGTTCTCGGTCAGGTCGTAGGCCAGGTTGAAACTCGGCAGCACGTCGGTGTAGTTGCGGTCCAGCCCGCTGACCACGAACGACTCGGTGCGTTGCACGCTGTCGGCCAAGCGCCAATAGCCTTCGGTGCCGCAATAGGTGTCGGCCGGCGCGCCGCCGGGCGTGGCGGCGCCCTGCTGGCAGGCCAGCGGATTGCCGTCGGCGCCGTCGAAGAAATAGTCGTTGTAGGCAGTCACCTTGTCGGTGGAAGCGGCACGCTGGCCGGTGCGCGCCACCCGCACGCCGACGTTGCCACGCAGCCGCTCGGTGTGGAAGTTGAGTTGCAGGTAGCTGGAGTAGATCTCCTCGTCGACGTTGTAGACGAAGTTGTCTTCGTTGCGGGTCTGCATCGCGCCGTAGGTCTGGTTCAAGTAGCCGATGTAGCCCGGGAAGTTGATCGCCGGGAACGCGCTGGCGTTGACGCCACCGGCCAGGTTGTCCTGCGCGAACAGCAGGCCCGGCGAGAACTGGGTGGCGATGGCATTGCAGCGCCCGTTCCAGTAGCGGTTGTCGTAGTCGCCCGGGTCGGTGCCTGGGCACACCCAGTAGTTGTTGCCGGTATTGCGGTGGATGCCGCCGTCGCGACGCTTGAGGCCAAACTGCAGCGAGTCGACGACCTCGCCATCGAAATGCCAGGTGGTATCGATCTGCGCGTACTGCTGCTGATTGGTGTTGCGGGTCCAGGACGAGCCGGTCGAGCCCAGGTCGACCTGCAGGATGCCGTCGCGCAGGTTTTGCATCAGCTCCGGCGAGAAGGTCATGCTTGGGGTGCCGGTCAGGTCCCAGGCGCTGGCGAAATTGCCGTTGCTCCAGCTGCCGTCGGCGTTCTGCAGGCGCGGCTTGATCGGTAAGGAAAACTGCAGCTCCGGCCCGCCCTTGGCCCAGGTGCGGCCAACCTTGAACGCCACGTCCACCTGCTCGCCACGCCATTCGCCGCCCAGGTCCACCGTCTGCGACTGCGATTTCTCGATGTTGTAGCTGCCGGTGATCTGCGGCGTCGGCACCGTGCAGTCGTCCGAGCCCCAGCCGCCCGGCGGCAGGCCGGCCGCGGCGGCCTGCGCCTCGCTGCAGTAGTAGGTCTTGCCCGGACGCAGGCTGTAGGCGGCGCCAGTGACAATCGTGCCGCTGGGATCGAACTGCAGCCCGTCGAGCAGGCGCCCGCCGCGCCAGTTGCCGTCGCCGTAATAGCGGGCAATGTTCCACTCGGGAATCTTGATGGTATTGGTCTGCGAATTCTGCGACAGGTCAAAGCGGAAGTAGTTCGCGGTCAGGGTCAGGTCGTCGGTGGGCTTGAACTGCAGGGTCAGTTGCCCGCCCTTGCGCTCGCGCTCCTCGCGCTTGGCGTCCAGGCTGACCGCCGTCGGCATCATGAAACCGGTGGAGTAATTGCCGTCCTGGTTCCAGAAACCGGTGCCGCCCCACCAGTTGGCGTTGAAGTCCGACGGATTTCCATTCACGTCGACCGCCGGGCCGACTTCGTCGCGGCCGTACCACTGCCAACTCTCGGTACTGGCATCGAGCGTGCGTGCGGTGCGCTTTTGCTGCGTGTAGCCAACGAAGACACCGAAGCGGTTGTCCTTGTCGTGCCAGGAGTACGAACCGGAGAACTGGCCGTCCGTCTTCTTGCTGGTATCGGACCAGGTGCCCTCGGCGGAAACGAAGCCGGAATTTGGCTCCAGTTCCAGCGGGCGCCGCGTCTGCAGGATCACCGTGCCGCCGATGCCGCCTTCGTCGATGCGCGCTTCCGAGGTCTTGTACAGCTCCGCGCTGCCCAGCAGGTTCGACGGCAGCAGCGTGTAGTTGAACGAGCGCGTGGGGTCGCCGTTGGATTCGGCGGTGGCGATGTAGTTGCCGTTCAATTCGGTCAGCACCAGCTCCGAGGACAAACCGCGCACGCTGACGTTCTTCCCCTCGCCACCGTCGCGGCTGATCACCACGCCGGGCACGCGCTGCAGCGCATCGGCCACGTTCTTGTCAGGGAACTTGCCCACGTCCTCGGCGGTGATGACATCGACCACGGCGTTGGCGTTGCGCTTTTGCTCCAGACTTTTTTCGATCGCGTAGCGGTAGCCGGTCACCGTCACTGCGTCCAGGTCCGTGGCCTGCATCGCGGCCTGGCCCGTGGGCGCCGGCGTGCCGTCGGCCTGCTGGGCGGAGACAGTGGTGGAGGCGGCGCTCGCGAACAAGGCGATGGCGATACCGGCGTACAGCGTGCTGCGGTTGCGTGCGAATGGCGTGCAGTTCATTTCGGTCGTGCTCTCCCAATGGTGATCGGCCTCGGCGGCTTTGTATCGATCCAACGACCGAAAAAAACGCCACGCGAAGTAACGCAAAAACATCCGGCACCGTTGCGGCGCCCGGTTTTCCTGGTCTTCTCCCCTCTTCTGCGCGGATGCGATTAGATCGTTCTAATGCCGTGCAAACTAAGTAGCACAGCCCATGCGCCAACGCATTCTGCCGCGCAGCAGGCCGGCGGCCTTGCAAGCGCCACGATTGCGGCCGGGCTCGCCACGCTTGCACGCGACACGCTACAGCTTGCCTGCTGCAGCAACCGCTCGATCGCGGCCCGCAAGCGCCCTCGCCCGCAACCAGGCGCAAGCGGCTTACCGAGGCGCCTGCGCGCGTTCCATCACTCACCGAGCTCAGCAAGAAGCTGGGTCGACCTGCGTGTCGGCACCTCTTGCCCATGGCCACAGCACGTCGCTTGCCGGCTATCGCCATTACAGGGACGTGCGGTGATGGCGAGTTATCAAAAATGTTGCAGAGTCGAAGAGACGGTTCCCGGCCGCGCTCGCGCCCCTCACCGAAGCCGGGGACCGAAAGCTGCGCCTGGACGTACCCTCACCCCAACCCCTCTCCCGGCGGGAGAGGGGCTTTAGTGCCGCGTCGGTCGTGTCTTCCTGTGTCCGCCTCGGTAACGCATGGGCTGACCTGCGGCACCACTGAGTTCATCGCAACCTTCTACGACCGGGGAACCGGTCCCCGCCCGCGCGATTGCCCGCAACGACGTCGGCAATTCGCAGACCCATCCCCCAGAACGACAACTTTCTGGCGCGCCAACCGGGCGCATCTATCAAGTCCGCCGGGCCTGGGCCGATACCGCATGCATGGACAGACTCAGCGTAATCGGACTGGTGCTGGCGATCGTGGCGATCGTGGGCGGCAGCGTGTTGAAAGGTGCCGGCATTTCGTCGCTGTGGTCGCCGGCTGCCTTCGTGATCGTCATCGTCGGCACGGTGGCGGCGATCCTGCTGCATACCTCGCCGGCGGTTTTCCGGCGCGCGTTCAAGATCCTGCGCTGGGTGATCCAGCCGCCGGCCAGCGATCGCCCGCAGTTGGTGGCGCGTATCGTCGAGTGGAGCAATATCGCCCGTCGCCAGGGCCTGCTGGGCCTGGAAGACCAGTTGCCGCGTCAGGACGATGCCTTCCTGCGCAAAGGCCTGCAGATGCTGGTCGATGGCGTGGAGCCCGAATCCATGCGCCACATGCTGGAAATCGAAGTGGACAACCAGGAGCGTCAGGATCTTGCCGCGGCCAAGGTATTCGAGGGCATGGGCATCTATGCGCCCACCCTGGGCATCATCGGCGCGGTACTGGGCCTGATGGCGGTGATGAAGAACCTGGCCGACCCGGCCATGCTCGGGCATGGCATCGCGGCAGCCTTCACCGCCACCATCTATGGCATCGCCTCGGCCAACCTGCTGTTCCTGCCGGTCGCCGCCAAGCTCAAGAGCGTGATCCATTGCAGCACCAATGAGCGCGAAATGGCGATCGAAGGCCTGATCGCCATCGCCCAGGGCGAGAACCCGCGCAACATCGAATCGAAATTGGCAGGCTACTTGCATTAGCGCGTTATGGCCCGTCGTCGCAAACACCACGAAGAACATGGCAACCACGAAGCGTGGGCGATTCCGTATGCCGATCTGATGACGCTGCTGCTGGCGTTCTTCGTGGTGATGTACGCCATCTCTTCGCTCAACGAAGGCAAATACAAGGTCATGGCGCAAGCGCTGACCAGCGCCTTTGGTGGCTCGTCGAACAAGGCCAGCCCGGTGCAGCTGGGCAAGACCCAGACCCTGGGCGCCGATTACGACCGCCCATCCGTGATCAAGGCCGGCGCGCCGATGGCGGCCTCCAATGGCCCGACCGACCCCACCCTGCTGCCGTCGATGGCCGCGCAGATGCGCATGCCGGTATCGCTGCGCAACCAGGCGCAACTGGCGCGCGCACAGCGGCAGATGGATGCAGTGGAGCAACAGCTGAGCAAGACGCTGGCCCCGCTGATCGACAAGCAACTGATCACCATCCGCCGCAACGATCTGTGGATCGAGGTGGAGATCAACAGCGACATCCTGTTCGGCACCGGCTCGGCCACCCTGGCCGGCGGCGCCCGCGGGACGTTGTCCACGCTGGCCTCGGTGCTGCGCGATGCGCCCAATGGCGTGCGCGTGGAGGGCTATACCGATAACCAGCCCATCGCCACCGCGCAATTCCCCTCCAACTGGGAGCTGTCTGCGGCGCGTGCGGCAAGCGTGGTGCACCTGTTCGCCGACGACGGCATCGCCCCGCAACGATTGGCGATGGTGGGCTATGGAGAATTCCGCGCACGTGCCGATAACAGCACTGAGGCGGGACGGAATGCGAACCGGCGTGTGGTGTTGATCATCCTCGCTGACTCGGCTGGCTCACTCGCACCCGATCCGCCATCGCAATTAAATGCGACCGCCGCCGGGGCGCCCAAGCTTCCCAAGTCTGACGGCGGCCAAACGGCCGTCACCACCGAAAGCGGCACAAGTTCCGTCCCCGCCGTAATTCAAGGAGTGCAGTGACATGCGTATCTGGGCAATCGCCAACCAAAAGGGCGGCGTCGGCAAGACCACCACGACGCTGGCATTGGGTCGCGGCCTGGCCGCGCTCGGCCACCGCGTCTTGTTGATCGACCTCGATCCGCACTCCTCGCTCACCCGCGCCTTCGGCGTGGCGATCGACCCGCCGCCGCGCGGGGTGCTGGACCTGTTCGGCACTCCGCCAAGCGACCTGGCCAGCCTGGCGCATGAAAGCAGCATTCCGGGCCTGTCGTATGTGTGCGCGCAAGCCGCATTGGCCACGCTGGAACGCCGCAGCGCCAACCAGCCCGGCCTGGGCCTGGCGCTGCAGAACGCCATGACCCGGCATGCCGGCCAGCACGACTACATCCTGCTGGACTGCCCGCCAACCCTGGGCCTGCTGATGATCAACGCACTGGCCGCCTGCGACCGCGTGGTGGTGCCGACCCAGGCCGAGCCGCTTGCCCTGCATGGCCTGGCCAGCATGGTGCGCACCGCCGACATGGTGCAGCGCTCGCGCCGGCGCGAGCTGCCGGTGTCGATCCTGCCTACGCTGTTCGACCGCCGCACCCGCGCCGGCACCGAAACGCTGAAGGAAATGCAGGCCACCTACGGCCCGGTCGTCTGGGAAGACGCGGTGCCGGTGGACACCCGAATCTGCAACGCCGCCGCCCTGACCGTGCCCGCCGTTGGCGGCGACTATCCGGGCCGCGGCCTGTCCGCGTATCGCCGCGCGCTGGAATGGGTGCTGGCCGATGACGCGATGCGTATGGAGCAAGCCGCATGAGCAACCCCACCGCCAACGGTGAATTGGACGATTATCTGGAAGGCCTGCTGCACGATGCGGGCGTGGAGAGCGTTGCCCCACCTGCGGCCACCGCAGCCACGGTCGAAACGCCGGCACTTGCGCATGCAGATCTTGCGCTGGCCGAGCCGCCGGTCGAGACGGCCGCACTTCCCGAAGCCGCTACCGTCTCCGAAGCTGCCACCTCCAACGCGATTGCCGCAGCGCGCAGCGCCGATGCGATCGCCGCCGATTTCCTGGCAGAAATGGACGCCGACCCGGCGTTCGCACCGCCGGTCAAGGCCGCGCCCAGCGCTGCCGACATTGCCGCCGACTTCCTGGCCGAAATGGACGCCGACCCGGCCTTCGCACCGCCGGTCAAGGCCACGCCCAGCGCCGCGGACATCGCCGCCGACTTCCTGGCCGAAATGGACGCCGACCCGGCCTTCGCCCCGCCGGTCAACGCCGCACCCAGCGCCGCCGACATCGCTGCCGACTTCCTGGCCGAAATGGACGCCGACCCGGCCTTCGCCCCGCCGGTCAAGGCCGCGCCCAGCGCCGCCGACATCGCCGCCGACTTCCTGGCCGAAATGGATGCCGATCCGGCGTTCGGAACCGCGCCCACTGCAGTGGACCTGATCACCGCCGATCTGCTGGCAGAAATGGATGCCGACCCGGCCTTCGGGCTGGAGGCCGCACCGGTCGCGGTGCCTGCACCCGCCCCGGCACCGGCGCCCGCCCCGGCCCCCCGTGCGGCACCGGCGCCGGCACGCGCGCCGGCACCGACCGGGCTGCAGGCACTGCTGGCACCCGGCCAGGCCGACAAGATTCACGCCGAACGCCGCGCCAGCGAACGCAGCACCCGCTGGCTGCGTCTGCGCTGCGGCGAGCAGACCTATGCGCTGGAATTGCTCAAGGTGCAGGAAGTGGTGCTGCCGGTGCCGCTGCTGCCGCTGCGCGGCACGCCCAGCGCCATGCTGGGCATCATGAACCTGCGGGGCCAGGTGGTCCCGGTGATCGATCTGGGCATCCACCTGGGCTCTTCGCCGGTGGACATGGACCTGCAGACCCGCGTGGTGGTGCTGGAAGAAAACGGCGAAACCATGGGCCTGCGCGTGTCGGCCGTGGAAGACGTCACCAGCCTCACCGATCAGCAGATCGAGCCGCCGGACAACGCCCGGCTGTGCCGCATCTACAACAACCTGTTCCGCGGTGTCGCACGTCTGGGCCATCAGCCGATGATCCTGCTCGATGCCACCCATCTGCTGCATTGATGCGCGCCTAGCTTGCTCGCACCTGCACGCACAACGATTCACCGTTAAAGCTTTTCCGCCCCCCGCCGTTAGTACGCATAGAACCATCCGTTCGGAGCAACAATGAGCACAGTGACATTGGGTGAGGATCTCGGCATCGAGACCAGCGCCGACCTCAAGCAAAAGCTTGCCGGATTCCTCACCCAGGACGGCGACCTGGTGCTTGATGCCGGTGAAGTCCGACGCATCCACACCGCCAGCGTGCAGTTGCTCTGCGCCTTTGTGCAGAGCCGCCGCCAGGCCGGCCTGCACACCGAATTCGATGGCTGCAACGACACTTTTAGGGATGCAGCGCGTCTGCTCGGCGTCACCGACGCGCTCGGACTCCCCGCATCCAATGACAACCTGAAATCTGTGGAGAACGCCGCATGAGCGCACGTATCTTGGTGGTGGACGATTCGGCGTCGATGCGCCAGATGGTCTCTTTCGCCCTCACCTCTGCCGGCTTTGCCGTCGAAGAAGCCGAAGACGGCGCCGTTGCGCTGGGCCGCGCGAAGGGCCAGCGCTTCAATGCGGTGGTCACCGACGTGAACATGCCCAACATGGACGGCATCTCGCTGATCCGCGAGCTGCGCCAGCTGCCGGACTACAAGTTCACCCCGATGCTCATGCTCACCACCGAGTCGGCGGCCGACAAGAAATCCGAAGGCAAGGCAGCCGGCGCCACCGGTTGGCTGGTCAAGCCGTTCAACCCAGAACAGCTGATCGCCACCGTGCAGAAAGTTCTCGGTTAAACCCTCCTCGCTTCAGCTTCGGATTTCACGCCCATGAGCATGGACCTGCAACGTTTCCACGCCACCTTTTTCGAGGAAAGCCGTGAAGGGCTCGACGCGATGGAGGCCGGGCTGCTGTCGCTTGAAGAAGGCAACCGCGACCCGGAAATCATCAACTCGGTGTTCCGCGCCGCGCACTCGATCAAGGGCGGCGCTGCCACCTTCGGTTTCGACGCCGTCGCAGGGCTGACCCACGTGCTGGAGACGCTGCTGGACGAGCTGCGCTCCAACAAGCGCCAGCTCGAACCCAATGCGGTCGATGCCATGCTTGGCTCGGTCGATGTGCTGCGCGCCCTGTTGCGCGAAGCCGAACACGGCACCCCGGCCGATCCGGCTGCGGTCAAGGCCGTGCACACCCGGTTGAATGCCGTGCTCGCTGGCGAAGCGCCGGCCGCCGCGGCGGTCGCCAAGCCCAAGGAAGAAGAACCCGAAGCCTGGCACATCGGTTTCACGCCGGCGCCGTCGCTGTTCATGAGCGGCAACGACCCGCTGCGCATCATCCGCGAGCTCGAACACCTGGGCCCGCTGCAGATCGCCGCGCGTCTGGAGCGCATGCCGGGTTTTGAAAACATCGATCCGCTGGAAGCGTATCTGGCGTGGGACCTGGGCCTGATCGGCAAGATTCCGCGCAGCAAGATCGAAGACACCTTCGCCTGGGTGGTGGACGACTGCGAACTGGACATCCGCCCGATGGCCGTGCCCGGCCCGCCGCCGAGCCTGGCCGTGGACGCTCCGGCGGCCGCACCGGTTGCAGCCGTTGCCGCTGCACCGGGCGCCGCTGCCGAACCTGCTGCCGCCGCGGCGACACCGGCCAAGGCCGCCGCTGCCGAAGCCGAAAGCTCGATCCGCGTCAGCGTCGACAAGGTCGATGCATTGATCAATCTGGTCGGCGAACTGGTGATCACCCAGGCCATGCTCAAGCAGGTCTCCACCGGCCTGGACCCGGCGCATGCCGAACAGCTGTTCGCCGGCCTGGATCTGCTCGAGCGCAATACCCGCGATCTGCAGGAAGCGGTCATCGGCGTGCGCATGCTGCCGGTGGATGCGGTGTTCCGCCGCTTCCCGCGCCTGGTACGCGACCTCTCCAGCCGCCTCGGCAAGCAAGTGCGCCTGCGCACCATTGGCGAAAGCACCGAGCTGGACAAGGGCCTGATCGAAAAGATCGCCGATCCGTTGGTGCACCTGGTGCGCAACTCGATCGACCACGGCCTGGAAATGCCCGATGCGCGCCGCGCCTCCGGCAAGGACGAAACCGGCACGATTACCCTGGCGGCATCGCACCAGGGCGGCCACATCGTGATCGAAGTCAGCGACGACGGCCGTGGCCTCAATCGCGCCAAGATCCTGGAAAAAGCGGCCGAACGCGGCATCGCCGTGCCGGACAACCCGACCGATGCGCAGGTGTGGGACTTGATCTTCGCACCGGGCTTCTCCACCGCCGATGCGGTGACCGACCTGTCCGGTCGTGGCGTGGGCATGGACGTGGTCCGCCGCAACATCCAGGGCCTGGGTGGCGAAGTGCAGCTGGAAAGCAACGCCGGCAGCGGTACCCGCGTGTTGATCCGTCTGCCGCTGACCCTGGCCATTCTGGACGGCATGACCGTTTCGGTCGCCGGCGAAACCCTGATCCTGCCGCTGTCCTACGTGCTCGAAGCCCTGCAGCCGGCACCGGAAGACGTCCGCGCGATGGCCGGCGACGGTCGGGTACTGCGGGTGCGTGGCGAATATCTGCCGATCCTCTCGCTCACCAATTACTACGGCTTCGGCGGGCAACAGTCCTCCAAGGAATCGCTGGTGGTGGTGGTCGAAGGCGACGGCCAGAAGATCGCGCTGGAAGTGGACGAATTGCTTGGCCAGCAGCAGGTGGTGGTCAAGAACATCGAGAACAATTACCGGCGGATTCCGGGCGTTTCCGGCGCCACCATCCTCGGCGATGGGCGGGTCTCGCTGATCGTGGACATCGGTGGCCTGGTGCGCTCGCTCAAGGTACCGCAAGCCGCGTAATGCACTCGCCGCGGCCTGGATGCCGCGGCGCAAGGCTCCACCACGCCATCGATGCACGATGGGTGCTGGAGCGATCGCCGGCAGTATGGGGACTGCCGGCATCAGCAACACCCGTCCGGCCCGACACGACCGGCGGAGATTCTGGCCCTTTGTCCGGATCTTTCGACGCTGCCATCGTCATTCGCCCAACCACTGACGGGCGCCCACGAGGCCAGTCGTTCTCTGCAATACGAGAAGACCGCTATGAACTGGTTCCGCAATCTTGCCGTTGCCCGCAAGTTGGCCGTGGCGTTTTCCTTTACCGCGTTGATCACCTTGAGCCTGGGCGGGTTTGCGCTCGTGCGCATGCAGTCCAGCGCACATCTGTTGCGCGAGATCGGCACCGTGTGGGCACCGGCTGTGCAGCAACTGAGCGAAATGCGCGCATTGCTCGGCGAATTCCGCACCTACGAACTTGCCCAGCTGGCACACGCCGACGATCCGAAGGCGGTGCAGAATTATTTCGAACGCATGGACAAGGCGCGCGCCGACGTCGCGACGGCGCAGGACGCCTACGCCAAGACCACCACGGCCGGCAGAGAGACCGAGTTGTACGACGAGGTCAAACTGAAACTGGACGCGTACTACAAGGCCAACGCCGCACTCAGCGCCGCGGTGCGTGCCGGCGATCTGGTCACTGCCAATCGCGTTTCCGATGAGCAATCGCGCCCGGCGCGGCGCGACCTGTTCGCGAAATTGGTGGAGCTGACCAAGTTCAACGTCGCCCACATGGACAGCGAGATCGCGCAGGCCGAGGCGACCTATCAACGCTCGGTGCAGGTCATGCTCGCGGCGATGGTGCTGGTCGTGCTGCTGGCTGCATTTGCCGGTTGGTTCATCGCCCGCAGCATCGCCGGCCCGCTCGCTCGCGCCACGCGGGTGGCCAGTGCCATCGCACAGGGCAAACTGGATAACGCCATCCACGTCGACAGCCGCGACGAAGCCGGGCAACTGCTACACAGCATGGAAGGCATGCAGCGGCAATTGCAGGCCGTGCTCGCAGCGCAGTCGGAAATGGCCAAGCGCCACGAAGCCGGCCAGATCAGCTACCGCATGGAACACGATGCGTTTCCAGGCGACTACGGCACCATGGTGCGCGACACCAACAGCCTGGTCGGCTCGCATATCGCGGTCAAGATGAAACTCGCGCAGATCATGTCGTGCTACGCCATCGGCGACTTCAGCCAGGACATGGACCGCCTGCCCGGCGAGAAGGCCGTGCTCAGTTCCACCATGGATACCGTCAAGGCCAACCTGTCGGCGATGAACGGCGAGATCAAGCTGCTGGCGCAGGCCGCTGCCAACGGCGACTTCAGCGTGCGCGGCGACACCGCACGTTTTCAGTACGATTTCCAGGCGATGGTGGAGAGCCTCAACCAGTTGATGGCGACCGCCGATGCCAACCTGAGCGCGCTGTCGAAGCTGTTGCAGTCCATTGCCGCGGGCGATCTCACCGAGCGCATGCAAGGCCAGTTCAATGGCGTGTTCGCCCGGATGCGCGACGATGCCAATACCACCACCGCGCAACTTGCCGATATCGTTGGGCGCATCCAGCACGCCACCTTGTCGATCAATACCGCGGCCAGCGAGATTGCCGCCGGCAACAACGATCTGTCGCAGCGCACCGAGCAGCAGGCGGCCAACCTTGAAGAAACCGCTGCCTCGATGGAGGAACTCACCTCCACCGTGCGCCAGAACGCCGAGCATGCGCGCCAGGCCAACCAGCTCGCCATCGGTGCGGCCACGGTGGCCTCGCAAGGCGGCAGCGTAGTGGCGCAGGTGGTGACCACCATGTCCGGCATCGAAGTGTCCTCGAAGAAGATCGCCGACATCATCAGCGTGATCGACGGCATCGCCTTCCAGACCAATATCCTGGCCTTGAATGCCGCCGTGGAAGCAGCGCGTGCCGGCGAGCAGGGCCGTGGTTTTGCCGTGGTCGCCTCGGAAGTGCGCACGCTGGCGCAGCGTTCGGCCGGCGCGGCCAAGGAGATCAAGCACCTCATCGACGACTCGGTGAGCAAGGTCGCCGAAGGCTCCGTCCTGGTGGACCAGGCCGGCAAGACCATGGCCGACATCGTCGCCAGCGTGCAGCGCGTCACCGACATCATGGGCGAGATTTCTGCCGCCTCGCAGGAACAGTCGGCCGGGATCGAGCAGGTCAACCTCACCGTGACGCAGATGGACGAAGCCACCCAGCAGAACGCAGCGCTGGTGGAAGAAGCCACGGCCGCGGCGCGTGCGATGGAAGAGCAGGCCGGTCAGCTGTCCGATGCGGTGTCGATCTTCAAGGTGCAGCAGGTCGCTGCCGTGGCCACTGCAGCCAAGCGCCCTGCTCCGCCGCGCCTGGCCGCCGCCAAGCCAGGCGCTGCCAGATCGGCCACGACCAAGCGCGCCCCTGCATCGGCCGGTGTCGCGGCCACGGCCACAGCAACGCCACGCCCGGTGATTGCCGCAGCCGCCAACGGCGAGTCGAGTTGGCAGGAGTTCTGAGCGCCACCTCTGCGTGGAGCAGGCGACGAGGCGACCAAGCATGAGCAAGCCCCGGCAGCGATGTCGGGGCTTTTTTTTTGGCGCGTGCGGGTTGTAGCAACGCTCACGCGCACGCATCCCAACATCCATTACAGCAGCAGATTCTCGCAGCCGCCACGCCTGCGCGATGCATCGCTTGGCCATGCCTCGCGCTGGCCCCACCGAGCACCATGAACGCCAGCATGCTGCAATGCAACATGCGACTTCAGAATTCCGGGTGGCGAACGCTACCGGTGTATCTCTTTTCCACCCTCCCCAGAGAGAAACACCATGAAATTCCTGCATTCCATGACCGTCGGGCGACGCCTGGCGGTGGCATTCGCGTTGCTGATCGCGTTGCTTGCCGGCTCCACCGCCCTGGCGCTGTCCCAGTTCAAGACCGTCCAACATCAGGTCGCGATCATCGTCGAGGTCAATAACCGCAAGGCAGCGCTGCTCAGTCAGATGCGCGAGAGCAACATGCTCGGCGAGCGCTACATCCGCGACTTCATGCTGGCGACCCCGCAGCAGCGGCCCGCTGTCGATGCGCAGCTCAAGGCCAATCGCGAACATTACGCGCAGTTGTGGACCGCGTTGAAACAGCTGCCGACCAACAGCGACGGCCTACGTGCTCGGCAGGCCATCGAAGACAGCCTCACCGCTGCCCGCGCCACCAACAACCGGCTGCTGGGCCTGGTACGCGAAGGCGACCTGGAGGGCGCAAAGCAGCTGCTCAGTGGGCAGGCGCAGCCGTTGCTGGAGCGCCGCTCCAAGGCGATTGCTGCCGCGGTGGAATTGCAGAATCAGCAGAATGCCGCCGGCGCGGCCACCATCCTGGGCAGCGTGGCGCTGGCAAACCGTGCCTTGATCGCCTTCGGCCTGCTCGCGGCCGGCCTGGCCGCCGCGTTGGCGTGGCTGATCTCGGCCAGCCTGGTGCGGCCGCTGAAGCAGGCCACGCAGGTCGCCGATGCGATCGCCCACGGCGATCTGGATCACCCGATCGGCCCGCAGCCAGGCGATGAGCCCGGCCAGTTGTTGACCAGCATGCGCGGCATGCAGGAGCAGCTCAAGGCCGTTGCCGCCGCGCAGCAGGAGATGGCCCGCCAGCACGACAGCGGCAAGATCAGCTTCCGCATGGACCAGGATGCGTTTCCCGGGCAATACGGCAGCATGGTGCGCGATACCAATGCTCTGGTAGATGCGCATATCGCGGTCAAGCTCAAGCTCGCGCAGATCATGTCGCGCTACGCCATCGGCGACCTGAGCCAGGACATGGACCGCCTGCCGGGCGAAGAAGCCGTGTTGAGCGAGACCATGGACACCGTCAAATCCAACCTGACGGCGATGAACAGCGAGATCAAACTGCTGGCCCAGGCTGCGGCCGATGGCGACTTCAGCGTACGCGGCGATACGGCGCGTTTCCAGCACGATTTCCTGGCAATGGTGGAAAGCCTCAACCGGCTGATGGCCACCGCCGACGGTAATTTGGGCGCGCTGTCGAAGGTGCTGCAGGCCATTGCTGCAGGTGATCTCACCCAGCGCATGCAGGGCGAGTTCAACGGCGTGTTCGCGCAGATGCGCGACGATGCCAACGCCACCACCGAACAGCTCTCCAGCATTGTCGGGCGCATCCAGCACGCCACGGTGTCGATCAATACCGCGGCCAGCGAGATCGCCGCCGGCAACAACGATCTGTCGCAGCGCACCGAACAGCAGGCCGCCAACCTGGAAGAAACCGCGGCCTCGATGGAGGAGCTCACCTCCACCGTCAGGCAGAACGCCGAAGGGGCACGCCAGGCCAACCAGCTTGCGATCGGCGCGGCGGCTGTGGCGTCGCAAGGCGGCGACGTGGTCGGCAAGGTGGTGTCCACCATGGCCGACATCGAAGTCTCGTCGAAGAAGATCGCCGATATCATCTCCGTCATCGACGGCATTGCCTTCCAGACCAACATCCTGGCGTTGAACGCCGCAGTGGAAGCGGCACGCGCGGGCGACCAGGGCCGCGGATTCGCGGTGGTGGCCAGCGAAGTGCGCACGCTCGCCCAGCGCTCTGCCGGCGCAGCCAAGGAAATCAAGCACCTCATCGACGACTCGGTGAGCAAGGTCGCCGAAGGCTCCGTCCTGGTGGACCAGGCCGGTAAGACCATGGCTGACATCGTCGCCAGCGTGCAGCGCGTCACCGACATCATGGGCGAGATTTCTGCCGCCTCGCAGGAACAGTCGGCCGGGATCGAGCAGGTCAACCTCACCGTGACGCAGATGGACGAAACCACCCAGCAGAACGCGGCGCTGGTGGAAGAAGCCACGGCCGCGGCACGTGCAATGGAAGAGCAAGCCGGTCAGTTGTCCGATGCGGTATCGATCTTCAAGGTGCAGCAGGTCGCCGGTGTGGTGCCCGCGGCCAAGCGCCCTGCACCGCTGCGCCTGGCCGCTGCCACGTCGGCCAGCGTTGCCAAACGCGTGACCGGCTCGGCTGTTACAAAACCCAGCGCCGCCCCCGCCCCAGCGCAACGCCGGCTGGCTGCCGCGGCCGGCAACAGCGAGTCGAACTGGCAGGAGTTCTAAGCCCACTGCAGATACACGGCCGCCGGATCAGACGGCAGGTGGTCCCCAGGCCCCGGCAGCAATGTCGGGGCTTTTTTTTGGCGGGAAAAACCCTGCCGAGGCAGTGTCGCGTGTCGTTGTCGACAGCTTGCGGTGGGCGCATGAGGCTGTGCGCGTGCCTTCATCCGGCGCTGCGCACCGGCTTTCCCCGCAGGAGAAGGAAGTCATTGCGACGACCATGCAAGCGTGCCGCTGGTCGAAAATCGGTCAAGCGCAGGCTCGTGCGGCCGATACAACAAGCACTGAGGGCCGCATTGCCCGCGCTAGATCGAAGGACGTCCGCATGCACACCGCCAACTCCAACCGCTCTGCCCGCACCGTGCTGGGCTGTGTGTTCACCGTCGCGCTGCTGGCTGCGGGCGTCTCGTTGCCGCCCTCCTTCGCCGCCCCGGCAGCGCCGGTCTCGGTGCTTCTGGACAATGTGCCGGTTACCGCATTGCAGGCGCTGGCGGTGGATCTGGCGCAGTTGCGCGACGATCAACGTGCACAGCTTGCCGCCAGGCACGATGCGGCGCGTATCGAAGCCTACGACGAGCGTCTGGGCAATCTGCACCAGCGGATCGCACGGCATGCCGGCTACTTCCAGGCCACCGCGCCGCAGGGCGAACAGGCACGCAAATTCGCGCTGGTGCAGCAGCAGCTGGGCAAGTATCTGGCACAGCACCGTCAGGCCAATCGCGCCCTGCACGAAGGCGACCTGCAATACGCACAAGCCTTGTCGCTGGGCCATAGCGGCGATACCCGCCACGTCTTGTGGACCGAACTGCAGAGCCTGCAGCAATCGGTCGCCAGCGTGAACGTTGCGCAGCGCAACTGAGCCGCTGCAGGCAAACCTTGCCACGCAGCGCCCGGGCAACATCACGCGTAGCACGCGCCAGTTCACGCTGAACCATCACGCCTTGTGCGGCCGAGTTCATCGGCGCGGCGACTGCACAATCTCCCGGCCCGCCCGCCGGTGCCGTTCACACCGTGCGCGCTGCCCGGTGCTGCATGCGCAGCGCCTGCGCCAGGATGCTGAGCGCCGTCACCGCATTGCCTGATGAATTCGCCGGGCAGCTGTGAGCCGTTCAATGGTCGCCGAAAGTGCAAACCGCCACCGTGCCCACGCCGTCGGCGATCGCGTGACAGCATGTCTTTCAGGCACTGTCTGGTTCGCTGTCATGCCCAGCGCGCTGCCACTGCGCCGAGCACGCAACGCGCCGGGCCAGCGCATTAACGCACTGAGCAAAGCCACGCCATTCGCAGGTCGACTCCGCCACGAATCGGCCGCCACCTGAGTTGTGTCCGGCTCAACATTTTCGGAATCAGGTCGCTATTCGACTTACACCGGTCACATTCCTTTGCTGGATATCTGCCATGACGCTGAAGACCACGGTTGCAAAAACACTGGCCAATGTACCGCTCAAGCGCAAGTTCTTCGCCCAGACTGCCCTGGTTGCGCTGGGCATCATTGCGTTGGCGGTGATCGCCGCACGCATGCAGTATGTCGATCTGACCGATACGCGCCGCGATGGGCTCAAGAGCCAGATCGAGATGGCGACTGCGGTGGTCAATGGCTATGCCGAACGCGCCGAAAAGGGCGAGATCGACGTGGAGACCGCAAAGAAGAGTGCGCTGCATACCCTGTCGACCATGCGTGCACGTGGCGGTGTGGATTACATCTACGTCACCGACCAGACGCCGACGATGCTGATGCACCCCACCCGCCCGGACCTGGTCGGCAAGCCGTTGAGCGACGTGCTCAGCCCGGACGGCAAGCGCGTGTTTCCAGCATTCGTCACCGCAGCGCAGGCCGGCGGCGGCTATGTCGACTACACCTGGGCCAAGCCAGGGCAGAAGGATCCGGTGCAGAAAACCTCGTACGCGGCGCTGTACAAGCCGTGGGGCTGGGTGATCGGCACCGGCGTGTACCTGGACGACACCCAATCGCAGGCGCTGGTTTTCACCGGCATCGTTGCGCTCGCCGGTGGCGCCCTGGTGCTGATCAACCTGCTGGTGGGCTGGCTGATCGGCAATTCCATCCTGGAGCCGGTGTCGCGTGCCCTGGCGGCCATCAAGGGCGTGGCGCGCGGCGACCTGAGCGTGCGTACTGCCGAACACGGCACCGATGAAATCGGCCAGATGCTCAAGGCCACCGACGAGATGGTCCACACCTTGGAGCGCTTCTCCGCGCAGACCAAGGTGATGGTGCACATGCATGCCGGCGACGATGTCACCCACCGCATGCCGACCAATTTCCCGGGCGTCTACGGCGAACTGGCCACCGGCATCAACACGATGATCTTCGAGCACCTGGATGCCATCGTCGATGCGATCGGCATCCTCAACGAGTATGCGCAAGGCGACCTGTCGCGCAATGCCGCGCGCCTGCCCGGCACGCGTGCGGTGCTGCACGAAGCGATGGACGCGGCCAAGGCCAGCCTGCTGGCGATCAACACCGAGATCAAGCGACTGGCGCAAGCTGCAGCCAACGGCGACTTCAGTCAACGCGGCGATGCCACGCGCTTCAAGCACGACTCGGCGCGCATGATCAACGACCTCAACGCGATGATGGAGGTCAGCGACCGCAACCTGGGCAAGCTGTCCGAGCTGCTGGCATCCCTGGCCGAAGGCGACCTCACTGCGCGCCTGGATGGCCAGTACCATGGCGTGTTCGCGCGCATGCGCGACGACGCCAACACCACGGCCACCCAACTGGCCGGCATCGTCGGGCGCATCCAGCAGGCCGCCAGTTCCATCACCGGCTCGGCCAGCGAAATCGCCGCAGGCAACAACGATCTGTCCCAGCGCACCGAACAGCAGGCCGCCAATCTGGAAGAAACCGCCGCCTCGATGGAGGAGCTCACCTCCACCGTCAAGCAGAATGCCGAAAGCGCACGCCAGGCCAACCAGTTGGCGATCGGCGCCGCCAGCGTGGCCTCGCAGGGCGGCCAGGTGGTGAGCCAGGTGGTGGACACCATGTCCGGTATCCAGACCTCGTCCAAGAAGATCGCCGAGATCATCAGCGTCATCGACGGCATCGCCTTCCAGACCAATATCCTGGCGCTGAATGCCGCGGTGGAAGCCGCACGTGCCGGCGAACAAGGCCGCGGATTTGCGGTGGTCGCCTCGGAAGTACGCACGCTGGCCCAGCGCTCGGCCAACGCGGCCAAAGAGATCAAGCACCTCATCGACGATTCGGTGGGCAAGGTTTCCGAGGGCTCGCTGCTGGTGGATCAGGCCGGCAAGACCATGGCCGAGATCGTCTCTTCGGTGCAGCGCGTCACCGACATCATGAGCGAAATTTCTGCCGCCTCGCAGGAACAGTCGGCCGGGATCGAACAGGTCAACCTCACCGTCACCCAGATGGACGAAAGCACGCAGCAGAACGCGGCGCTGGTGGAAGAAGCCACCGCAGCGGCCAATGCCATGCAGCAGCAGGCGCAGCAGCTGGATGAGGCGGTGTCTAGCTTCCGGATCGTCGCGGCCACCTCCAAGACGTTCGGCCATGTCGGCACACGCGCGCCTGCGCGGGCTGCGCTGGCCGCCTACTGACCGCACATGCCCCGCTCCGGCGGGGTTGTTTTCTCCCTTTTCCTTTTTCCTTCCGCGGCTACGCCCATGACCTCGCCTTCCACCCACTCACGTTTCAGCGGACGCCTGGCGTACCGCCTGATGTTCGGTACGGCAGTCATTGCGTCGCTGTGCTTCGGTTTGACCGCAGCCATCACCTATTGGCAAAGCAGTCGCGCATTGAGCGCCTCTGCGCAGGCCACGATGCAAAATTCCGCGCGCTACCAGGCCGAGCAGATCGGCAGCGAGCTTGGCCAGGCGTTGACGACCGGCCAATCGCTGGCCACCACCTTGCTGGTGCAACGCGCCAATGGCGGCATCAGCCGCGACAGCGCCGCGGCAGTGGTGCACGACCAATTGCTGGACCACCCCGAGTGGGTCGGCATGGGCACCTTGTGGGAGCCGCAGGCCTTCGATGGCAAGGACAGCGCATTTGCCAATGCCAAGGGCCACGACGCCACCGGCCGCTTCATGACCTACTGGGGACGCAGTGAGCAGACACTGGTCCGCGAGCCGCTCACCGATTACGAAACCCCCGGCCTGGGCGACTGGAATCTGAAACCGCGTGCACTGCTGCGGCAGACCGTGGCCGAACCCTACGATTACAAGATCGGCGGCAAGACCGTGCTGATGACCACCTTGTCCACGCCGATCCTGCAGGACGGCAAGTATCTGGGCGCGGTCACCGTGGACGTGGCACTGGCGGCATTGCAGCAGCGCCTTGGCGCCTTGCGCCCGATGCAGGACGGTTATGTCGAACTGCTCTCGCCTGCCGGCGTGGTGCTGGCATCGCACGACACCACGCGCATCGGCAAGCAGGTCACCGACGCACGCCACCGCACCATGCTGGAGGCGATCAAGGCCGGCAAGGACGCGTTGGATTTCACCCCCGATGCAGACGGCGCAGTCAGCGCCTACGTTCCGCTACAGATCGGCAAGGCGCAGGAGCGCTTCGCGCTGGGCGTGGTGGTGCCGTATGCCACGATCATGCAGCAGGCGCATCACCTGCTGTGGACCATCCTTGCCGTCGGCCTTGGCTCGGCGCTGGTGCTCAGCGTGGCGCTGTTTGCGCTGCTGCGTCGCCAGGTGGTGCAGCCGCTGGAGGCCGCTGCGCACGTGGCCGATGCGATCGCCTCGGGCAAGCTCGACAACCAGATCGCCGTGCAGCGCCAGGACGAAGTGGGCCGCCTGATGGGCGCCATGCAACGCATGCAGAGCGACCTGCGCGAGCGCATCGAGCGCGATGCGCAGGTGGCCAACGAAAACCTGCGCATCCGCACCGCGCTGGAACATTCGGAAATGGAAGTGTTGCTGGCCGACGAACAGCACAACGCGGTGTTCATCACCCAGGCGCTGCACACCTCCTTCAAGCAGGGCGAGCCCGCCTTCCATGCCAAGGGCCAGACCGGCTTCAGTGCCGATGCGGTGGTCGGCAAGCCGATGGACTACGTGTTCGGCAACGATGGCGAAGGCACCGCGCGGACGCAGCGTCTGCGGCAGCTGCAGTCCACCACCACCGAGCGCTACCGCTTCGGGCCGGTGACGCTGGATCTGACCATGACCCCGCTGTATGCCCCCGATGGCCGTCGTAGCGGCAGCATGCTGCTGTGGCGCAATATCAGTGCCGAAGTCAGCACCCAACAGGAAGTGGCCGAGCTGGTGCAGTCCGCCTTGATGGGCGATTTCGGCCAGCGCCTGGCGCTGGACGACAAGCATGGGTTCTATCTGGAATTCGGCCGGCAGCTCAATGGCCTGCTGGAAACCACTTCGCTGAGCCTGGAGCGGATTTCCAGCCTGCTCAGTGCGCTGGCCGAAGGCGACCTCACCGTGCGCATGGACGGCGACTTCCAGGGCGTGTTCGCCTGCATGCGCGACGATGCCAACGCCACGGTGGCGCAGCTCACCGGCATTGTTTCCGGCATTCAGACCTCGGCCACGCAGATCAGCGCAGCCGCCAGCGAAATTGCTGCCGGCAACAACGATCTTTCCCAGCGCACCGAACAACAGGCCGCCAATTTGGAAGAAACCGCCGCCTCGATGGAGGAACTCACCTCCACCGTCAAACAGAATGCCGAGCATGCGCGTCAGGCCAACCAGCTGGCCATCGGCGCAGCCGACGTGGCATCGCATGGCGGTTCGGTGGTGGCGCAGGTCGTCACCACCATGTCGGGCATCGAGACCTCGTCCAAGAAGATCGCCGAGATCATCAGCGTCATCGACGGGATCGCATTCCAGACCAATATCCTGGCCTTGAATGCGGCGGTGGAAGCGGCGCGCGCCGGCGAACAGGGCCGCGGATTTGCCGTGGTCGCCTCCGAGGTGCGCACGCTGGCGCAACGTTCGGCCGGTGCTGCCAAGGAGATCAAGCACCTGATCGACGATTCGGTGAGCAAGGTGGAACAAGGCTCGTCGCTGGTGCATCAGGCCGGCACCACCATGAGCGAGATCGTCGCCAGCGTGCAGCGCGTCACCGACATCATGGGCGAAATCTCCGCCGCCTCGCAGGAGCAGTCGTCGGGCATCGAGCAGGTCAACCTCACCGTGACGCAGATGGATGAAGCCACGCAGCAGAATGCCGCGCTGGTGGAAGAAGCCACTGCCGCAGCGCGTGCGATGGAAGAACAGGCCGGCCAGCTGACCGAGGCGGTGGCGGTCTTCAAGCTCAATCATGCGGTCAAGCCCGTGCTGGCTGCGTCCACTGTCAAACCAGCGGTGCGCGCGGTGGTCACCACCAAGCCGGCAGCCGCCCGCGGCAAGCGCGTGGCGACACTGCTGCCTCACTCCGTGGGCAAGTCCTCCGGCACTGCCGGTCACGACAGCCAGTGGCAGGATTTCTAACCGCCCTGCGCGCAGTGGATTGCAAGCGAACACAAGCGTAATCGCACGCACGCAGCGTTACTTGCATTCCACAGCTGCATCCCGCACGGCGCGTCATCGGCGCGCCGTGCATGCCCTGCCCCTTCCGATCGTCCGACGCGCATCAAGAATCATGCAGCGTTGCCGTTAGTGTGGATGACATCGACTGCCTGCGCCACACCGCAGCAGCCGGTCCAGCAGTGCATGCGTGCTGTCGCGACCAACGCAGCCAGCGCATGCATCCGGATAGTTGTTTCCGCAGGTCGCCACGCAAGGGATGCCATGAAGCCGTCTGTTATCGCCAGCTGTTTTGTGCTGTTGGGTGTGATGGGTCATGCCCGCGCTGAAGACCCGATCGCGACCGACCGCCCCGATTTCGTGGAATCCAGCCTCACTGTCGGCGACCGCCGCGTGCAGGTGGAAACCAGCGTCGCGTGGGAACGCGATGATGCGGTGGATGCGTATTCCACACCCACCCTACTGCGCTACGGCCTGGGCCAGACCTGGGAACTGCGGCTGGAAACCGATGGCTGGCAGCGCATCGACCTGCCCGGCGATGCGCAGGTCAGCGGCATGTCCGACGTCTCGCTCGGCATCAAGCACCACCTGGCCAGCTCCGACGATGGCAAGACCTCGCTGGCCTGGTTGCTGCATGTGGATCTGCCCAGCGGCGCGCAGGCGTTGCGCGGCCATGGTGCGCGCCCCTCGTTCCGGCTGGTGGCCGAATGGGAGCTCAGCGACAGCATTTCCGCCGGCATGATGCCCGGAGTGATCTGGGACGACGATGGCCAGGGCAATCGATATACCGCCGGCATCTTCGGTGCCGTTCTCGGCAAGGCCTGGAACGACCGCGTGCGCTCGTTCGTCGAAGTGGCGTTGCCGCAGATCGCCAACAGCGACGATGGCGGCACCGTGGCCCTGCTCGATGTCGGCTCGGCCTGGCTGCTGAGCAACGACGTCCAACTGGACGCTGTCTACAGCCGCGGACTCAACGACCGCTCACCGGATCACGCGCTTGGCGTGGGCCTGTCTTTCCGCTTCTGACACGGGTTGCACCATGAAGATCATGCACATGCTGGGCGTCCTGGTGCTGGTGGCCGCATTGGCGCTGCTCGCCTTGGGCGGCGTGGGCTATAACGGCCAACGCGGCCTGCTCGATGCGATTGCCGCACAGGTCATCTCCTCCGATGCGCTGCGCAACCATATGCAGGCGGACATGATGCACGACGCCCTACGCGGCGATGTCACCGCCGCGTTGCTTGCTGCCTCCACGAAAGACGATAAAGCCGTGTCGGCCGCGCGCAGCGCATTGGGCGAACACGCCGGCGAATTCCGCGAGTCGCTGGCAGCCAACCGCAAACTGGCGCTGGCCCCCGCATTGCGCGCCGATCTGGACGCGGTGACGCCGGCGTTGCAGGCCTATCTCGCATCCGCCGACCAGGTGGTGAAGGCTGCCGAAACGCAGGCGGACAGCGCAGCGGCCTACGCGGATTTCAACGATAAATTCGGCCAGCTTGAAACCCGCATGGGCGCCATCAGCGAGCGCATCCTGGCCTTGAACGAGGCCAGCCGCCGCCAGGCCGAGCAATACAGCCACCGCGTGATGTGGCAGCAGGGTAGCGCCGTGGTGCTGGCATTGGTGTGCCTGGCGCTGGCGGCCGGCTGGATTCTGCGCTCGGTGTTCGGCCTGCTTGGCGGCGAGCCGCAACTGGCCATGGCTGCCGCGCAACACATCGCCGAAGGCCGCCTGGACCAACCGATCCCGGTCGCCGCAAAGCACTCGCGCAGCCTGATGGCCGCATTGGCGCGCATGCAGCGCGACCTGCGCGAGCGTCTGGAGCGCGAGCGCAGCATCGCAGCCGAAAACCTGCGCATCCGCACCGCACTGGATAACGCTTCCACTGGCATGTACATCGCCGACCCGGACCTCACCATCATCTACACCAATGGTGCGCTGCAAAACCTGCTGCACACCTACGCAGACGATATCCAGGCCTGCGCGCCTGCGTTCAATCGCACCGCCAACCTGGTCGGCCAACCGGTCTCGCTGCTGGAAGTGGGCAACGCACAGGACGCGGAGATCTATCAGCGTCTGGACCGCCAGGGCGCTGCCCAGCGCGAGGTGCAGTACCGCAGCACCTGCATCGCACAGAACGTTTCGGCAATTCGCGACGAGGCCGGCGCGCATCTGGGCTTTGTCTGCGAGTGGCGCGACCGCACGGCCGAGGCGCGCGTGGAAATCGACGTTGCCGACGTGGTGCGCAGCGCCGCTGCCGGCGATCTATCCAAGCGCATCGACAGTACCGGGAAACAAGGCTTTTTCCTGCAACTGGCGCAACAGCTCAATGCCTTGCTCGATGCCAACGCGGTCAGCATCGCCGAAGTGTCGCGCCTGCTGAGCGCGCTGGCCGACGGCGACCTGAGTGCGCGCATGCAGGGCCAGTTCCATGGCGTTTTCGCCACGATGCGCGACGACGCCAATACCACCGCCGAGCAACTGGCGCTGGTGATCGGGCGTATCCAGCAGGCCGCCGGCAGCATTCATACCGCCTCCAGCGAAATTGCTGCCGGCAACAACGACCTGTCGCAGCGCACCGAACAACAAGCGGCCAATCTGGAAGAGACTGCCGCCTCGATGGAAGAGCTCACCTCCACCGTCAAACAGAATGCGGAAAGCGCACGCCAGGCCAACCAGTTGGCGATCGGTGCGGCTGGTGTGGCTTCGCAGGGCGGCGCGGTGGTGGCGCAGGTGGTCACCACCATGTCCGGCATCGAAGTCTCATCGAAAAAGATTGCCGAGATCATCAGCGTGATCGACGGCATCGCGTTCCAGACCAACATCCTGGCGCTCAACGCCGCCGTGGAAGCGGCGCGCGCCGGCGAGCAGGGCCGCGGTTTCGCAGTGGTCGCCTCCGAGGTGCGCACGCTGGCGCAGCGGTCGGCCGGTGCCGCGAAAGAGATCAAACATCTGATCGACGATTCGGTGAGCAAGGTCGCCGAGGGCTCGCAGCTGGTCCATCAGGCCGGCACCACCATGGCCGATATCGTCGCCAGCGTGCAGCGCGTCACCGACATCATGGGCGAGATCGCTGCCGCGTCGCAGGAACAGTCGTCGGGTATCGAGCAGGTCAATCTCACCATCACCCAGATGGATGAGGCGACCCAGCAGAACGCCGCATTGGTGGAAGAAGCCACTGCCGCTGCGCGCACCATGGAGGACCAGGCCAGCCAGCTGGCGCACGCAGTGTCGCGCTTTACCCTGGCCGATGCGCCGCAGGCGAAGGCTGCAATGTCTGTGGCCACAACGCCCGCCGTGGTCGCCGTTGCCCGGACAAGCAAGCCCAGCACGCGTGCCCCTAGCGCTCGCAAGCCGGCAGTGAGCGCGTCCACCGCCACCGCCGGCAACGACAGCCAGTGGCAGGACTTCTGAGCAAGACCGGTGCGCAACGGCGGCCCGGATCTGGCGCCGTGACGCAGAGCGCTATTTAGCGGCCCTGCGACTCGGCCACATCGCCGCGACAACTGTATTGCGGCGTTTTCGCGTAATCGGCAGGCGCTTGCCTGCCCGTTAATACTTCACAACTAAAGAAGTTGGGGTTTCAGCCGTTAGCTTGCTGGATAACGCCGCTAGGCAATGTTTCGGAGCAAGTGATGAATAAGTTCAACGACTGGCCAATCCGCCGCAAACTCATGTTTGCCTTCTGTCTGAGTGCCGTGCTCACCGCATTACTGGGCGGTTTGGGCTTTTCGCGCATGAAGCAGATGCAGAGCGAAACCACCTTGATCAACCAGGACGTGGTGCCGGTGTTGAGCCGCCTGTCCGAGTTGCGCGGTTTTGCCGGCGAATTCCGCGTCTACGAAGTGGGCCAGTTCCTCAATCTGGAAGACCCGGAGCGCTACGCGTATTTCTTCAAGCGCATGGATGAAATCCAGGCCAAGTACGCCGACACCCAGAAGCAGCTGGACGCCAAGATCGATGCGGCCTCGCCGTTGAAGGCCGAGTACGCCAGGCTCACCGATGCCAGCGCCCGCTATTTCGCCGCCAACCAGCAGCTGCGCAAGCTCTATGCAGAGCCCGACCGCGCCGCTGCGATGGAGTTCTCGCGCAAGCAATCGGGCGAGATCCGCAAGGAACTGTTCGCCTCGGTGGACAAGCTGTATGCACAACAATCCAAGGCGCTGGGCGACATGGTGACTGCCAGCGCCAGCTCGTTCAAGCTGACCAGCGCGGTGCTGCTGATCGGCACCTTGCTGATGGCCGCCCTGTCGGTGACCTTCGGTTGGTTGATCGCGCGCAGCATCACCAGCCCGCTTGCCAAGGCGCTGGGCGCCATCCAGGCGGTCTCGCGCGGCGATCTGGGCGTGCAGGTCGGCAAGACCAGCAAGGACGAGATCGGCCAGATGCTGGAAGCCACCGGTGGCATGACCCAGATGCTGCGCCGTTTCTCCGACGAAACCGCGCGCATGTCGCACCTGCATGCTGCCGAAGACATCACCCACCGCATGCCGGAAGATTTCCCCGGCGTGTACGGCAACCTTGCCACCGGCATCAACACGATGATCTTCGAGCATCTCGACGCCATCATCGATGCGGTGCGCATCCTCAATCAATATGCCCAGGGCGACCTGAGCGAAGATGCGCGTCGCCTGCCGGCCAGCCGCGCGGTGCTGCATGAAGCGATGGATGCGGCCAAGGCCAGCTTGTTGTCGATCAACACCGAGATCAAGCACCTGGCGCAGGCGGCCGCCTCCGGCGATTTCAGTGCGCGTGGCGATGCGCAGCGCTTCAAGTACGACTTCGCCGTGATGGTGTCGGATCTGAACTCGATGATGGAAGTCAGCGACCGCAACCTGGGCAAGCTGTCGCAGCTGCTCGGCGCCGTGGCCGAGGGCGACCTGACCGCGCGCATGGACGGGCAATTCCACGGCGTGTTCGCACGGCTGCGCGACGACGCCAACGCGACCACCCAGCGCCTGACCGACATCGTGGGCCGCATCAAGCACTCCACCCTGGCGATCAACACGGCCGCCGGCGAGATTGCCGCCGGCAACAACGACCTGTCGCAACGTACCGAACAGCAGGCGGCCAACCTGGAAGAAACCGCCGCTTCGATGGAAGAGCTCACCTCCACCGTCAAGCAGAACGCCGAGCACGCGCGTCAGGCCAACCAGCTGGCCATCGGCGCGGCAGGCGTGGCATCGCACGGCGGCAACGTGGTCGGCCAGGTGGTCACCACCATGTCCGGCATCGAAACCTCGTCCAAGAAGATTGCCGAAATCATCAGCGTCATCGACGGCATCGCGTTCCAGACCAACATCCTGGCCTTGAATGCCGCGGTGGAAGCGGCGCGTGCCGGCGAGCAGGGCCGTGGCTTTGCCGTGGTGGCCTCGGAAGTACGCACGCTGGCGCAGCGTTCGGCCGGTGCAGCGAAGGAGATCAAGGGCCTGATCGAAGACTCGGTGAGCAAGGTGGCCGAAGGCTCGGCACTGGTGAATCAGGCCGGCAGCACCATGGCCGAGATCGTCTCCTCGGTGCAGCGCGTGACCGATATCATGAGCGAAATCTCTGCCGCCTCGCAGGAGCAGTCGGCCGGCATCGAGCAGGTCAACCAGACCGTCACCCACATGGACGAGGCCACCCAGCAAAACGCCGCGTTGGTGGAAGAAGCCACCGCCGCTGCACGCTCGATGGAAGAGCAGGCACAGCAACTCACCGAAGCGGTGGCGCTGTTCCGCCTCTCGGCCGAACTGGAAGCGGTCACCCGCGCAACGCCGGTGGTACGCCAGATCGCCGCCAAGCGCCCGGTGGCGGCCAGCAGGCCTGCCACCAAGCCGCACGCCGCGCGCCCGACAGGCCGCGCCGCAGTGGCAATGGCACCGTCCAACGAATCCGATTGGTCCGAGTTCTAAGCGCGCGAGACGGCTGCGCTCACCGCCAGGTGGGCGCGACCGGTGCCGGGTCTGGCAAGTACCACGTAGGTATGCGGATCCTGAAGTCTATCTCCGAGCGCAGGACTATTCGCCATGTTGTACGGCCATTCAATCAACCGCATGGCCTTGGAAAGGTAACTGTTATCGAAGCCGCGCCCTCAAAAAGCGCGGCTTTCATTTTGGCGCACACTCGAAAACAGACTCTTCAGTACGATTCAATATAATTTTAGATAAATTTTATATTTGAATTAAATTTATACTGTAGAGCCCGCATTGCCGACCATAATCCACAGGAAAACTCCGACAGAATAAAAATTTATTTCACAAGCCTAACTTGAGTTATATTTTTTTTGATATCGAGGTATTCAGTAGATGCTCTCAAGCGCCGTTATTGGGCATAGCGAGACGTCAGACTGCACTCGACTGGCGTTTCCGCATCGCTCGCTTTTATCGCGCAACGCTTGCCAGGAACCCTGTCATGACCTCACTTCTTCAACGTTACAACGTCGGCCCACGTCTAGCGGCCGCCTTCGCTGTGCTGATTGTGCTGTCGGGCCTGATCGCCTTGATCGGTTATCGCGGATTGACGTCAGCACGTGCTTTGGTCGACGGCATCGTGAACCAGAACATGGAGAAGATTCGCCTGTCCAACGACATGATGAACGCCAATTTCATTATCGGCACGCAGCTGCGCAATCTGGTATTGCCTACCAGCGATGAAGAGAATCGCCAGTTCGTCGCCAAGATCCAGTCTGCGCGTGCCGACTACAACAAAGCGCGCGAAGCGTTGTATGCCATGCCGGCCTCGGAGCAAGGCAAGATCCTGCGTGCAGAGATCGATGCGCGCCGCGCCGAAGTCAAGGGTTTGAATGACAAGGTCATGGATCTGGTGATGACCGGTCACAGCGACGAAGCACTTCCCTTTCTGCTGAACAAGGCGGCGCCCGCCATGCAGGTCTGGCAGGACAAAATTGCCGAAAACATTGCCCTGCAGGAAAAGCAGGCAGCCGATGCATCGGCTGTCGCATTCAAGTCCATGGACGACTCGCGCAAGCTGCTGATCGGCGGCTCGCTGCTGGTCGTGCTGCTGAGCGGCGCGCTGGGCGTGCTGATCACCCGTAGCCTGACCCAGCCGCTGAGCCGCGCGACCCGCGCCGCCGAATCCATCGCCGGCGGCCAGCTGGACAACGACGTCGACACCCAGTTCAACGACGAGGCCGGGCGCCTGCTCAAGGCGATGAGCAAGATGCAACAGCAGTTGCGCAATCTGCTCAGCGCGCAGACCGACATGGCCCGTCGCCATGATGAAGGCCAGATCAGCTTCCGCATCGATGCCGAGGCGTTCCCAGGCGAATACGGACGCATGGCCAGCGATACCAACAATCTGGTCGCATCGCATATCGCGGTGAAGTTGAAGCTTGCGCAGATCATGGGCCGCTACGCGATCGGCGATCTCAGCGAGGACATGGACAAGCTGCCCGGCGAAAAGGCCGTGCTCACCGACACCATGGCGCAGGTCAAATCCAACCTGTCGGCGATGAACCATGAAATCAAGCACCTGGCGACATCGGCGGCCAATGGCGACTTCAGTGCCCGCGGCGATGCAGAGCGGTTCCAGTACGACTTCCGCGTGATGGTGGACAGCCTCAACACCTTGATGGCTACCGCCGACGGCAACCTGCAATCGCTCTCTGGCTTGTTGCAGTCGATCGCTGCCGGCGACCTCACCGCCCGCATGAGCGGTGAATTCCACGGCGTGTTCGCGCAGATGCGCGACGATGCCAATGCCACCGCCACGCAGCTGGCCGAGATCGTCAGCGGCATCAAGGCCTCGGCCACGTCGATCAGGGGTGCGGCAAGCGAAATCGCCGCCGGCAATCAGGACCTGTCGCAGCGCACCGAGCAGCAGGCTGCCAACCTGGAAGAAACCGCTGCCTCGATGGAAGAGCTCACCTCCACCGTCAAGCAGAACGCCGAAAGCGCACGCCAGGCCAACCAGCTCGCCATCGGCGCGGCCAGCGTGGCCTCGCAGGGCGGCGAGATCGTCAGCAAGGTAGTCGGCACCATGAGCGGGATCGAAGCCTCGTCCAAGAAGATCGCCGACATCATTTCCGTCATCGACGGCATCGCGTTCCAGACCAATATCCTGGCCTTGAACGCGGCAGTGGAAGCCGCACGCGCCGGCGAACAGGGCCGTGGCTTTGCGGTAGTCGCTTCGGAAGTGCGCACTCTGGCGCAGCGCTCTTCGGGCGCGGCGAAGGAGATCAAGGACCTGATCGACGACTCCGTGCAGCGGGTGGCCGAAGGCTCGGTACTGGTACACAGCGCCGGCACCACCATGGGCGAGATCGTGGCCAGCGTGCAGCGCGTCACCGACATCATGGGCGAGATTTCCGCGGCCTCGCAGGAGCAGTCTGCCGGGATCGAGCAGGTCAACCAGACCGTGACAAGCATGGACGAAACCACCCAGCAGAACGCTGCGCTGGTGGAAGAAGCCACCGCTGCAGCACGCGCAATGGAAGAACAAGCCCAGCAACTGACCGAAGCGGTGGCACTGTTCCGTCTGTCGGCGGACATGGAAACGGTGACCCGCACCGCGCCGGCGGTGCGCCAGATTGCCGCCAAGCGTCCGGTTGCGGTGAGCAAGCCTGCAATCAAGCCGCCTGTCGCGCGCCCGACGGCACGCGCCGCTGTCGCGTCGGTCGCAAACGACGCGTCCAATTGGGCCGAGTTCTAATACCGGCCCCGGGGCTGCACCTGGACACCGCGCTCGCCGGCGAGCGCGGTGTTTTTTTATGGGCAGTGCTTCTGGCGCCAGGCGCATTGCCGGGCATCACATGCGTCGCGGCAGCACGGCCGCATGGGGCTTGCGCACACACAAAAAACCTCCGGTGGCGCCTGCACTGACGCCCCGCCCCGGCTTTGCATGCGCTTGATCAGACCGGGGTGCCATCGCCAACAGCCCGCATCGGCAGAGCCCGCTTTTTCGAACATAAATGCCATCGAAATTGCGTGACGAATGCGTGACGAAACTCTTCAGTCGAGAGTGGTTGCGCCGCTAGCTATGTCAGCAACGAGGCACGCCTGCGAGCGCGAAAACGCCTCACTGCACTGCGCCACCACACGGCCGATCACGGGGGCCGAACGGATGGCTCCCACTACTCAGATTGTTACCAGCTCAAGGCACATTCGATGAAACAGCTAAGTCTTTCGACACAACTGGCACTGGGTTTCGGCACAGTTGTTCTTGTGCTCTTGATCGTCGCAACGGTAGGCCTACGTGGGCAGTCCCAGCTGTCGGACGCGGTGGCCATGAACGACCACACCTATCAGGTCATCGGCACCGGCCGCGCCATGTCCATTGCCACGGTCAACATCGAGACGGGCGCGCGCGGCTTTTTGCTGTCCGGGCAGGAAACGCATCTCACGCCGTACAACAACGGCAAGGTGCAGTTCGAACAGGAATTCACCAACGCCAAGACCTTGACCGCCGACAACCCGGTGCAGCAGGAACGCCTGCAGCGCCTGCATGCGGCGTATGAGCAGTTCATGGGCTTTGAGGACAACCTGATCGCGCTGCGTGGCAAAAGCAGCGATACAGAGCTGTCCGCATTGCTGACGCAATTCAAGGCCGGCCATGAACGTGCGGCGATGGGCCAGATCCGTCAGCTGCTGGTCGACTTCGAAGCGCAGGAAAACGAATTGCTGGTCAAGCGCAGCGCAACCTTGAAGGCCGCCAAGGCCAGCAGCCGTTGGTCGATGATCATCGGCAGCGGCGTCGCGGTGCTGGTGGCGCTGGCCAGCGGCTGGCTGATCCGTCGTCGCCTGATCAATCGCCTGGGTGAGGCCTCGCACGTGGCCGATTCGATTGCCGCCGGCAACGTGTCCATCAGCGTGGACAGCAGCGGCACCGACGAGACTGGTCGCCTGCTCGCCAGCATGAGCAAGATGCAGCAGCAGTTGCAGAAAGTCTTGCACGGCCAGCAGGAAATGAAGCGCCGGCACGATCAGGGCGAGCTGAACTTCCGCCTGGACGAAGCAGCGTTTCCTGGCGACTACGCCACCATCGTGCGCGGCAACAACGACCTGGCCGCCTCGCATGTGGCCGTGATGATGCGGTTGGCGCAGATCATGGGCCAATACGCTGTCGGCGACCTGCGCGAAGACATGGAAGCCCTGCCCGGTGACAAGGCCGTGCTCAGCGACACCATGGCCAAGGTCAAGGGCAACCTGTCTTCGGTCAATCACGCCATCAAGCACCTTTCTCAATGCGCCGCCAATGGCGACTTCAGCGCCCGCGGCGATGCCGAGAATTTCCAGCACGACTTCCGGGTGATGGTGGAAAGCCTCAACACCTTGATGGCCACTGCCGACGGCAACCTGCAATCGCTCTCTGGCTTGTTGCAGTCGATCGCTGCCGGTGACCTCACCGCCCGCATGAGCGGCGAGTTCCATGGCGTGTTTGCACAGATGCGCGACGATGCCAATGCCACCGCCGTGCAGCTGGCCGAAATCGTCACCGGCATCAAGGCGTCGGCCATCTCGATCAAGGCCGCTGCCAGCGAGATCGCTGCCGGCAACAGCGACCTGTCGCAGCGTACCGAACAGCAGGCTGCCAGCCTGGAAGAAACGGCCGCCTCGATGGAAGAGCTCACCTCCACCGTCAAGCAGAACGCCGAAAGCGCACGCCAGGCCAACCAGCTCGCCATCGGCGCGGCCAGCGTGGCCACCCAGGGCGGTGAGATCGCCGGCCAGGTGGTCGAAACCATGGCCGGCATCGAGGCCTCGTCCAAGAAGATCGCCGATATCATCTCCGTCATCGACGGCATCGCCTTCCAGACCAATATCCTGGCCTTGAACGCGGCGGTGGAAGCGGCACGTGCCGGCGAGCAAGGCCGCGGCTTCGCCGTGGTGGCTTCCGAAGTGCGCACGCTGGCGCAGCGCTCTTCCGGCGCCGCCAAGGAGATCAAGGACCTGATCGCCGACTCGGTCGAACGTGTGGCCGCCGGTTCGGTGCTGGTCAATACCGCTGGCAGGACCATGGGCGAGCTGGTGACCAGCGTGCAGCGGGTCACCGACATCATGGGCGAGATCTCTGCCGCCTCGCAGGAACAGTCGGCCGGCATCGAACAGGTCAACCAGACCGTCACCCAGATGGACGAAACCACCCAACAGAACGCCGCGCTGGTGGAAGAAGCCACTGCCGCCGCGCGCTCGCTGGAAGAACAGGCGGTCGGATTGACCGAGGCCGTGGCGGTCTTCAAGACCGAGCAAGGCACCACCAGCACGGTCCGCACGGCATCCGTCGCCAAGGCGGCGCCGGCCGTGCGCGCCAAGCTGACCTCGATCGGCGGCAGCGCTGCCGCCAAGCCGCGCGCGGTTGCTGCATCGACGACCGTCGACACCAGCTGGCAGGAGTTCTGATCAGCACGCACTGGCGTCGGTGGGAGTGCTCACTGATGCCGTGCGCCAGGCAGCCGCTCCACACATCAGTCGTTGCAACACGCAGGGCCCGAGCCAGCATATGCAACCCGCATGCGCTGGCTCGGGCCCTCATTGCATTGATGGGCGCCGCTGGCGATGGGCCAGACTGCTGCGCCCTGGAGGGCGTCGACTGCCAGCGCGAACCGCCAGGGCGACACGCGCCTGCAGCCGGCACGCGTCGGCTGACTTGCCCCTTTCTGATCGGCCCTTCCCCAAAGACCCACTGGAACATCAGCCGCAAGGTGGCATTGGCGCCCCGACCGGCGTGCATGTCGAGCGCCCTTCCCTTCGCGCGCGCTCATCGCTGCTGCACCTCGCCCGGCAGGGCCTTGCATCGGCACGCGTCGCTGCCCGCTTCCGTGAACGATGCCAGCTATAACAAACGCTAAATAGCGAGCTCAAGTATACGACCAGGTCGCCGCTACCTGCCCTGCAATCGGGACGGAGCCGACGCGCGCCAGCAGCGCCAGCGCCAGGCGTCATGCGGCCGACCTAGCTTGCAGCGGGTGCCGACCGTGATCGCGAGGCCGCCGCCGTTGCCTCCAAGCGCCTCCCTCTCCTCCTTCCCGGCAGGTATGTTTCATGATCGGCTTTCTCCAACGCTATAACGTCGGTACCCGCCTTTCCGCAGCGTTCGGCTTTCTGATCCTGTTGTCCTGCGGCCTGGTGGTCGCGGGCCTGACGACCTTGGCGCAAGCGCGCGGGCGCATGGATTCGATCGTCAAGCGCAACATGACGATCCTGGAATATGTCGGCGAGATGCGCAGCGCCAGTGCGGACATTGCCGTCAACCTGCGCAACATCGTGCTGCCGACCACGCAGGAAGAGAACATCGGCTTCGCAAAAATCGTCGAGCAGCAGCGGCAGTACTACAGCGACATCCACGACAAGCTGTACGCCATCCCGCCGTCCGACGCCAATGGTGCGGCAATGCGTCGGCAAATCGATCTTGCCCGCGAAAAGGCGCGTGTCGCCAATCAGCAGGTGCTGGACCTAGGCATGAACGGCAAGCCCGACCAGGCACTCAAGGCGCTGATGCAGCAGGCCGCACCGGCAAACCAGCAGTGGCAGGACGCGCTCAATGCATATGCCGCACGCCAGCGCAGCCGTGGCGCGGCGGCCTATGCCGATGCAAACACCGCGATGGATCGTGGCCGGGCATTGCTGATCGCCGGCGGCCTTGCGGTGATCTTGGTCAGCAGCCTGCTGGCCTGGTGGATCACCCGCAGCCTGACCCAGCCGTTGAGCCGTGCCACCCGTGCCGCCGAGGCCATCGCCGAAGGTCGCCTGGACAGCGACGTGTACACCACCGCCACCGACGAGCCCGGCCGGCTGCTCAGCGCCATGGCCAGGATGCAGACGCAGTTGCAGCGTTTCTCCGGCGAAACCACGCGGATGATCGCGCTGCACGCCGACAAGGACATGACGCACCGCATGCCGCAGGACTTCCCCGGCGTGTACGGAGAGCTGAGCAAGGGCATCAACACGATGATGTTCGAGCACCTGGACGCCATCGTCGATGCCATCGAAGTGCTCAACGAATACGCCCGCGGCGATCTGCGCCGCGATGCGCGGCGCCTGCCGGGCAGCCGCGCGGTGCTGCACGAATCGATGGATGCGGCCAAGGCCAGCCTGCTGGCGATCAATACCGAGATCAAGCGCCTGGCCAGCGCGGCTGCGGCCGGCGACTTCAGCGCACGCGGCGATGCGCAGCGGTTCGAGCACGATTTCCTGCGCATGGTGCAGGACCTCAACGCGATGATGGAGGTCAGCGACACCAGCCTGGTCACCTTGTCGTCGGTGTTGCAGTCGATCGCCGCCGGCGATCTCACCGCCCGCATGCACGGCAACTTCCACGGTGTATTCGCCAAGATGCGCGACGACGCCAACGCCACCACCGAGCAGCTCACGCGCATCGTGGTGCGGATCCAGGGCGCGGCCGGCAACATCAGCGCAGCCACCGGCGAAATCGCCGCCGGCAACCAGGACCTGTCCCAGCGCACCGAACAACAGGCCGCCAACCTGGAAGAAACCGCTGCCTCGATGGAAGAGCTCACCTCCACCGTCAAGCAGAATGCCGAAAGCGCACGCCAGGCCAACCAGCTTGCCATCGGCGCCGCCCGCGTTGCAGCGCAAGGCGGGCAGATCGCCAGCAAGGTTGTCGAGACGATGAGCGGAATCGAGTCTTCGTCCAGGAAGATCGCCGACATCATCAGCGTCATCGATGGCATCTCGTTCCAGACCAACATCCTGGCGCTCAACGCCGCGGTGGAGGCGGCGCGCGCCGGCGAACAAGGCCGCGGCTTTGCCGTGGTGGCCAGCGAAGTGCGTACGCTTGCGCAGCGCTCCACCGCAGCGGCCAAGGAGATCAAGAGCCTGATCGACGATTCGGTGCAGCGCGTGGCCGAAGGCTCGCTGCTGGTGCACAGCGCCGGCACCACCATGGCCGAAATCGTGACCAGCGTGCAGCGCGTCACCGACATCATGGGCGAGATCTCCGCGGCCTCGCAGGAGCAGTCGTCGGGCATCGAGCAGGTCAACCAGACGGTCACCCAGATGGACGAAACCACCCAGCAGAACGCCGCGCTGGTGGAAGAAGCCACTGCCGCCGCACGCGCGCTGGAAGAACAGGCGCTCGGATTGACCGAGGCCGTGGCGGTCTTCAAGACCGACAGCAGTGATGCATCGCAGGCATCGCGTGCAGCCTCACGACGCCCGGCAGCAGCGCCCGCGCTTTCGGCCAGGGCGGCGGCAGCCGGCCGCGCCCCTGCCGCCACGCTGCGCGCCGTCGTCGCTGCGCCCAGCAACGACAGCAGCTGGCAGGAGTTCTGAACAGATCGCCAGCACTGACTGAACCGGACGGGTCGGCAGCGCTGCCGACCCGTTAAAGACGTACACGTCGTTAGCCGATAGCCTGCTTACATCCATGAGACGCAACAATGACCACCTCACCCACGCTGTCGCCGCAGACCATTCCCGCTTCGCCACGCCGCTGGACCAGCCGTTGGGACGACCTGGCCATCGCCAGGAAACTCGGCATCATCGGCGTGCTTGCGTTGGTGGGGCTGGTCATTCCGGTGCTGCTCTATAGCGGCAAGCTCAATGAAAGCGTCGCCATCAGTAGCAACGAATTGCGCAGCTACGCGCCGCTTGGCCAAATGCTGGGCCTGATCACCGACCTGCACGCAGCCCATGTGGATAGCGGCAGCGCCGCCAAAGACGCCGCGCAGCGCGCCGAGCGCGATCTCGCCCAGCTGCTCGCCACCACGGCCGGCATGCCCGGCTTCGAACGCAGCCAGAAGCAATTGCTGGCCTTGCAGCAGCGCCATGTTGCCGGTGCCGCCGCAGAAGGCTACGCCGCCGTGAGCGAGCAGGCCTTCGCCGCGCTCGATGCATTGCGCGACGACAGCCAGCTGGTCTACACCCCGTACCTCGAGAGCTACCACCTGGTGGTGTCCACGCTGATCTACAGCCCCGAGACCACCGAATCGCTAACCCGTCTGGACGCCGCCAGCGACCCCTCGCAGGCGGGCGACAGCCGCGCCATGCTGCGCGAGCAGCTCGATCAACTTGACCGAAACCATGTGCGTTTCCGCCATGAGCTGGACAAGGCGATGGGCTTGTTGGAACAGCCCGACCCCGCGCTGGCCGATGCCGCCAAGGCCGAAGCGACCCAGGCAAGCGCCGCACTGGCCGCACTGGGGTCCGCCCTGGACGGCAACGATGCCAAGGCAGACGCACAGTGGAATGCCGCACTCGATGCGCTGGGCCAGACCATGCGCGAACTCAGCAACGTGTCCCTGCAAGCGCTGCAGCGGCAATCCGAACGTCACCTGGTCGACGCACGCAACGCGATGTGGCAAGCGATCGCCGGCCTGTCGGTGCTGGCGCTGCTGATCGCCGCGCTGTGCTGGTACACCTTGTCGCGCCTGACCCGCAATGTGCGCCGTGCCGCGACGGTGGCCGCCAATATCGCGCAGGGTCGGCTGGACGATCAGGTCAGTGCCGCCGGCCGCGACGAAACCGGTCAATTGCTCGACACCATGCGCCAGATGCAAGGGCAACTGCAGCGCGTGCTCAGCGCGCAAAGCGAAATGGCGCAGCGCCACGATGCCGGCCAGATCAGCTACCGCATGCAGGCAGACAGTTTCCCCGGTGCCTACGCCACCATGGTGCACGACACCAACGCGCTGGTGGGCTCGCACATTGCGGTCAAGATGAATCTTGCGCAGATCATGTCGCGCTATGCCATCGGCGACCTGAGCCAGGACATGGAGCGCCTGCCTGGCGAAAAGGCCGTGCTCACCGACACCATGGATACCGTCAAGGCCAACCTGTCGGCGATGAACAGCCAGATCAAGCTGCTTGCGCAGGCCGCAGCCAATGGCGATTTCAGCGTACGCGGCGACGCACAGCGCTTCCAGTACGATTTCCGCGCGATGGTGGACAGCCTCAATCACTTGATGGCCACCGCCGATGCGAATCTGCACGCGCTCTCGACGGTGTTGCAGGCGATTGCGGCGGGCGACCTCACCGCCCGCATGCACGGCGATTTCCATGGCGTGTTCGCGCGCATGCGCGACGACGCCAATACCACCGTGACCCAGCTGGCCAATATCGTCGGGCGCATCCAGCAGTCCACCAATGCCATCAACGATGCCGCCAGCGAAATTGCCACCGGCAATCAGGACCTGTCGCAGCGCACCGAACAGCAAGCGGCCAATCTGGAGGAAACCGCTGCCTCGATGGAAGAACTCACCTCCACCGTGCGCAACAACGCCGAGCATGCGCGCCGCGCGAACCAGCTGGTGGTCGGTGCGGCCACGGTCGCCTCGCAAGGCGGTGCGGTGGTGGGTGAGGTGGTGGGCACCATGGCCGGCATCCAGACTGCATCCAAGAAGATCGCCGACATCATCAGCGTCATCGACGGCATCGCCTTCCAGACCAATATCCTTGCCTTGAACGCGGCGGTGGAAGCGGCACGCGCCGGCGAACAAGGCCGTGGCTTTGCCGTGGTGGCCAGTGAAGTGCGCACGCTGGCGCAACGCTCGGCCGGCGCGGCAAAAGAGATCAAGCACCTGATCGAGGACTCGGTCAGCCGGGTCGAACACGGCAGCCAGCTGGTGGGCCAGGCCGGTCGCACCATGCAGGACATCGTCGATTCGGTGCAGAACGTCACCACCATCATGCATGAGATCAGCGAGGCCTCGCAGCAGCAGTCGCAAGGCATCGAACAGGTTGGCCAGACCGTCGCGCAGATGGACCAGGCCACCCAGCAGAACGCCGCGCTGGTGGAAGAAGCCACCGCCGCCGCCCGGTCGATGGAAGAACAGGCGCAGCAATTGCGCGATGCGGTCTCGGTGTTCCAGTTGCAGGCCGGGTCTGCGCATCGCCGCCTGGGCCACGCTGCCTGAGGCAACGCCTGGCGGTCGATCGGCCCCTGGGACGCTGCGCGCACGCCTGCGTCCCACCTTTCACTGCCCGCTGCCTGCATCGGTCAGGCACCGGCGCAACGGCCGCACATCATCAACGCGCACGCGCTTCGCCCAGTGCGATCGGCAGAGCGCTATTGCCAGCGCGCATGCGTCGAGCGGCCCTGCGCGAGCGCAGATCCAAGCCACACATGCCAAACCGCCCTGGATCCAGACGCCTGATGGGCTGTCAGGCCTGTGAGCAGGAAGTGAAGGCGCGATCTTTCAGAGCCCCAGGAATGCCCCGTTTGACAGGCATTTCCAGGCGGTTGTGCACACCAGGCTCACCTCGGTGACGCCAACCCATACGCGTCCGGGCTAGCGAGTTCAGCAGCACCGACAGGGCGCCGTTACCAACCTCAAGCACGTGTACCTGCCCTGCAATCGCTGGCGTTGCGACCTTTTGATGTCGCAACGATCGATGGATCGGTTCGACGCATGCCCGCATCGGCGCCACCAGCGTACCCAGTACGCCTCCCCGCCCTGCGCACTGCCCCTTTCCTGCCCATCGCCCTCGAGATCCCAACATGATTGCTCTTCTTCAACGCTACAACGTCGGCAAGCGCCTGGGCTTCGCCTTCGGCACGCTGATCCTGCTGTCCTGCGCCCTGGTCGTCGCTGGCCTGTATACGCTGGCGCAGGCGCGCCAAAGCCTGGATACGCTCGCTAATCGCAACATGGTGATCGTCCAGCGGCTGCAGGAAATGAACAACGCGGTGTCGGTCATTGCCGTGCAGCTGCGCAACATCGTATTGCCGACGCCAGACGAAGAAAATCAACACTTCGTGGCGATCATCCAAGAGCAGCGCCGCATCTACAAGGAAGCACACGACAAGCTCTACACCTTCTCGGCAACGCCTGTAGCTCAGGCGCTACGTGAGAGGATCGATGCCAACAATCAGGCCGCCCGCGCGCTCAACCAGCAGGTGATCGACCTGGACCTGGCCGGCAAAACCGACGAAGCGATGCCCTTGCTGTTGCAGCGTGCCGCACCGGCCACGCAGGCATGGCAGGACGCGCTGCTGGAGTATTCGGCGTTGCAGCGCCAACGTGCCCAGGAAGCCAATGCGCTGGCCACCACGGCGATGGCCCGCGGGCGAGCCATGTTGATTGGTGGCGGCCTGGCGGTGGTGCTGATCAGCGGCTTGCTGGCATGGCTGATCACCCGCAGCCTGGTGGTTCCGCTGACGCGCGCCACGCGCGCGGCCGAAGCCATTGCCCAAGGCAACCTGGACAACGACGTCAGCGCGAACTCCAACGACGAGACCGGTCGCCTGTTGCATGCCATGGACAACATGCAGGGCCAGCTGCGCAATCTGATTGCCGCACAGCTGGGCATGGCCAAGCGCCATGAAGAAGGCCAGATCAGCTTCCGCATGGATGCCGGCGCGTTCCCGGGCGATTTCGGCCGCATGGCCAATGACACCAACGAATTGGTGGCCGCGCACATCAAGGTGAAGATGCAGACCATCCACCTGATCGAGCGTTATGCCATCGGCGACCTGTCCGAAGACATGCAGCAGTTGCCCGGCGAGAAGGCGGCCATCACCGCGGCAATGAACCAGGTCAAGCACAACCTGTCGACCATGAACACCGAAATCAAGCAGCTGGCGCAGGCTGCGGCCAACGGCGACTTCACCGCGCGTGGCAATGCCGAGCAGTTCCAGTTCGATTTCCGCATCATGGTGGAAAGCCTCAACACCTTGATGGCCACCGCCGACGGCAACCTGCAATCGCTCTCCGGCTTGTTGCAGTCGATCGCTGCCGGCGACCTCACCGCGCGCATGAGTGGCCAATACCAGGGCGTGTTCGCGCAGATGCGCGACGACGCCAATGCCACCGCCGAACAACTGGCCAGCATCGTCGGCCGCATCCAGATCGCAGCCGACGCGATCGGCCTGGCCTCGGGCGAAATCGCTTCCGGTAACCAGGATCTGTCGCAGCGTACCGAACAGCAGGCCGCCAACCTGGAAGAAACCGCCGCCTCGATGGAAGAGCTCACCTCCACCGTCAAGCAGAACGCCGAGCACGCCAGCCAGGCCAACCAGCTCGCCATCGGCGCCGCTGCGGTGGCCTCGCAAGGCGGCGATGTGGTGGCCAAGGTGGTCACCACCATGTCCGACATCCAGGGCTCGTCCAGGAAGATCGCCGAGATCATCAGCGTCATCGACGGCATCGCATTCCAGACCAATATCCTGGCCTTGAATGCGGCGGTGGAAGCGGCGCGCGCCGGCGAACAGGGTCGCGGCTTCGCCGTGGTCGCCTCCGAGGTGCGCACGCTGGCGCAGCGTTCGGCCGGTGCTGCCAAGGAGATCAAGCACCTGATCGACGACTCGGTCGAAAAGGTCACGCAAGGCGCAACCCTGGTCGATCAGGCCGGTACCACCATGGCCGAGATCGTCGCCAGCGTGCAGCGCGTCACCAACATCATGGGCGAGATCTCCTCGGCTTCGCAGGAACAGTATGCGGGTATCGAGCAGGTCAACCAGACCGTGACCCAGATGGACGAAACCACCCAGCAGAACGCCGCATTGGTGGAAGAAGCCACCGCCGCCGCACGCGCAATGGAAGAACAGGCGCAGCAGCTGACAGAAGCGGTGGCGGTCTTCAAGGTGGCTGCGCATGCACCGGTGGCACGTCGGTTGTCGGCCATTGCCAGCGCACCGGCCAATGCCCGCTTCGCGCCGCGCCCGGCAGCACGCGTCACCCCGGCGGCCGCATCGCCACGTCGCAGTCCTGCGGGCAACGCCACATCGGCCGCAGAGCTGGGCGATTGGCAGGAGTTCTGATCGCAAAGGCAGCGTCACGCACGGCAGTCGGTTGCGAACGACTGCCGTGTTTATTCCTGAGAACCAGCTGTATCAAGCGTCCGAGCTCACTCAATCGATTGCAGGCAGCGCCGATAACGCTGCTTTGGCGACAAGCAACGTGAGCGCAATGCGTTTTTCCAGCCTGTCAGCGCAACCGCATTCCACCTTTTAGAGCCGAGCGATTCCATGAACTCTCTTCTGCTGCGTTTCAATGTCGGGCCGCGCCTGGCTGCCGCCTTCACCGTGCTGATCCTGCTGTCCGGGTTCATCGCTTTCATCGGCTATCGCGGGCTGACCTCTGCACGTGCGCTGGTGGATGCCCTGGTGCACCAGAACATGACCAAGATCCGCCTCTCCAACGACATGATGAATGCCAACTACGTCATCGCCGCGGAGCTACGCAATGTCGTGTTGCCGACCAGCAACGAAGACAATCTGAAATTCATCGAATCCATCAAGCAGGCGCGCGCCGACTACGCAAAGGCGCACGATGCGCTGTATGCCATCCCGTCTTCGCCGCAGGGCATCGGCATCCGTACTGAGATCGACCGCCTCGGGCAGCCGGTGCGTGACTTGAACAACCAGGTCGTTGACCTGGTGATGTCTGGCCACAGCGATCAAGCATTGCCGCTGATGCTTACCCAGGCCGCACCGGCGATGCAGAAATGGCAGGACAAGATCGGCGAGAACATTGCCCTTCAGGACAAGCTCGCCTCCGAAGCAGCCGAAGTGGCATTGCAGTCCATGGACGATTCGCGCAAGTTGCTGGTGGGCGGTTCGCTGATGGTGGTATTGCTGAGCGGCACCCTGGGCTTGCTGATCACCCGCAGCCTCACCCGGCCGCTGAGCCGCGCCACCCGCGCTGCCGAAGCGATTGCCGAGGGCAGGCTCGATAACGCCGTGCATAGCGATGCCAGCGACGAAACCGGGCGTCTGCTGCAGGCCATGGACAAGATGCAGTCGCAGGTGCGCAACCTCATTACCGCCCAGCTGGACATGGCCAAGCGCCACGATGCGGGCCAGGTGAGCTTCCGCATGGATGCCGGCGTGTTCCCCGGTGACTACGGCCGCATGGCCGGCGACACCAATGCGCTGGTCGACAGCCACATCCAGGTCACCGCGCGCCTGGCGCAGATCATGGGCCGCTATGCGATCGGCGACCTCAGCGACGACATGGACGCCCTGCCCGGCGAACAGGCCAAACTCACCGAGACCATGGCGCAGGTCAAACACAACCTGGCCGCGATGAATCGGCAGATCAAGCAGCTGGCACAGGCCGCCGCGGCCGGCGACTTCAGTGCTCGCGGCGACGCAGTGCAGTTCCAGTACGACTTCCGCATCATGGTCGAGAGCCTCAACCAGCTGATGGCCACTGCCGATGGCAGCCTGCAAGCGTTGTCGGGCATGTTGCAGGCCATTGCTGCGGGCGATCTCACTGCGCGCATGGATGGCCAATTCCAGGGTGTGTTTGCGCAGATGCGCGACGATGCCAATGCCACGGTGACGCAACTGGCCGGTATCGTCGGGCACATCCAGACCTCGGCGGTCTCGATCAATGCGGCTGCCAGCGAAATTGCCGCCGGCAACAACGACCTGTCGCAACGTACCGAACAGCAGGCCGCCAACCTGGAAGAAACCGCTGCCTCGATGGAAGAGCTCACCTCTACCGTCAAGCAGAATGCCGAGGGCGCACGCCAGGCCAATCAACTGGCGATCGGTGCGGCCAGCGTGGCGTCGCAAGGCGGCGAGGTCGTCGGCAAGGTCGTGGACACCATGGCGGGCATCCAGGCCTCGTCGAAGAAGATCGCCGACATCATCTCCGTCATCGACGGCATCGCGTTCCAGACCAATATCCTGGCCTTGAATGCGGCGGTGGAAGCGGCACGTGCCGGCGAGCAGGGCCGCGGCTTTGCCGTGGTGGCCAGTGAAGTGCGTACGCTGGCGCAGCGTTCCTCAGCCGCCGCCAAGGAGATCAAGGACCTGATCGGCGACTCGGTGCAGCGCGTCACCGACGGCTCGCAGCTGGTGGACCAGGCGGGCCGCACCATGGCCGAAATCGTCTCATCGGTGCAGCGCGTCACCGACATCATGGGCGAAATTTCCGCTGCCTCGCAGGAGCAGTCGGCCGGCATCGAACAGGTCAACCTCACCGTCACGCAGATGGATGAGGCCACCCAACAGAACGCTGCCCTGGTGGAAGAAGCCACTGCCGCCGCGCGCGCGATGGAAGAACAGGCACAGCAACTCACCGAAGCGGTGGCGGTCTTCAAGGTCGATGCGAACGCACCGGTGGCACGCAAGTTGTCAGCCATCGCCAGCGCCGTGAGCCACCAGCGGCCGGCGACGCGCCCGGCTGCACGTGCCGCCGTGGTCGCGGCGACACCGCGGCGCGTGGCAGTGAGTGCAACCACGTCGACCGTTGGCGATGGCAATTGGCAGGAGTTTTAAGCGACGGCGCCGGAGCCCACCGGTCGCCGGCAGTGGCGGGCGACCGGCACCGCCAGCGGGATCGTTTTTAGTCGCTATGGTGCATTCGGCCGCCGTACTCATCGTCAACCGGTCGCAGCTGCCGCTGCGCGTTTCACGCAACACCGTTGTCCAGCAACACAGACGTTTCGAGAGCCTTTGATCCGCGCTCCGCAGATCTTGTGGGCCGCTTCCCTTGCGAGGGGAAGCGGCCCTTTTTTTGTGCTGCCCACCCGGAGTAAGACCGACAGACCGCACCAGCGCTCTTCAGGCGAAGCGGTGCGTAGCAACCGAGGATGTGAGCCAATTCCGGCTCCGGCCATAACCGCCTGGCGACTGCGCAACCCTCGCATTGGTTGCCCAGGATGTTGCTCGGACGGGCGGCCGCAAGGCGCCATTTCGCCCGCCGTATGCGGCCCGTCGCCTCCCTCAAGGACACTTTTGGTTTCACCCAAAATTTACAATCGTCGGTGACAAGGTGGACGATGTGAAACCGCTTTCAGCCAGCGAATGCTGAATGGAATGCCTAATTTTGTGCTGATTTCAACGGGAACAATCAATTTCGAGCATAAACGGCCGCTACCAAGCTCACGCATTCGTAACGCCCTCCCCCGGGCAAGGTCGATTCCTCATGCATTCCTTCAACCGCCTCTCGGTCGGTACGCGGCTCTCCGCACTGCTCACGCTGGTCATCGCCATTTCGCTGGGGCTGCTGGCCCTGACCATCTATCGCCAGTCCGCTGGCGATATCGAATCGCAGGTCAAGGCCGAGCTGCGCTCCAGCACCCGACTGATGCAGCAGTCGGTGGCGATGTACGACGTCACGCTCAGCGAAGGCACCCAGCGTCTGGGCAGCGTGTTCGACGACATGCTCCCCACCGGCGCGCGCGAACTCGATAGCGCCAGCACGGTCACCATCGGCGAGCAGAACACCCCCTCGCTGCGTGCCGGCAAGCAGGCATTGAATCTCAATTTCGACGCCGTGGACCGCTTTGCCAAGGCGACCGGCGGCGTTGCCACGATCTTCGCCCGTACCGGCGACGACTTCGTGCGCATCACCACCTCGCTGCGTAACAAGCAGAACGAACGCGTCATCGGCACCCTGCTCGATCGCAAGGGCAAGGCCTACGCCGCCCTGTCGCAAGGCAAGAGCTTCACCGGCCAGGCGCAGCTGTTCGGCGAGCAGTACATGACCCATTACCAGCCGCTGCGCGATGCCGCCGGCGAGGTCATTGGCGCGCTGTTCGTCGGGCGCAACTACACCCAAGGCCTGGCCGCGCTCAAGGCCCAGGTCAGCACCACCAAACTGGGCCAGGACGGCTATTTCGTCATTGCCGACATGGCGCCGGGCGATCACCAGGGCCAGATCATCGCGGCTCCGCCGGGCACCCCGGCCACATTGGCGGCACTGGTGCCGGCCGAACAGCAGGCCCTGTTGCAGGCAGTGCTGGACGGCAAGCAGCCCAGTGCCAACCTGCAGCTGCGCGATGGCAAGGGCGCCAGCCAGGCCTTCGAAGTCACCGCACAGCGCTACGCGCCGTGGCAGTGGGCGGTGATTGGCGCGCAGCCGCGCAGTGCCATCGACGGACCGCTGGACGCGCTGATGGGCAGCATGCTGCTGTTCTCGCTGGTGGTGCTGGCACTGTGCATCGCGGTGGTGTTCATTGCCGCGCGCAAGATGGTCACCCGCCCGCTGCTGGCAGTGGAACGCGTGCTTGGCGACGTGGCGGCCGGCCGCCTGGACAACGCGATTGACATCGACCGGCATGACGAACTCGGTCGCCTGCTGCTCAACGCGCGCACCATGCGCGATGACCTGCGCGCGCGCCTGGAACGCGACCACCTGATCGCCAGCGAAGCACTGCGCGTACGCACCGCCTTGGACGACGTCAGCACCAATGTGATGATCGCCGACGCCGAGCGCCGCATCATTTACGTCAATCGACCGCTGCAGCGCATGCTGTCGGAGATGCAGGACGTCCTGCGGCACGATCTTCCCAACTTCGATGCCGCTGCACTGGGCAATACCCGCATCGACCAGTTCCATCGCAATCCCGAGCAGGCACGCCTGCTGGATCAACTCAAGAGTACGCACACCGCACAGGTCGAAATCGGCGGCCGCATCGTGCAGGAAGTGGTCAGCCCGGTCGTGGCTGCCACCGGCGAGCGCATGGGCTATGTGGTCGAATGGAGCGACCGTACCCAGGAAGTGCAGGTGGAACAGGAAGTCGCGCACGTGGTGGAAGCCGCCGCGGCCGGCGACCTCAGCGAGCGGATCGACGTGCGCGGCAAGCAGGGCTTCCTGTTGCTGCTGGCCCAACAGCTCAACACGCTGCTGGACAACAACGCAGACGGTCTGTCGCGCGTCTCCGCCCTGCTCTCGTCGCTGTCGCAAGGCGACCTGACCGCACGCATGGACGGCGCGCTGCAGGGCGTCTTCGCCACCATCCGCGACGACGCCAACGCCACCGCCGACCAGTTGGCCGGTATCGTGCGCCGCATCAAGGACTCGTCGCTGACGATCAATTCGGCCGCCACCGAAATCGCCACCGGCAACGGCGACCTGTCGCGTCGCACCGAACAGCAAGCGGCCGCGCTGGAAGAAACCGCAGCCTCCATGGAAGAGCTCACCGCCACCGTCAAGCAGAACGCCGACAACGCCGACCAGGCCAATCGCCTGGTGCTGGATGCTGCCGGTGTGGCGGCAAAGGGCGGCGATGTGGTGAACCGCGTGGTCACCACCATGGCCGATATCGACGCCTCGTCGAAAAAGATTGCCGAGATCATCAGCGTGATCGACGGCATCGCCTTCCAGACCAATATCCTGGCCTTGAACGCGGCGGTGGAAGCGGCGCGTGCCGGCGAGCAGGGTCGTGGCTTTGCTGTGGTGGCCTCGGAGGTCCGTACGTTGGCACAGCGCTCGGCCGGCGCGGCCAAGGAGATCAAGCACCTGATCGAAGACTCGGTCACCCGCATCGGCAACGGCGCGGCACTGGCTTCCGAAGCCGGCAGCACCATGCAGCAGGTGGTGACCTCGGTACAGCGCGTCACCGACATCATGGGCGAAATCACCAGCGCTTCGCGCGAGCAGGCCGCAGGCATCACCCAGGTCAACCAGACCGTCACCCAGATGGACGAAACCACCCAGCAGAACGCCGCGCTGGTGGAAGAAGCCACTGCCGCCGCGCGCTCGATGGAAGACCAGGCCGCACAGTTGGTGGATGCGGTGGCAGTGTTCCGCCTGGAGCCACAGGACCGCCTGAGCACCCTGCTGTCCAACGCACGCCATGCCTACAGCTGAGACGGCAACGACGATTCATTGCAGCCAGATCACAGCATCGAGGGCGCGCTGCCCTCACCGCCCGCGGGACATGCCATAAAACCGTCCATGGCGGCTCGATGGCGGCATCCATGCCGCCAACGGCCCGGCTACCGGCAAGGACACCTCGCCAGACAGTTTTCTGGTGGCGGTGCTGAAGTGCTTAGGACACCGCTTCGCGCGGCTTGGGGTTGCTGGTTGCGGTGTTGAAACCCTGCACACCGACCAACGCGACTGGTCCTTGCCCGCCCACCGTCGCGGGACCCTTGGCGGCTTGGATGCCGCCAAGGAGCTTACAAGGACGTAGTTGCAGCGTGTCCTGCGATGGTGGGCGGGCAAGGATCCTGCAGCGAGCGACAACACGTAGAGGGCACCGTGCCCTCACCAGATAGTTCGCTGGTGGCGTATTGAAGAACGAAGACCTCGCGCCAGACGTTGACGCTTGCTTGGCTGAACGCGCTGCACACAGACCATCGCGGCTGCGCCTGGCCACCGATCGGCATAGAGTTTGGTCGGCCGCCTTAAAGATTTGGCTTTGCCGCCGATATCAAGGCGACGCCGGGACAACCCGCCAGGCGCCTTCCCGCTTCTACTGTGCTTGTGCCCATGTCCCAAGGCGATACCTCAGAGCTGGACCACGACGCCGATCACCTCGCCGAAGGTGACGAGCGCTACCTGCTGCGCAACAAGCGGCAGATCCGTGGATTGCTGCGCCAGCTGCTCGACCAACGCGCCATCGTGACCATGCATGTGGCTGGCCGCGACATGGCCGTGCCCACCGCCGTGTTGGAAGTGGACGAAGACGACGACTGCGTGATCCTGGACGGCAGCCATAACGATGCCTCCAACCGCGCCATCGAGGGCGCCAAATACCTGCTGTGCTACGCCCAACTGGAACGGGTGAATATCCGCTTCCGCCTGGAGAACGCCGAACGGATCGAGCGCGACATCCACGTCGCCTTCCGCGTCGACCTGCCTGCCGCGATGTACCACATGCAGCGGCGCGAATCGTACCGGCTGGAAACGCCGATCACCGATTCGCCCGTCTGCACCATCCGCCAGGAAGCGGCGCAGGGAAACGAGTTCAACCTGCAGCTGCGCGTGATCGACATCAGCAGCGGCGGCCTGGCGGTGTCCCTCACCGACGGGATGCCCTTGCTCGAATTGCAACGCACCTACCGCAACTGCATCCTGCAATTGCCCGACACCGCCCCGATCACGCTGCCGCTGACCGTGTGCAGCCAGCACAAGCAGGCCCTGCCCAACGGCAGCGAAGGCTTCCGGATCGGCATGCAGTTCAGCGACCTGCCGCGCGGCGCCGACGAAACCATCCAGCGCTACATTTTCCGTGTCGACCGCCAGCGCAATGCGCGCAAGAGCGGCGTGTTCTGAACCCTCGCGTACCACGCGGGGCCGGCACCTAAAGTTGCCGCCTACCCCGCCGATGTTGCTAGGGCATCCCGCATCCGTCTCTGCTGCCGCAGTCCTGCCTCAACCCGACACTTAGCCGCAACGCCCGGAGTTTCCATGAACGATAAAAGCACTGCCACCGGCACAGGTGGTGAATTCCTCAGCTTCGCTTTGGGCGAAGAACACTACGGCGTGGATATCCTGAAGGTGCAGGAAATCCGCGGCTACGATTCGGTCACGCGTCTGCCCGACGCGCCGGACTACATCAAGGGCGTGATCAACCTGCGCGGCACCATCGTGCCGGTGATCGACCTGCGCCTGAAGCTGCGCCTGAAAGAAGCGCGCTATGACGCTTTCACCGTGATGATCGTGCTCAACGTCGAGGACCGCGTGGTCGGCATCGTCGTGGACAGCGTGTCCGACGTGATTCCGCTCAACGACGACCAGATCCGTCCTACCCCCGAATTCGGTGCGTCGGTCGACACCCGTTTCATCTCCGGTATCGGCACCCAGGACGATCGCATGTTGATCCTGCTGGATATCGAAACGCTGCTGGACAGCACCGAGCTGGGTCAGCAGCTGGTGGAAGAAGCCGCCTGATTCAAACGGCTGCGTTGCCTCGCCTGCGGTCGCCGGAGAGGTGTAGAGGAATGCAGGAGCCGCCATGTACGACAAGCGGCTACCAAACGACTGCCAGGCCGCCAGAACGCGCGTGGTCGGCGCTCCGAATCCCGATGTCGCACATGTGCACTCCGGCTTCTGCGCCCCTCGCCACTGTTGGCTGATTCGCTCCGTTCGGTAGCCGCTTTTCAGCGTATGCGGTGGCGCCGTGCACCCACTGCACCGCTCCGGCGGCCGCAACGCTTTTGTGCGATCGCATTTACGACGATCGCGTGTCAGGAAGCTCCCGACACGCGACGCACCACTCGATGGAAATGAGATAACAATCACGTTTTCCGGATTCAAGTTGAACGGCGGTTAGCCGATAGCTGAATGAAGCCCGCGTCCACACAACGGGTCACCGTTCGACTTTTGATTTCTGGAGAATCCCAATGAAGTTCCTGCTCTCGCTCCTCCCCGTCGCTGCTCTCGTGATCGTTGCTCCCACGCTGTCGGCCCAGTCGCAGGAAATGATTCCGCCGGAAATGGCGACGCGCTTCGTCGGCAAGGACGGCATGGTGTGCGGCAAGGTCGAAAAGGCCAAGTACGCGCAGAGCTCGGAAGGCGAACCCACCTTCCTGTACATGGGCGGCATGTTCCCGCGCCACACCTTCTCCGCACGCATCGACGGCGCCAACCGCGGCAAGTTCAGCTTCGCCCCCGAAACGCTCGAAGGCAAAGACGTCTGCGTCCTCGGCAAGATCCAGCGCGACAGTTCGCGCGCCGAAATCGAAGTCAGCTCCCCGGCCAGCCTGAAGCTCGCCACCATCAAGTAATCGCCTCGCACATCGCCACGCCCTCGCGCGTGGCGATGTGCTGTTGCGGCTATGCGGACTGACTTCTACGGGGAATCGTGTCAATGCAATGGATCAACAATCTGAAACTGATGCCCAAGCTGATGCTGGCGTTCGGCATCGTGCTGCTGATCATGCTCGTCCAGGGCGTCATCGCCTATTCGGGCCTGGCTTCGCTCAATAATGTCACCCGCGACCTGGCCGGCAACACCATGTCCAGCGTGCGCGAGGCGGGCGATCTGCGCGGCATGCTCGGCGAATACCGGAATGCGGCCTACCAGAACCTGGTGCGCGCCAGCGATTCGGTCAAGCAGGAAGCCAAGGTCCGCGCCAAGAAGCTCAATGGCGAGATCGAAGCCACCATCAAGGGCTACCCGCGTCTGATCGAAAGCCCGCAACAGAAGAAGCTGTTCGACGTGTTCGTGGCGGACTGGAAGAAGGCATCGGCCTCCTATGCCAGCGTCGACGAAATGATGGAGCTGAATCTGCCCGACGACGCCATCGACACCTTCGTCGGCGAGACCCGTACCCTGCACAACAAGGCCAAGGATTCGCTGGCTGCCTTGATTGCCGAAGATAACCTGCTCGCGCAGGCGGCCAAGACCAAGGCCGAAAAGGTCCACGCCACCTCCGTCACGCTGACCCTGGTGGTGCTGTTGATCGGCATCGCCGGCGGCCTGGGCCTGGCCTTCCTGTTCGCCCGTTCCATCGTCAAGAGCATGCGCGGCGCGGTCACCACGGCCACCGAAATTGCCGGCGGCAAGCTGGACGGCCAGATCAACGTACAGGGCCAGGACGAAGTGGGCGAGTTGATGCGCTCCATGCAGCGCATGCAGCGCGACCTGAAGGAACGCATTGAACGCGACCAGGAGATTGCCGACGAAAACCTGCGCATCCGCACCGCGCTGGACAAGTCCTCGACCGGCACCTTCATCACCGATCCAGAGCGCGTGATGATCTACGCCAACGACGCCTTCAAGAAGATCGTGGCGCAGTACGAAAGCAGCATCCGCCTGGCATCGCCCGAATTCGACGCAAGCAAGGTCATCGGCCAGCACATCAGCTACCTGGGTTTGTCGGATGCGACCGTGCGCAAGGCCATTGCCGCACTGGAACGCGATGGCGTCACCAGCTTCGAAGAGCGTTTCGGCGAAGTGGTGCTGGCGCAGACCGTCACCTCCATCAAGAACGAACAGGGCGAGACCAGCGGCGAAGTCTGCGAATGGCGCGACCGCACCATCGAAGTGCAGGTGGAAGAAGAAGTGGCCCGCATCGTGCGCGCTGCCGCCAGTGGCGACATGAGCGGGCGTGTGGAAACCGACGGCAAGCAGGGTTTCTTCCTGCAGCTGGCGCAGCAGCTCAACGGCTTGCTGGATGCCAATGCCGGCAGCCTGGAACAGATTTCGACCCTGCTGTCCGCGCTGTCGCGTGGCGACCTGACCGTGCGCATGCATGGTGAGTTCAGCGGCGTGTTCGCACAGATGCGTGACGATGCCAATGCCACCGCCGAGCAGCTGGCCGACATCGTCGGGCGCATCAAGATGTCGTCCACTGCGATCAATTCGGCCGCTGGCGAAATCGCTTCGGGCAACAGTGACCTGTCGCACCGTACCGAGCAGCAGGCCGCCAATCTGGAAGAAACCGCCGCCTCCATGGAGGAGCTCACCTCCACCGTCAAGCAGAACGCCGAAAGCGCCCGTCAGGCCAACCAGCTTGCCATCGGCGCCACCGGCGTGGCTTCGCAAGGCGGTGAAGTGGTGTCGCAAGTTGTCACCACCATGTCCGGCATCGAAGCCTCGTCCAAGAAGATCGCCGACATCATCAGCGTCATCGACGGCATCGCGTTCCAGACCAATATCCTGGCGTTGAATGCAGCGGTGGAAGCAGCGCGTGCCGGCGAACAGGGTCGCGGTTTTGCTGTGGTCGCCTCCGAGGTGCGCACGCTGGCACAGCGTTCGGCCGGTGCGGCCAAGGAGATCAAGGGCCTGATCGACGACTCCGTGCACAAGGTGGCCGAAGGCTCGGCACTGGTGCGCAAGGCTGGCGCCACCATGGCCGACATCGTGGCCAGCGTGCAGCGCGTGACCGACATCATGGGCGAGATCTCTGCCGCTTCGCAGGAGCAGTCGTCCGGCATCGAGCAGGTTAACCAGACCATCACCCAGATGGACGAAACCACCCAGCAAAACGCTGCGCTGGTGGAAGAAGCCACTGCTGCCGCCCGCTCGATGGAAGAGCAGGCAGGTCATCTGGCCGAAGCGGTGTCGGTGTTCAAGCTGGACGACTCGGCTACGCAGGCGCCACAAAGCGCACGCGTCCGGCCGATCGCCTCGCGCCCGGTTGCAGTGAAGAGCGCCGCCAAGCCGGTGGCACGCGCAGCAGCAAGCGCGTCGCGGCCAGCCAAATCCCAGGCCGCACTGGCCGACGGTAACTGGCAAGAGTTCTGATTCACCGCTGTCACCACAACGCCCCGGCACTGCCGGGGCGTTGTGCATTTGGGCCAGGCACCTGCGTTGATCCCCGCGTACGCTGCGGCAGCACGCCGATGGGGCATCTTTGCCTCTGTGCGCCCATCACCAGCCGCCGTCCCCATCGGACGAGCTAGCGAGCCCAACCGCGCCCAATCCACGCATTGGCGCTTCAGTTGCGCGGCTCCGTGGCCGATATCCAGTTATAGCTCACGACGCGTATGGATATGACGACAACGACTTCCGCTTCAGACACACGCGAATTTGATTTCGGCGACCGCGACTTCAAGCGTGTCTGCGACCTGATCTACCAGCGTGTCGGCATCGCACTGGCGCCGGCCAAGCGCGACATGGTGTATGGCCGCTTGTCGCGTCGTCTGCGCGTGCTCGGCCTGCGCTCGTTCCGCGACTACCTCGACCAGCTCGAAGCCGGCAACGATGAAGAAGAGTGGCAGGCATTCACCAATGCGCTGACCACCAACCTGACCTCGTTCTTCCGCGAGCCGCACCATTTCGACAAGCTGCGCGAAGAACTGCAAAAGCGCGCCTCGCAGGCGCCGTTGAAGATCTGGTCGTGCGCCGCCTCCACCGGCGAGGAGCCCTACTCCATCGCCATCACCGCCTGCGAAGCCTTCGGCACGCTGACCCCGCCGGTGAGCATCGTCGCCACCGACGTCGACACGCAGGTACTGGAAACCGCCTCGCGCGGTGTCTATGCCATCGACCGTGTCGCCTCGCTGGATGCAGCGATCAAGCGCAAGTACTTCCAGCGCGGCAGTGGCCCCAATGAAGGCAAATGCCGGGTCATTCCGGCGCTGCGCCAGCTCATCGAATACCGCCAGTTGAATCTGCTGGCACCGCGTTACGACGTCGGCGGTCCGTATGCGGCACTGTTCTGCCGCAACGTGATGATCTACTTCGACAAGCCCACCCAGCGCGGCATCCTGTCGCGCCTGGTCAGCCACATGGGCGAGGACGGTCTGCTCTACACCGGGCACTCGGAGAACTACCTGCACGCGGCCGATCTGATCCAGCCGTGCGGGCGCACGCTGTATCGGCGCGCTCCGCGCGCAGGAGCCTGAGCATGAGTACTGCCGTGCAAGTCGACGACGTCATGCGCTACCGCGATTCGCGGTTCCAGACCATTGCCGCCAAACTGCTGCCCACCCAATACCTGGTGGTGGACGACGACACCGCGTTGACGACCACCTTGGGATCGTGCGTTGCAGCCTGCCTGCGCGACCCGGTGCTCAAGATCGGCGGCATGAACCACTTTCTGTTGCCCGAAGGCCAGGTCGGCGACGGAGCGCCCACGCGCTACGGCAGCTATGCCATGGAGTTGCTGATCAACGACATGCTCAAGCGCGGCGCGCACCGCAAACGCATCGAAGCCAAGGTCTTCGGTGGCGCCAACGTGCTGAAGGGCTTCACCAGCAACCCGGTCGGCACCCGCAACGCCGAGTTCGTGCGCCAGTACCTGCAGGCCGAACATATTCCCATCATCGCTGAAGATCTGTGTGGCATCCATCCGCGCAAGGTGTGGTTCTTCGCGACCACTGGCCGCGTCGTCGTGCAGCGCTTGCCGCACGCACACGAAGCCGAAGTCGCCGCCACCGAATCGGCCGTGCGCGCCCGTCTGTCCAAAGCACCGGTTACCGGTGGAGTGGAGTTGTTCGAATGACGCTGGAAACCCCTGTGCGTGTATTGATCGTCGACGATTCGGCGGTCGTGCGTCAGATGCTCACCGAGATTTTATCGCGCGACGCCGGCATCGAAGTGGTCGGCTCGGCCGCCGACCCGTTGCTGGCGCGCGAAAAGATCAAGCGCCTCAATCCGGACGTCATCACGCTGGATGTGGAAATGCCGCGCATGGACGGCCTGGTGTTTCTGGAAAACCTGATGCGCCTGCGCCCTACCCCGGTGGTGATGATTTCATCGCTGACCGAGCGCGGTGCCGACACCACCTTGCAGGCCCTGTCGCTGGGCGCCGTGGACTTCGTGTCCAAGCCCAAGATCGACGTCGCACGCGGGCTGGAAGGCTACGCCGAAGAGATCGTCAGCAAGGTCAAGATGGCCGCCAAAGCCAAGGTCAGCGCACTCAATCGTCCGAGCACGCCCAAAGTCACGCTGGATATGCAATCGGCACCGGTGGCCGGCAGCGCGCTGCGCTTTCGCACGACCGACCGCTTGATCGCCATCGGCGCCTCCGCCGGTGGTACCGAAGCGCTGCGCGTGGTGCTCGAACACATGCCCGCCGATGCGCCCGCGGTGGTGATGACCCAGCATCTGCCTGCCAGCTTCAGCACCGCATTCGCCGAGCGCCTCAACCGCCACTCGGCCATGTCGGTACGCGAAGCCACCGATGGCGAGGCCATCCTGCCTGGCCATGCGTATCTGCCGCCGGGCGGCCAGCATCTGCGCATCATTCGCGACGGTGCGCGCTGGCGCTGCCGCATCGACGATGGCCCGCCGGTCAATCGCCACAAGCCGGCAGTGGACGTGCTGTTTCGTTCTGTTGCCGCCAATGCCGGCCCGAATGCGGTGGGCGCCATCCTCACCGGCATGGGCGACGACGGCGCACGCGGCCTGCTGGAAATGCTGCAGGCCGGCGCGCCGACGCTGGTGCAGGACGAAGCCAGCAGCGTGGTCTGGGGCATGCCCGGTGCCGCGTACAAACTTGGCGCCGCGCAGGAAGTGGTGCCGCTGGACCGCGTGGCCGAGCGCTTGCTCGCATTGTCGGCGCAGGCGCGCTGATCCGGCATGGCCGCGCATCCCTCGCACCCGACCAACCCAACGCTTCCTCCGGCACCGGGAAGCGTGGTGGGCGCTGGCGTGGATGCAGCGATGGACCGCACCCCGCTGACGGCTGAGCCGATCCATGCCAACGCCCCAGGCACGGGCCAGATCAGGCCCGGCCCGGTCACCGCCGGCATGGCCAAGGCCGGCGAACAGCCCGACCAACGCCGCGCGCGTCTGCTCGCCGAAGCCCTGGATGGCAGCAGCAGCGCCATTCTCATCTGCGACCTGCAATCGCGCCTGCTGTACGCCAACGACGGCTTCCAGCGCATGTTCGGCTACACCGAAGCCGAGCTGGTCGGTCTGCGTCCCTCCGATGTCCTGACCCGCGCGCAAAGCGACCAAAGCGAGGTCGCTCGCGTTCGCGATCGCGCCGATGCCTTGCAGCACACCCGTGCCGACCTGCTGGTCTATCGCAAGGACGGCACGCCGCTGTGGATCTCGCTGAACTTCAACCCGATCTACGACGCCAACCACGCTCCCTCGCATTACGTGGCGGTACTGACCGACATCACCGACACCAAGATGCACGAGGTGTTGCAGCACCGCGTGCTGGAGGCCCTGGTGCAGGAACGCCCGTTGATCGAGGTGATGACGCTGATTTGCACCGAGGTCGAACGCATCGCACCGGATGTGCTGGCCACGGTGATGAGTGCGGACAATCAAGGTCGCCTGCATTCGCTGGCTGCGCCCAGCCTGCCGCCCGAATACGCCGACGCAGTCAACGGCTTGAAGATCGGCCCGGGCACTGGCGCCTGCGGCACCGCGGCCTGGCGCGGTCGCGCGGTGATGGTGGAAGACATCGCCACCGACCCATTGTTCGAGGCATATCGCGACACGCTCTTGCCTTGGGGCCTGCGCGCCTGCTGGAGCACGCCGATCCGCTCCAACAGCGCGCGCGTGCTCGGCACCTTCGCGCTGTATTACCGCAAGCCGCAACGTGCCGATGCCTGGCATATGCGGCTCACCGATTTGTGCCAGCAGCTGTGCACATTGGCGCTAGAACGCGAGCAGATCCGCCAGCGCGTGCATCAACTGGCGTTCTACGACACGCTCACGGGCCTTCCCAACCGCATCATGTTCAGCGCGCGTGCCGAGCAGGCACTGACTCAGGCCGAATACGCCGGCGAACCGGCCGCGTTGATGTTCATCAACATCGATCGCTTCAAGCTCATCAACGATAGCCAGGGGCACGCCGCAGGCGATGGCCTGCTGCGTGATATCGCCTTGCGCGTCAACGACCAGATCACCGCCACGGCGATGCTGGCGCGGCTATCCGGCGACGAGTTCGCGCTCGCGCTGCCGCAATGCAGCGCAGAGCAGGCCAGTGCCGCCGCCGAGCGTTTGTTGGTCAGCATCGCCAGCCCGCTGCCGGTTGGCCATATGACCGTGCATCCCTCGGCCAGTATCGGCGTGGCGATGTTTCCCGAGGATGGCCACGACATCAACATCCTGCTGCGCCATGCCGACTTGGCGATGAATCGCGCCAAGAAGGAAGGCGGTGGGCGCTTCCGCTTTTTCAGTTCCGACATGAACCGCATGGCGCAGGAACGCGTGGCCTTGGAGGCCGAGCTGCGCCAGGCCATTGGCCGCGATCAATTGCAGCTGCACTACCAGCCGCAGATGCACAGCGCCGCGCCGCATGCCCTGTATGGCGTGGAAGCGCTGCTGCGCTGGAATCATCCGCAACTGGGCGCGGTATCGCCGGCGCGGTTTCTGCCGGTGGCTGAAGAGCAAGGCATGATGCCGCAGCTCAACGCTTGGGTACTGCGACGTGCTTGCGAACAGGTCGCGGACTGGCGCCAGCGTGGCGTGCCGGTGGCGCGCGTGTCGGTGAATCTGTCGGCGAGCGGCTTCGAAAGCCCGCGCATGCTTCCCGACCTGCTGCAGCTGATCGCCGAACTGGGCGTGCAGCCGTCCGATCTCACCCTGGAACTGACCGAAAGCGTGATGCTGTCCGGGCAACCGGGCGTGCTGGAAAACCTGCACGCCATTCGCGAAGCCGGCATCTCGCTGTCGCTGGACGATTTCGGCACTGGCTATTCCAGCCTGAGCCACTTGCATCGTCTGCCGATCGACGAACTCAAACTGGACATGAGCTTCGTCCGCGATATCGAACACAGCGAAGACGCACGCGCGCTCACCACCTCGGTGCTGCGCATCGGCGAGCACCTGCGCAAGCACGTGGTCGCCGAAGGTGTGGAAAACGAAGCGCAGCGCCTGTTCCTCGCCGACCTGGGTTGCGAGGTGCTGCAGGGCTATCTGTTCTCGCGGCCGCTACCGGCCCAGGCACTGGAAGCCTGGCTGGGCGCGCAACCGTCATAACGCAACCGCCGAACGATCACCGCTTCGAACTTCCTTCCAGCCAGGAAAGGCGGGCCATGGCGTGGCAAGTCATGAGCCTCCTCACCCTCATCCCACTCGCATCAGCTCCACCTCGGTCTCACCCACCGTCCGCTTCAGCCATCCCAGCAACTGCGCGTTGACGAAGGCCGGGTTTTCCAGCGAGGCGATATGGCCTGCGTCCGGGATCAGCTCGTAATCGCAACAGATTGCCTCGGCCATCATCCACACCTCTTCGGGCGGGCGCGGAATGTCCTCGGCGCCACCGAGCAGGAAGGTATTGGCCGGATCCAGCGCGGACAGGGCATCCAGTCGGTCGGCTCGGCCGAAGATCAGCCGGCCCAGCGGCACGATGGATGCGCGCAACTGCTCGGCCGACATCGCCGCCAGACGCTGCGCGAAGGCGGCCGGCAATGCCGAGCTCAGATCGATACCAGGGCGGAAGAAGATCGGCACGATCGCCTCGATCAGCGCAGGCGTCACCTGCCCGGCCGTCTCGATGGCATCAAGCAGGCCGAAATAGCGCGCACGCGTGGCGGCTGGCTCGGCGCCCAGGAAAGTATCCATCAACACCAGGCTGCGCACGCGCTCCGGCGCCATCAGGGCAAGCTCGGCGGCCCACATGCCGCCCACCGACAGGCCGACCACCGCGCACTGCGGCAACTTCAGTGCGTCCAGCAGGGCCAGCATGTGCCCGGCAAGATCGCCGATCTGCTGCGTGCCGTGCGGCAACGGACCTGACTGCCCGTGTCCCCATAGCTCGGGAACGATGACCTGGTAATGCTGCGACAGCGCCTGGATCTGCGGCTCCCACATCGCAGCGTCCCAGAGATAGCTGTGGCCGAGCAAGACCGGGAAACCGCGGCCATGTTGCGTGTAATGCAGGGTTTGACCGGAGATTGTGCAAGTGGGCATGGGCATCAACGGGCAGTGGTAGAGCGGCGGGACTCTAGACCTGCGCACTTCAGATTTTTGTTGCAATGCCACAATCCAGTCAGCTGGTATTTGCTTTAACGCCGGGCATCGTGACGACTACACGAAACCATTGCCCGAAAAGCGAAATGCCCGGCAGTGCCGGGCATTTCGGGACAGCAAACCTGCCGGAAGAATCAGGCGGCGACGGTTTCTGCCACGTCCTGATATTCCTGGATCTGATCGAAGTTCATGTAGCGGTAGATCTGATCGCCACTGGTCTTGATCACGCCGACATCCGCCATGTACTCGTCCTTGGTCGGAATGCGGCCCAGGCGCGAGCAGATTGCCGCCAGTTCCGCCGAGCCCAGGTACACGTTGGTGTTGCGGCCCAACCGGTTCGGGAAATTACGCGTGGAGGTCGAGAACACCGTGGCGCCCTCGCGTGCCTGCGCCTGGTTACCCATGCACAGCGAGCAGCCCGGCATTTCCATGCGCGCACCGGCCGCGCCGAAGGTGCCGTAATGGCCTTCCTTGGTCAGCTCGGAGGCGTCCATCTTGGTCGGCGGTGCCACCCACAGGCGGGTCGGGATGTCGCGCTTGCCTTCCAGCAGCTTGGCCGCGGCACGGAAGTGACCGATGTTGGTCATGCACGAGCCGATGAATACTTCGTCGATGGCCGCGCCGGCCACTTCCGACAGCGTCTTCACGTCGTCCGGGTCGTTCGGGCAGGCCACGATCGGCTCATGGATATCGGCCAGGTTGATCTCGATGACCGCCGCGTATTCGGCGTCGGCATCGGGCTGCAGCAGCTGCGGGTCAGCCAGCCAGTCTTCCATCTTCTTGATGCGGCGGCCCAGGGTGCGCGCATCGGCATAGCCCTCGGCAATCATCCAGCGCAGCAGGGTGATGTTGCTGGTCAGGTACTCGATGATCGGCGCCTTATCCAGGTGCACGGTGCAACCGGCCGCCGAACGCTCGGCCGAGGCGTCGGAGAGTTCGAACGCCTGCTCCACCTTCAGGTTCGGCAAGCCTTCGATTTCCAGGATGCGGCCGGAGAAGATGTTCTTCTTGCCCTGCTTGGCCACGGTCAGCAGGCCCTGCTTGATCGCGTACAGCGGGATCGCGTTGACCAGGTCACGCAAGGTCACGCCCGGCTGCATCTGCCCCTTGAAGCGCACCAGCACGCTCTCGGGCATGTCCAGCGGCATCACCCCGGTGGCGGCGGCGAAGGCCACCAGGCCGGAGCCGGCCGGGAACGAAATGCCGATCGGGAAGCGGGTGTGCGAGTCGCCGCCGGTGCCCACGGTGTCGGGCAGCAGCATGCGATTGAGCCAGCTGTGGATCACGCCGTCGCCCGGACGCAGCGAGACGCCGCCGCGGGTGGAGATGAACTCGGGCAAGGTGTGGTGGGTCTTGACGTCCACCGGCTTCGGATAGGCGGCGGTGTGGCAGAACGACTGCATCACCAGGTCGGCCGAGAAGCCCAGGCAGGCCAGGTCCTTCAGCTCGTCGCGGGTCATCGGGCCGGTGGTGTCCTGCGAACCCACCGAGGTCATCTTCGGCTCGCAATAGGTGCCCGGGCGCATGCCCTGGCCTTCCGGCAGCCCGCAGGCGCGGCCGACCATCTTCTGCGCCAGCGAGAAGCCCTTGCCGGTGTCCGGCGGGTCCATCGGCAGGCGGAACAGGTCCGACGCCGGCAGGCCCAGGAATTCGCGCGCCTTGGCGGTGAGGCCACGGCCGACGATCAGCGGAATGCGGCCGCCGGCGCGCACTTCGTCGAACAGCACCTCCGACTTCATCGCGAACTCGGCGATCACCTGTCCGTCCTTCAGCGCCTTGCCGTCGTACGGACGCAGCTCGACCACGTCGCCGTGCTCCATCTGCGAGACGTCCAGCTCGATCGGCAAGGCGCCGGCATCTTCCATGGTGTTGTAGAAGATCGGCGCGATCTTGCTGCCCAGGCACACGCCGCCGAAGCGCTTGTTGGGGATGTACGGAATGTCTTCGCCGGTCCACCACAGCACCGAGTTGGTCGCCGACTTGCGCGAGGAACCGGTACCGACCACGTCGCCCACGTAGGCCACCAGATGGCCCTTGGCCTTGAGGTCGGCAATGGCCTGGATCGGGCCGCGCTTGCCGTCTTCTTCCGGCTCGAACGCCGCGCCGTCGCGCTTGTTCTTCAACATGGCCAGCGCATGCAGCGGGATGTCCGGACGGGTGGTCGCATCCGGCGCCGGCGACAGGTCGTCGGTATTGGTTTCGCCCGGCACCTTGAACACGGTCACGGTCAGGCTCTGCGGCACTTCCGGCTTGCTGGTGAACCACTCGGCATCGGCCCAGCTCTGCAGCACGGCCTTGGCGTGGGCGTTGCCGGCTTGCGCCTTTTCCTGCACGTCGTGGAACGCATCGAACACCAGCAAGGTGTGCTTGAGCGCCTCGGCAGCGGTGGCGCCCAGCTCGGCGTTGTCCAGCAGGTCGATCAGCGGCTGGATGTTGTAGCCGCCCAGCATGGTGCCGAGCAGCTCGGTGGCGCGGGTGGGGCTGATCAGCGCGGTGGTCTCGGTGCCGAAGGCAACCGCGGCCAGGTACGAGGCCTTGACCTTGGCAGCGTCGTCGACGCCGGCCGGCACGCGCTGGCTGAGCAGCTCGACCAGGAATTCTTCCTCGCCAGCCGGCGGAGCCTTCAACAGCTCGATGACCTCGGCGGTCTGCTGCGCGGTCAGCGGCAGCGGCGGGATACCGAGCGCGGCGCGCTCTGCAACGTGGTGGCGATAGGCTTCCAACATGCGGGTTCTCCAAAAAAGCAGCGGTGAAGGTGGTAAAGCGCGAACGTGGATCAGGGTGCGGGTTTGGGAACGATGATCTTCAAACCCTTGAAGTAATCGCGGAAGAAGCCCTCGTCGCGGGTGATCAACCCGTCGCACTGGAGCATGGCGTGGGCGCCGATCAGGAAGTCGGCCACCACCCGCTCGCGCTTGCCGCCGCGCGCGCGAAAGCGCTTGTTCATATGGCCGGCGCGCACTGCCGCCGCTTCCTGGGTGGCCTCGTAGCGCACGCCGATCGAGGCCAGGGTTTCCATCAGGTCGACCTGGGTGTCGAGCATGGCCAGCACCTCGGCCACCACCGCGTCGCAGACCACCACTTCGTCGCGCGCCAGCGCGTCGCCGATGCAGACCTCCGACACTTCGCCATAGACCGGGTCGCCGATCAGGATGTCCAGCAGGACCGAGGAATCCAGGGCGATCATGGGTCGAACGGATCCCCGGGCGCGCGGCCACGGATCACGCGCATGGCCGCATCGGTGCTGGTCAGGCCGTCGACCAGCTTGAACTTGCCGCGCACCTTGCGCAGCGCCTCGCTGACGTCCTTGCGCAGGATGATGCGCCCGCCGTCGAGCTCGATCTTCAACGTGGTGCCCTTGGTCAGGCCCAGGGCATCGCGCACGGCCTTCGGCAGCGTGATCTGTCCGCGTTCGGCAACGGTGGCTTCCATGAGCATGCTCCAGAAAGTATGCACGCATGATACGTACTTGCACCGCCCTACTCAAGTTGGCAGATCGGTCTGGACACACCGTACGTACACACTGAATCGCTCAGAATGGGCACCTACCTAAAGCCTTCGATGCCATAGGAGTGATGCATGAGCGATTCCTTTTCCACTCGCACCTCACTTGAGGTCCACGGCAAGCGCTACGCGTACTACAGCCTGCCGAAGCTGGGCGAACGCTTCGATATCGGCCACCTGCCCTATTCGATGAAGATCCTGCTGGAGAACCTGCTACGCCATGAAGACGGCGGCGTGACCGTCGGCAAGGACCACATCGAAGCGGTTGCCAAGTGGGACCCCGCCGCCGAGCCCGATATCGAAATCGCCTTCATGCCGGCGCGCGTGGTACTGCAGGACTTCACCGGCGTGCCCTGCGTGGTGGACCTGGCCGCCATGCGCGATGCGGTGGTCAAGCTCGGCGGCAATGCCGACCAGATCAACCCGCAGATTCCCTCCGAACTGGTCATCGACCACTCCGTGCAGGTCGATGTATTCGGCAAGCCGGACGCGCTCGACCTCAACGGCAAGATCGAATTCCAGCGCAACCAGGAACGCTACGGCTTCCTGCGCTGGGGCCAGAAGGCGTTCGAGAACTTCAAGGTGGTGCCGCCCAACACCGGCATCGTGCACCAGGTGAACCTGGAAAACCTGGCGCGCGTGGTGATGAGCGCCGAGAAGGACGGCACGCTGGTCGCCTACCCCGACACCGTGTTCGGTACCGACAGCCACACCACCATGATCAACGGCATCGGCGTGCTGGGCTGGGGCGTGGGCGGCATCGAGGCGGAAGCGGCCATGCTGGGGCAGCCGTCGTCGATGCTGATCCCGCAGGTCGTGGGCTTCAAGCTCACCGGCAAGTTGCCCGAGGGCGCCACTGCCACCGACCTGGTGCTGACGGTCACCCAGATGCTGCGCAAGCTCGGGGTGGTGGGCAAGTTCGTCGAGTTCTATGGTGACGGCCTGCAGCACCTGCCGCTGGCCGACCGCGCCACCATCGGCAACATGGCGCCCGAATACGGCGCCACCTGCGGCATCTTCCCGGTCGATGAGGAGTCGCTGACCTACCTGCGCCTGTCCGGCCGTAGCGAGGAGCAGATTGCATTGGTCGAGGCCTATGCCAAGGCGCAGGGCCTGTGGCACGACGCCACTACCCCGCCCGCCCGGTACAGCGCCACGCTGGAACTGGACATGGGCCAGGTCAAGCCGTCGCTGGCCGGCCCCAAGCGCCCGCAGGACCGCGTGCTGCTGGAAGACATGCAGTCCAACTACCGCGAAAGCCTCAAGCCGTTCGCCGATGCGCGCAGCAAGAAGCTGGCCGATCTCAAGCAGGAAGACCGCCTCAAGAACGAAGGTGGCGGCGGCACCGCCGTCGGTGCGAAGGCGTCGCAGGCAGAAAGCGCCGGCGCCAGCGGTGCGGGTTGGCAGCTGCGCGATGGCTCGGTGGTCATCGCCGCGATCACCTCCTGCACCAACACCTCCAACCCGGCGGTGATGCTGGGCGCCGGCCTGCTCGCGCGTAACGCGGCGGCCAAGGGCCTGAAGGCGCAGCCGTGGGTCAAGACCTCGCTCGGGCCGGGTTCGCGCGTGGTCACTGACTATCTTGAAAAGGCCGGCGTGCTCACCGACCTGGAAAAGCTTGGCTTCTACGTGGTGGGCTACGGCTGCACCACCTGCATCGGCAACTCCGGCCCGCTGCCGGAAGACGTGTCTGCGGCCATTGCCAAGGACGAGCTGGTGGTGACCTCGGTGCTGTCGGGCAACCGCAACTTCGAAGGCCGCGTACACCCCGAGGTCAAGATGAATTATCTGGCCTCGCCGCCGCTGGTGGTGGCCTATGCCATCGCCGGCACCACCGACATCGACCTCACCACCGAGCCGCTGGGCACCGGCAGCGATGGGCAGCCGGTGTATCTGCGCGACATCTGGCCGAGCAACAAGGAAATCGGCGACACCATCGCCGCCACCGTCGGCCCGGAGATGTTCAAGCAGAACTATGCCGACGTGTTCAAGGGCGACACGCGCTGGAACACCATCGCCTCGCCCGATGGCGCGCTCTACGCGTGGGACGAAGCCTCGACCTACATCAAGAACCCGCCCTACTTCGACGGCATGACCATGCAGGTGGGCAACGTAGACGACGTGCACGGCGCACGCATCATGGGCCTGTTCGGGGACTCGATCACCACCGACCACATTTCGCCGGCCGGCAACATCAAGAAGGATTCGCCGGCGGGCCGCTTCCTGCAGGAACGCGGCGTGCAGCCGGCCGACTTCAACAGCTACGGCAGCCGCCGCGGCAACGACGATGTGATGGTACGCGGCACCTTCGCCAACATCCGCATCAAGAACCTGATGTTCGGCGGCGAAGAAGGCGGCAACACGCTGTATTACCCAGCCGGTGGCGGCCAGCCGGAAAAGCTGGCCATCTACGATGCCGCAATGAAGTACAAGGCCGACGGCGTGCCGCTGGTGGTGCTGGCCGGCAAGGAATACGGCACCGGCTCCTCGCGCGACTGGGCCGCCAAGGGCACCAACCTGCTCGGAGTCAAGGCCGTGATCGCCGAAAGCTTCGAGCGTATCCACCGCTCCAATCTGGTGGGCATGGGCGTGCTGCCCTTGCAGTTCCTGGAAAACGAAAATGCACAGACGCTCGGCCTGGATGGCTCGGAAGTGCTGGACATCACCGGCTTGCAGGATGGCGCCAGCCGTCGTGCCACCGTCAATGCGAAAAAGTCCGACGGCAGCGTCAAGCAGTTCCAGGTCAAGGTGCTGCTGCTGACACCCAAGGAAGTGGAGTACTTCAAGCACGGCGGCTTGCTGCAGTATGTGCTGAGGCAGCTGGCGGCACGCAAGGCAGCCTGACCACAGCGCGCATTGCGCTGCAACGATGCAACGCACTCCCGCCGCTCGGCGGGAGTGGCGTTTCCGGCCTCTCAAAAAAAACGGCGATCACGCGGTGGTGAGCAAAGGACGCGTGCATCCCGACGTCGAACTGAATTCCCTCCCCCGCCGTTGGTGGTGACCGATACCATCGCCGGCACACGGACATCGATCTCACCACCGAGATATTTGGCGCAGAAGAAGGCGGCAACAGGCTGCATTGCCCAGCCAACGGCAGCCAGCCGGAGGGCCACCTTCCACCTTGTCGCAACGCAACGGCGTCACCGGGCGATGCGCGCTTCGGCCAGATGCCTCACGCCCCCCATCCATGCCCTGGCGCCATGCGTCCGGCCGCACCAAGCGGCAGCCGCGCTCCACTGCATCTGCGCGGTCAACGCGCCGCCGGCACCCATTGCGCGTGGTACAGCTGCCAGTCGCTGCCCTGCAATCGCCAGCCGGTGGTGACCTGATAGGTCTGCGCCTGATCGGGCACCCAGCGCCCGTTGCCGCCGGTCAACAGCGCGGTGAAGCGCACCGTGGCGGTATCACCGCGCAGTGCCACATCGACCGGCCCCATGGTCACGCCGAGCTGTTGATTGCCCAGCATCTGCACTTGCATCAAGCGCCGTAACCCGGCGGCGTCCAGCCCATGTTCGCCAACAAAATCCTCGGCCACCGGCGCCATCGCATCGCCGATCTCGCGCGCCTCGATCGCCTGATGCATCTGCTCCAGCGTGGCGCGCAGACGTTGTTCCGGCGCAGCACGCGTGCACCCGAGCAAGACCAGCATGCAAAACCCCATCCACGCCAGGCGCCACGACACTTGAATGCTGCTCTGCATCACGCTTCGCCTTTTCCATCCATGACGGTATGCTGCCAGCTGTTGTAACGCCGTGGAACACACTGCGGCGCGTCGAGAACACCCTGGAGGGGGGCAGATGAATCAGGCACGTCCTTGGTTGCAAAGTTATCCGGCCGGCGTTGCCGCCGAAATCGATCTTGAGCAGTTCCGCACGGTGGCCGAGGTGTTTGCCACCTCCGTGAAACGCTTCGCCGACCGGCCTGCGTACCATAGCTTCGGCAAGACCATCACCTACCGCGAGGCGGACCAGCTGGTCGAGCAATTCGCCGCCTACCTGCTTGGCGAGCTGCAGTTGAAGAAAGGCGACCGCGTCGCCTTGATGATGCCCAACTGCCTGCAATACCCCATCGCGACCTTCGGCGTGCTGCGTGCCGGCCTGACCGTGGTCAACGTCAATCCGCTGTACACCCCGCGCGAACTCAAGCATCAGTTGATCGACTCCGGCGCCACCGTGCTGGTGGTCATCGACAACTTCGGCACCACCGTGCAGCAGGTCATCGCCGACACGCCGGTCAGGCAAGTCATCACCACCGGCCTGGGCGACATGCTGGGCTTCCCGAAGGCGGCACTGCTCAACTTCGTGGTCAAGTACGTCAAGAAGCTGGTGCCCGATTACCGCATCAATGGCGCGATTCGCTTCCGCGAGGCGCTGGCGCTGGGCCGCAAGCACCGCGTGCCGACGCTGCAGATCGAACCCGACGACATCGCTTTCCTGCAGTACACCGGCGGCACCACCGGCGTGGCCAAGGGCGCAATGCTGACCCACCGCAATCTGGTCGCCAACATGCAGCAGGCGCACCAGTGGCTGGCGGGTACCGGCAAGCTGGAAGAAGGCCACGAAGTGGTGATCACCGCGCTGCCGCTGTACCACATCTTCGCATTGACCGCGAACGGCCTGGTCTTCATGAAGATCGGCGGCTGCAACCACCTGATCAGCAACCCGCGCGACATGCCAGGCTTCGTCAAGGAGCTGAAAAAGACCCGCTTCACCGCGTTCACCGGCGTCAACACGCTGTTCAACGGGCTGCTCAATACGCCCGGATTCGATCAGGTGGATTTCTCCTCGCTCAAGATGACCCTTGGCGGCGGCATGGCCGTCCAGCGTTCGGTCGCCGAGCGTTGGAAGAAAGTCACCGGCCTGACCCTGGTCGAAGCCTACGGCCTGACTGAAACCTCGCCGGCCGCGTGCATCAACCCGATGGACCTGAAGGACTACAACGGTTCGATCGGCCTGCCGATTCCGTCCACCGATGCCTGCATCAAGGACGACGCCGGCGCGGAACTGCCCGTGGGCGAGATCGGCGAGCTGTGCATCAGGGGCCCGCAGGTCATGAAGGGCTACTGGAAGAAACCCGATGAAACCGCCAAGGTCATGGATGCCCAAGGCTGGCTGCATACCGGCGACATCGCGCGCATGGACGCACAGGGCTTCGTCTACATCGTCGATCGCAAGAAGGACATGATCCTGGTGTCCGGCTTCAACGTGTACCCCAACGAGATCGAGGACGTGATCGCCGAAATGCCCGGCGTGCTGGAAGTGGCCGCCGTGGGCGTGCCGGATGACAAGTCCGGCGAGATCGTCAAGGCGGTCATCGTGAAGAAGGACCCGGCCCTGACGGCCGATGATGTGAAGGCGCATTGCCGCGCTAACCTCACCGGCTACAAGCAGCCGCGGGTGATCGAATTCCGCAAGGAGTTGCCCAAGACCAACGTCGGCAAGATCCTGCGCCGCGAATTACGGGACGCGCCGAAGACGTAATACCGCTTATACCGCAGCCCGAAGGCGTTCAGCCTTCTTTGACGCCCGCATTGCCGCAAGGCCTTGCGGGCGTTCGCTTTTGCACGCATAGAATCCGATGTCGGCGCACGCTCACGCGTTCAACCTCATCTCCGTCCGAAAGGCGGCCGGCCGGACGGTCATCACGGAGAACCACCATGTCTGCAGTTCAACCCTTCATTCGCACCAACATCGGCTCGACCCTACGCATCATCGAAGAACCGCAGCGTGACGTGTACTGGATCCATATGCATGCCGACCTGGCCACAAACCCGGGGCGTGCCTGCTTTTCGACGCGCCTGGTCGACGACATTACCGGCTATCAGACCAACCTTGGTCAACGCCTGAACAACGCCGGCGTGCTGGCTCCGCACGTGGTGCTGGCATCGGACAGCGATGTGTTCAACCTGGGCGGCGATCTGGCGCTGTTCTGTCAACTCATTCGCGAAGGCGACCGTGCTCGACTGCTTAATTACGCCCAACGCTGTGTACGCGGTGTGCACGCGTTCCATGTCGGCCTGGGCGCACGCGCGCACAGCATCGCCCTGGTGCAGGGCAATGCCCTGGGCGGCGGATTCGAAGCGGCGTTGAGCTGCCACACCATCGTCGCCGAGGAAGGGGTGATGATGGGATTGCCCGAAGTGCTGTTCGACCTGTTCCCGGGGATGGGCGCCTACTCTTTCATGTGCCAGCGTGTCAGTGCGCAACTGGCGCAAAAAATCATGCTCGAAGGCAATCTGTATTCTGCCGAGGAGTTGCTCGGCATGGGCCTGGTCGATCGCGTCGTGCCGCGCGGTCAGGGCGTGGCGGCGGTCGAACAAGTGATCCGCGAAAGCAAGCGCACGCCGCATGCCTGGGCGGCAATGCAGCAAGTGCGCGAAATGACCACGGCGGTGCCGCTGCAGGAAATGATGCGCATCACCGAAATCTGGGTCGATACGGCGATGCAGTTGGGCGAAAAGTCATTGCGCACCATGGACCGTCTGGTTCGCGCGCAATCGCGCCGCTCAGGGCTTGACGCCGGCTGATGCGTCGGCGGGCTATTCACTACTCCGGGGGGAGCGCTCGTCGTCGTTGGCGCTTTGTACGCGCGCGGCGAGTGCATCCTTTCCGGTCTGCAATTGGTCGCGCAACGCCGACAGCCGCTGTCGCCATTCGGCCTGCAGCTGCCAATCGGCCATGCGCATCAGCTCACCGCCACTGCCGGCCAATTGGGCCAGCCCCAGATTGCTGGCAACGCCGCGCAATGCGTGGGCGCTTTCGCGCAATTGCTCCCAATCCGAGCGCGTGCCATCGCGCTCGATCGCGCCCACGCAGTTGTGCGCATCATCCAGACACTGCCGGACGAACTGACGTTCGAATTCTTCGCCCATGCCCAACGCCGCCAGTTCGTCCAGCACGCTGGCATCGAGCACGCCTTCGAAACTGGTCGATGCCTGCACCACCGTCGCCGGCGTCGCCAGCGCACGGGTGCTGACGGCGAGTTCGGCCAGCGTATCGAGCAGCTTGGCAGCCACCACGGGCTTGGCCAGGAACGCGCGTGCGCCAGCTTGTTCGCAGGCGCGGATCGCTTCTGGCGTGACGTCGGCACTGAGCACCACCACCGGGGTGTAGCGCATGCCGCTGGCCTGCATCACGCGCAACTGCTTGAGCATGTCCAGGCCGCTCATGCCCGGCATATGCAGATCCACGATCACCGCATCGAAATCCTCCTCGGCCATCGCGTCCAGCACCTGCTCGGCGCCGTTGACGCACGCCACCTTATGCCCTGCCTTCTCCAGCAATCGCTGCAACACCATGCGATTGGCTTCATGGTCGTCGGCCACCAGCATGCGCATGCTGCGCACGCGCGCGCGGTGACGCAGGAACGGGTTGGAAAAGGCGATGACGTTGGAGGCTTCCAGCTCGTCGGGAGTCTCCAGCAACGCCCCGACCGGCGAGCGAGCCGGCGCCGCCGTCTCCAATACGCCGATCTCCAGCGGTAGCTCGAACCAGAACACGCTGCCGCCGGATGGATTGGGCGCAAAGCCAATCGCGCCGCCCATGGCCTCAACCAGGCCCTTGGCGATCGTGGTCCCCAGGCCGGTACCTTCATAGCGGCGCGACAAACCCACGTCCGCCTGCTCGAACGCCTCGAACAGGCGCGGACGCATGTCCATCGGCACGCCGATGCCGCTGTCTTCGACATCGAAACGCAGCCGCATCGTGTCGGCACCATTGCCGGAAACCCGCGCGACCCGCAGCAGCACATGCCCGTGCTCGGTGAACTTGACCGCATTACCCAACAGGTTGAGCAACACCTGGCGCAGATGGCCGGTGTCGCCCTTGAGCAGGTCCGGTACGTCAGTGGCCACCTCGGTAGCGTAATCCAGTCCGCGTGTCTTGGCCTGCGGCTGCAGAATCATGTTGACCGAGCCGATCATCTCGCGCAGCGAGAAATCGCGGCGATCGATGCGGATCTTGCCCGCCTCGATCGCAGAAATATCGAGCACTTCTTCCACCAGCGACAGCAGGCTGCGCGCCGAGGCCTGGATGGTATTCAGGCATTCCTTCTGCTCTGCATCCAGACGCGTGGTGGCCAGCACTTCGGTCATACCCGACAACCCATTCAACGGGGTGCGGAATTCGTGACTCATATTGGCCAGGAAACGGCTCTTGGCCTGGTTGGCATGCCGCGCCTCGCGTACCGCGCGCGTCATCGCACGCAACAACGAGTCGAAGTACAGCGGCACGGCGATCAAGCCCAGCAACAACCCCCAGCTCAGATAGGGATTGGCCTTCCAGTAAGGCGAAATCAGGATCGCGCTGAGAAAACTCAGGCTGGCCATCGCCGTGGCGGCACGCAGATAGGGACTGCCGTAGCGCAAGCCATTGCCGATGGTCACCCACATGCAGACCGCATACAGCGGCGAAGCCGGTTCGCCCTGGATTGCCATGATTGCGCCGGTGCAGGTGTAGTCGAGCACCATGCCGATCAGGCGACGCGTGTGCGACACGTGCGGCCGCAGCAGGATCGCCACCATCAGCCCCAGCGACACCACCAGCTCGCCGACCAGGATCAACCAGGTGGCCATCAGCGTATCGCCATGGGTGTGGTGGTAGCGCCACCCCAGGTAAGAAATGAACAGCGTGGTGATGATGATGCGGATCAGGTTCTGCGCGTGTTCCGAATCCGCCCGCCCCGAAAGACGCCGCTTCAACCATGGCAATGGAGACTTCATAGACGCCTCAGACCTGCGGTCGCTTCGATGGGGATGAAAGTGGGCCGCGCGGTCCTGCAGCATCGGCGCCATGGGCATACGCGGCGATACGCGCAGCGGCATCGGCACTGTCCTGCATCAGCCGCAACAACGACAGAGGAATGACCACCAGCGCCGCCAACAGGGCGATCCCGAGCTCGATCCGCTGTTGCCAATACGGGCCATTGGCAAGCGTCGCGCCAAAACTGAGCACGGCCATGGCCACCGCCGTGTGCAGTGCATGCCTGCCAAAGCGCAAGCCATTGCCGATCGTGACCCACATCACCACCACGTACAGGCAGGCCATCGGAGCGGCGAACCAGGTCATCGCCAGACTGAGCAGGCCATAGTCCGCCAGCATGCCGAGCGTCCGGCGCAGGTGCGAGGGCCGCGGCTTCGCAACGATCCACGCAAACAGCAGCAATGCCCCACCGTGCCCGATCGCGACCAGGCACAGCAATCGCTGCAGATGGCCATCGCTCAGTTGCCAATGCGGGGCGCAGACCAGCGTGTAGGCCAGGATCAGCCAGAGCATCACGATGCGCACCACCGCCTGACCGTGCTCGCTGTCGGGGCGCCGTGCGAGTCGCCGACGCAGCTGGGCAAGCGCCGCCCTCACCTCACACCCCGGGTCGCGCCGATGCGGTGGAGAACTCGCCACAGATCTGCTCCAACTGCGCGCGGCCGCGCAACAAGGCATCCACGCAGCGCGGGTCGAACAGGCGGCCACGTTGGGCATACAGATAGGCCAGCGCGGCGTCCATGGTCCAGGCCTCCTTGTACGGGCGCGGCGACAGCAAGGCGTCGAACACATCCGCCACTGCGACGATGCGCGCTTCCAGCGGAATCGCCTCACCGACCAGGCCATCCGGATAACCGGTGCCGTCATAACGTTCGTGGTGACGCAGCGCAATCAACGCGCCGACCTGGATGAAACGGTTCTGGCTGCCGCTGAGCAGCTCGTAGCCGATGCGCGGATGGCGCCGCATCACGCTCATTTCGTCATCGGTAAGCTTGCCGGGCTTGAGCAGCACCGAATCGGGAATGGCGATCTTGCCCATGTCGTGCAGCGGTGCGGCCATCTCGATGATGCGCACCTCCTCTTCCGACAGCCCCAGTTGCTCGGCGATCAGGCCGGCCACGTGCGACATGCGCTCCAGGAACGCGCTGGTGCCCGAATCGCGATACTCGATCGCGCGCGCAAGCCGCGACAGGGTTTCGCGCTCGCGCTCTTCGACCTCGTTCATGCTGGCCAGCAGGCGCTGCTCCAGCGACAACGCGCGTTGCTTGACGCTTTCGCTCTGCTGGCGCAGCTGCAGCAGGTTGGAGCAGCGCGCCCGCAACTCGCGCGGACGGATCGGCTTGACCAGGAAGTCGATCACGCCCGCTTCCAGCGCCGCCTGACGAATCGGCTCATCGCCCACGATGGTGATCAGGATGATCGGAATATCACGATGGCTGGGCAGCCGGCGCAGCCGACGCGCGAATTCCAGACCGTCCATGCCCGGCATGCGGTAGTCCAGCAGCAACAGGTCCACGCGCCCGGCTTCGCACCAGGCCAGGGCGTCGAGCGGATCGCCGAAGTCGTAGACCTTGAGCTCCGGCGCAATGTCCTCGATGACATGGCGCAGCATCGTTCGCGCGGACATCTGGTCATCGACAATGACGATGTTCAATCCCAGATCCGCCTTTTCCGCCCAGCTTCCCCATGTATCCGTCGACAATGCGCCGCCCGGACCCCCTAAAACATCCTGCATAGCCGTTGCTCCTCTATCTCGAGAACGGAAAAGCGATGACGCCGGCCCCTGTGCCGACTCCCCCGAACGATACGCTGTTCGAGGCTCCGCCCTAGCATATGCAGTATCTGTGCCGTCGGCACACCGCCGGCACAAAAAAATCAGGCTTCCGGACGCATATACGGGAACAGCAGGACATCGCGGATCGAGGTGCTGCCGGTCAGCAGCATCACCAGACGGTCGATCCCGATGCCCAGGCCGCCGGTCGGCGCCATGCCGTACTCCAACGCACGGATGTAATCGGCATCGAAATGCATCGCTTCGTCGTCGCCACCGTCCTTGGCCTGCACCTGCGCCTGGAAACGTGCGGCCTGGTCTTCGGGGTCATTGAGCTCGGAGAAGCCGTTAGCCAGCTCCTTGCCGTTGATGAACAGCTCGAAGCGGTCGGTGTACCCCGGCTCGGTGTCGCTGGAACGCGCCAGCGGCGACACTTCGACCGGGTGGTCGGTGATGAAGGTCGGCTGCACCAGGGTGTGCTCGACGGTGGCTTCGAAGATCTCCAGCAGCAGCTTGCCCCAGCCGTAGGACGGCTTGACCCGGATCTTCAGCCGCTCGCAATGGCGCAGCAGCGCCTCCCGGTCGGTGCAGTCGGCGGCGCTGATCTCCGGATTGTGGTGGCGAACGGCCTCATCCATGCGCCAGCGCCGGAAAGCCGGCGCCAGATCGATATCGGCGCCATCCCAGCTCACCTGGGTGGTCCCCAGCACCGTCTGTGCGGTGTCGCGGATCACCTGCTCGGTCAGGTCCATGATCTGGTGGTACGTGGCATAGGCCTCGTAGAGCTCGAGCATGGTGAACTCGGGGTTGTGCCGGGTCGACACGCCTTCGTTGCGGAAGTTGCGGTTGATCTCGTAGACACGCTCCAGCCCACCGACCACCAGACGCTTGAGATACAGCTCGGGGGCAACGCGCAGGTACAGATCCAGGTCCAGCGCATTGTGGTGGGTGGTGAACGGCTTGGCCGTGGCGCCGCCGGGGATGTAATGCATCATCGGCGTTTCCACTTCCAGGAAGCGGCGCGCGTCCAGCCAGGCGCGCATGGCGCGGATGATCTTGGAGCGCTTGATGAAGACCTCGCGCGCTTCGGGCGTCACGATCAGGTCGACATACCGCTGGCGGTAACGTTGCTCCACGTCCGACAGGCCATGCCACTTGTCCGGCAACGGGCGCAGCGACTTGGTCAGCAGGCGCAGCGCGCCGGCCTTGACCGACAGTTCGCCGGTCTTGGTGCGGGTGAGCCCACCCTCCACCGCCACGATGTCGCCCACATCCCAGCCCTTGAACGCGGTATAGGCATCGCCGAGCACATTGCCCTGCAGGAACAGCTGCACACGCCCGGATTCGTCCTGGATCTGCGCAAAGCTGGCCTTGCCCATCACCCGCTTGGCCATCAGGCGGCCAGCCATCCTGACCGTGCGCCCGCTGGCTTCCAGCGCTTCAGGGGTCCAGGTGTCGGCGTCGGCGAATTCTGCCTGCAGGTCGCCGGCGAAGTGTTCGCGCACGAAGTCGTTCGGGTAGGCGATGCCCTGCCCGCGCAACGCGCCCAGTTTCGCGCGACGCTCGGCGATGAGGCTGTTCTCGTCGGCGGGGATCTGCGGCGCGGGGGTCTGCTCGGTCATGGCGGGGATCGGTCTGCTTGGGTCGGGCGGGTGCCCGGGGGAATGAGGAACCGGCGGTGCCGGCACGCTTATTTACAACGATGACGTGACGAAGGCACGCGGTCACCGGGTTACCCGAAAGCCGCATCGCATTGGCAACGCTGCGTCACAGGCACTGCAGCGATGCGCCAGGATGCCGTCGCAACGGCGACCTGGCGCGGCGGTCAGGCGTCCAGGCGTTTGGACCCTGCTGCCAGACCGGCCTTCAGGCTGGCCTCGACGAATTCGTCCAGGTCGCCGTCGAGCACCTTCTGCGTATCGCTGCGTTCGATGCCGGTGCGCAGGTCCTTGATGCGGCTCTGGTCGAGCACGTAATTGCGGATCTGGCTGCCCCAGCCGATGTCGGACTTGGTCGCTTCCAAGGCGTCCTTCTCGGCGTTGCGCTTCTGCACTTCCAGTTCGTACAACTTGGCGGCCAGCATCTTCATCGCGTTGTCGCGATTCTGGTGCTGGCTGCGACCGGTCTGGCAAGCGACCACGGTATTGGTCGGGATGTGCGTGATACGCACCGCCGATTCGGTCTTGTTGACGTGCTGACCACCGGCACCGGAGGAGCGATACACGTCGGTACGCAGGTCGGCCGGGTTGATGTCGATCTCGATGTTGTCGTCCACTTCCGGCGACACGAACACCGAGGTGAAGCTGGTGTGCCGGCGGTTGTCCGAGTCGAACGGCGATTTGCGCACCAGCCGATGCACGCCGATCTCGGTCTTCAACCAGCCGTAGGCGTATTCGCCCTCGATGCGCACGGTGGCCGACTTGATGCCCGCCACTTCGCCACCGGAGACTTCCATCAGCTCGGTTTTCCAGCCGCGCGATTCGGCCCAGCGCAGATACATGCGCAGCAGGATTTCGGCCCAGTCCTGCGCCTCGGTGCCGCCGGCGCCAGCCTGGATGTCGACGAACGCGTTGGCGCTGTCCATCTGGCCGGAGAACATGCGCTGGAATTCCAGCTTTTCGACATGCGCCTGGTAGTTGTCCAGATCGGCGATCACCGCCAACGCAGTGTCTTCGTCCTGTTCGCTCTCGGCCAGCTCCAGCAGGTCGCCTGCATCGGCCAGGCCCGACAGCACATCGGCAATGCCGATCACGGTTTTTTCCAGCATCGACCGCTCGCGGCCCAGGGCCTGCGCGCGTTCGGCGTCGTTCCACACATCCGGGCTTTCGAGCTCCCGGCTGACTTCCTCTAGACGCTCTTTCTTGGCGTCGTAGTCAAAGATACCCCCTGAGCGAGAGCACGCGATCGTTGAGATCGGTGATGCGCTGGCGGATCGGATTGGTTTCGATCATGACGGACTTCCGGCAAACAAGCGGGATAGTTTAGCAAGCGGGCGGCGACGGCGGAACGCGGTGGAACCGTGGCCGCGCGCGCTGCAACACCCGCCACACCCCAGGCGCCTGGCTGCCACGCGCGAACGCAGGTTCCGTCGATGGCCACCGTCGCGCGTCGGTGTCGCAGCAGCTGCGACCTGGGGGCACCTGGGCCAGGGACGAAGTTGGGACCAGACGCTGGTCACCCCGGGCGCGCAGCAGGGGTCAGACCACCAGTGCGTCAGGTCTCGGAGCAGCAGCGCCCTGCCCGGCATGGGTCCGCAGACCTGCCAGGTGACTGCGACTGCACGGCAGCACGCTGGCATCGCGCAGATGGACGCGCGCGTCGCCGGAATCGGACGGCTCGATCGCCTGCACCTGCCCCAGATTGACCAGATAGCTGCGGTGGATGCGCACGAACACGGCCGGGTCCAGCTTCGCCTCGATTGCCGCCATGGTGCTGCGCAACGGGTAATCGTGACCGCGCACATGCAGGTTGACGTAGTTGCCCGAGGCCTGGATCCACTCGATATCGGCGGTCGCGACCAGGAAATCGCGTCCCAGCTTGCGCACCAGAAAACGCTCCGGGCGATCCAGCGGCTCCACTGGCGGGCCTTCGTCAGGTGCGGCGAGCAGGTGCGCCTCGCCCTGACGGCGCCGTGCGTACCAGGCCAGTGTGTGCTGCACCGCCACCAGCAGCGCAAAGGTGCGCAGGTCCTTGGACAGCTCGTAGACCCACTGCAGCCAGCCGCCGAAATCGTAGTGTGCGCCGGCCAGGGCATAGACCAGCATGCGCAGCACCACCATGCCAGCGACATGCAGCAGCCACCAGCCCAGTGCCGCCATCACATACGCCGGCAGGCGTCGCACCCAGACATCGGCATGCAACGGCCAGCGTGCGCAGAGCCACACCACCGCCGGCAACAGCAACAGCACTGCGGTGGCGCTGCTCAGCTCCCAGCTCAGCACCTGCCACACCACGATGGGCTGGCCATCGCGGCGCGCGGCAAGCCAGGCGGTCCAGACGTTGCCCAGCGCGCTCAGATAGAACACCAGCGACCAGATCACCACCGCCCAGCGCGTGGCAGCGCGGCTGGCGCTGTCGTGGAGGATTGGCGGGCGCGTCCCGGTCGATTGCATTGCACACGTCCGCTGTTGGCAGCTGCCGATCATAGAGGCCTGCGCGGCAAGGCGAAACCGCCATCCCTGCCATCCCGATTCGTCCCCGGGTGGGCACGACTGGTCACTGCGGGCCGGGCTTTCCACCCCTGACACCACTGCTGGAGCGGGGCCGCGGGCAGGATGCATCCACTTCTTCACCAGCTACCGACCATGACCGAGCGCCGCCACGATATCGACGCCTTGCGCGTTTTCGCCTTCGCCCTGCTGATCCTCTACCACGTGGGCATGGCCTATGTGTCCGACTGGGGGTTCCACCTCAAGAGCGTGCACACGGCCGAGTGGCTGCAGTGGCCGATGATCGTGCTCAACCGGTGGCGCATGCCGTTGTTGTTCATGATCTCCGGCATTGCGATCGGGTTGTCGCAGCCGCAAGCCGCGCCGTGGCGCTTCGCGTTGCGTCGTTGCGGGCGGTTGCTGCCGCCCTTGCTGTTCGGCATGTTCGTGGTGGTGGCGGTGCAGGCCTACTGCCAGGGCGTGAGCAAGGGCAAGGTCGCCACCGGCTTCGGCAGCTTCCTGCTGCGCTACTGGCAGGTGCGCCCCTGGCCGGCCGGCAGTTTCGATGGCTGGGAACACGGCATTACCTGGAATCACCTGTGGTACCTGGCCTACCTGCTGCCCTACACGGTGGCCCTGATGGCGCTGGTGTCGCTGGCCAGGCTGGTGCGGCTGCCGGCCTTACCGCCGCTTCCCGCCGCAGTGGTGGTGCCCGCCCTGCTGGTGTTGCCGATCCTGTGGGAAGCGTTCTGCGTGATGTGGGTGATGCCGCGCCATCCGCCGACCCATGCGTTGGTGGGCGACTGGTTCGTGCATGCCGAATCGTTCCCGCTGTTCCTCTTGGGCTATCTGTTGGCACGCAGCGAACGCTTCTGGCAGCTGGCCGTGCAACTGCGCTGGCTCACCCTGGTCACTGCGGTGCTGGCCATTACCACAGAGTTGGGCATTCGTTATCTGGGCATGCACGTGCAGCCCGCGCAGCTGCCGCCGGCATTGGCCGCGCTGCCATGGGAAAGCCTGGAACACACCCACGCGCGGCCTACACCTGGCTGGCGCTGCTGGCCTTGCTGGGCTGGGCCAAGCAGCGTTTGAACCAGCCGTTCCACTGGCTGCCGTATTGCACCGAAGCGGTGTTCCCCTGGTACATCCTGCATCAGAGCCTGATCATTGTGGCGCTGTACTGGTTGATGCCGTTGCAGTTGAACGCCTGGCTGGAACCGATCCTGGTGATCGCCGCCACGGTGATCGGCTGTCTGGCGCTGCATGAGTACGTGATCCGGCGGGTGCGTTGGTTGCGGCCGTTGTTCGGCTTGCGTGGGCGCACGCAGGCTGCGCCGCGCCGGCTCGGTGTTACGGCAGTCGCGTCGTAACAATCTCGCCAATCGCACGTTCGAGACGACGCCAAGCGACTGTCACAAACCTGGGCGGCGATCAGATCGCAGATCAGCCAGTGACGGTCACCGGCTCGCAATGCTCCACGATCAACTGCACCGCCGTGCCGCCGCGGTAGTCGTCGGCGACCAACCGATACGCCAGCCGCACCAAGCGCGCTGGGTCGCTGCCGCGCCAGCCGTTGAAGTGGATGGCATTGAGCGGCTCGGCGCGCCCGGGGCACCGCAGGGTCAACTTGAGGTGGCGGTCCTTGAGTACGCGGTGCTGCAGCACCTCGAACTGACCATCGAACAGCGGTTCTGGAAAGCCCTGCCCCCACGGACCGGCCACGCGCAGCGCTTCGGCATGCAGGTGATCGAGTTCGTGCGCGGCCAGTTCGCCGTCGCTGTGCAATTGGGCATGCAGCAGCGAGGCATCCACCATCGCCGTCACCTGCGCCAGGAAGGCCTGCTCGAACGTGGCCAATACCGCATGGTCGATACTCAACCCGGCCGCCATCGCATGGCCACCGAACTTCTGGATCAGCCCGGGATGCCGCGCGTCCACCGCCGCCAGCACATCGCGGATATGCAGGCCGGGAATCGAACGCGCCGAGCCACGCAACTGGCTGCTGCCCGGCTCGGCCGGTGCCAGGGCGATCACCGGGCGGTGCAGGCGGTCCTTGAGTTTGGAGGCCACCAGACCGATCACGCCCGGGTGCCATTCGGCATCGAACAGGCATGCGGCGATCGGCAATGCACCATCGCCATCCAGCACCACCTTGGTGACGGCGTGCTCGGCATCGTCGGTCATCAACTGCTGCACCGCGCGGCGCTCGGCGTTGATCTCTTCCAGCGTGCCGGCGATCTCGCGGGCCTGGCTCCAGTCTTCACTGAGCAACAGTTCGATGCCCAGCGCCATGTCCTCGAGCCGACCGGCGGCATTGAGGCGCGGCCCGAGCGCAAACCCGATATCGCTGGCGCTCAACCGCGCCACATCGCGGCCGCTGGCATCGATCAAGGCCCGCAACCCGATGCAGCCCTTGCCCTCACGCAGGCGACGCAATCCGGCCGACACCAGCGCACGGTTATTGGTGTCCAGCGGTACCAGATCGGCAACGGTACCGACTGCGACCAGATCCAGCAGCACCGACAAATCCGGCTCGGCGCGCCCGGCGAAGGCGCCGCGTTTGCGCAACACGCTGCGCAATGCGAGCAACACATAGAAGATCACCCCGACCCCGGCCAGGGTCTTGCTGGGAAAGGTGTCTTCGGCCAGGTTCGGGTCGACGATCGCATCGGCCGGCGGCAGCATCTCGCCCGGCAGGTGGTGGTCGGTGACCAGCACCGTCCAGCCGCGCGCCTTGGCTGCGGCCACGCCGGCGTGACAGGCGATGCCGTGATCGACGGTGACCAGCACATCCGGCTGCAACGCCGCCAGTTCGTCGACCAACGCAGGCGACAGGCCATAGCCGTGCACCATGCGATTGGGCACGGCGTGGTGCACATCCAGCGCACCGAGCATGCGCAGGCCGCGCACACCTACGGCGCAGGCGGTGGCGCCATCGCAGTCGAAATCGCCCACCACCAGAATGCGCCGTTGCTGCGCGATCGCATCGGCCAGTAGCTCGGCGGCCACGCCGCTGTTGTGCAGCAATTCCGGCGACAACAACTGGCCCAGTCGCGGCTGCGCGCCTTGCGCATCGGTGACGCCACGCGCTGCATAGATGCGACGCAGCAGCGGCAACATGGTATCGGGCCAGCTGCCGGCCTGCCCGGAGGGGCGCCGGACGATCCGCGGAGGCGACGTCATTGCGCCAGCTGCACCCGCGGCTTGCGCCAGAAACGCCAGCGCTGCGCATGCGTGAGCGCTACGCTTTCGCCGTCCTGGAAGTCCAGCACCAGCCGATCCAGTTCGCCGCGCGCCATCGCCGCCAGCAGCGGCGCCACCGCATCGTCGCTGAACTGCTGCAGCGAACGCAGATGACGCAGATCCACCAGCGCATCGACGCGTTGTTCGCCCTGCGCATCGGCACCTGCCGCCAGCGCCAGCGCGCGCAGCAGCGATTCGCGACTGCGCACCTGGCGATGCGGCGAACTCACCGCGTGCGGCAGGACGCCGCCACCCCAGAACCACAGCGAATTGATGGCCGGCTTGCCGCTGGCGACGCGACCTTCATTCCAGGGATGTTGATGCAGCAGCACCTGCGCTTCGGTCAGCAGGGCCCGCCAGCGGCGCCCGCTGTCGCCGGCCGGCAGGTGCTCGAACAAGTCGTCGCCAATGGCGACATCCGGCGGTGCGAAGTCCGGCAACTTCGCATCCGGCGACAGGCGCAGATACCAACGCGAGGGCGTGGGCGCATCCAGCAGAAAGCCAGCATCGCCGAACATCGGCTTGAGGATGGGCAAGAGCACCGCCAGATCGTCGGCGGTGGGGCCGAGCGCCTCGCCGTAGCCCATCAGCCGCGCACCCTGCATGTCCGGCACCACATAGGCCGGATCCGCGCGCACCCAGGTGGCGCCGGCGGCATCGCCGGCATCCAGCTGGCGCGTCAACGCCGCCACTGGCCAGTGCGCCGGGGTCAGGCTGAAATGGCGCTGCAATTGCGCCACTTCGCCGGCATCGGCGCTGTGTCCGTCGGCGCGCGCAAGCGCACGCGCCACTGCCGTGTCGCCCAGGGTTCCGGGCAGACGGCGTTTTTCCGGCAGCAGCAGCGTGGCGGTGGTCATCGCGCAGTGATGCCGGTCAGTCCAGGTAGGCGACGCTGACGACTTCGTACTCGCGCTGGCCGGCCGGCGCATCGATGGTCACCGAATCGCCTTCCAGCTTGCCGATCAGCGCGCGCGCCAGCGGCGAGGAGATCGCGATCAGGCCCATCTTGATGTCCGCCTCCAGATCACCAACGATCTGGTAGCGCTTCTCTTCGTCGGTTTCGGTATCGGCCAGCGTCACCGTGGCGCCAAACACGATTTTGGTGCCGGCCGACAACTTGGTGATATCGATGATTTCGGCATGCGAAAGCTCGCTTTCTAGCTGCTTGATGCGGCCTTCGATGAAGCTCTGCTGCTCGCGCGCGGCGTGGTATTCGGCATTTTCCTTCAGGTCGCCGTGCGCACGCGCTTCGGCGATCGCATTGATCACCTCGGGGCGCTTGACCGACTTCAAATGCTCCAGCTCTTCGCGCAGGCGCTGCGCGCCCTTCGATGTCATGGGTGCTCTCATGCTTCCAGCTCCTTGTGCAGTTCCTGCAGCGACCACACAGGGCCGGTGCCGCGGAATTCCAGCGATTGCACCAGCGCCTTGGCGCCGGCGACAGTGGTCGAATAGGTCACGCGATGCTGCAGCGCTTCGCGGCGGATCGAGAACGAATCCGAAATGGCGGCGCGACCTTCGGTGGTGTTGACGATGTAGACGATCTCGCCGTTCTTGATCGAATCGACGATGTGCGGGCGGCCTTCGGCCACCTTGTTGACGATTTCGCAGCTCAGCCCGTTCTGCTGCAGCCACGCACCGGTACCGCGCGTGGCCACCAGCGTGAAGCCACGCTCCACCAGCGCCTGCGCCACCGGCAGCACGCGCTGCTTGTCCGGGTCGCGCACCGAGACGAAGGCCTTGCCGACCGGCGGCGCCTTGATGCCACCGGCTTCCTGCGCGCGTGCGAACGCGGCGCTGAAGCTGCGGCCCACGCCCATCACCTCGCCGGTGGAGCGCATCTCCGGCCCGAGGATCGGGTCCACACCCTGGAACTTGGCGAACGGGAAGATCGCTTCCTTCACCGAGTAATAGTCCGGCACGATTTCCTTGGTGGCGCCCTGCTCGGCCAGCGTCTTGCCGGCCATGCAACGTGCAGCGATCTTGGCCAGCGGCATGCCGATCGCCTTGGACACGAACGGCACCGTGCGCGAGGCACGCGGGTTCACTTCCAGCAGGTACACGATGTCGTCGCCCGCTTCGTTGACCTGCACCGCGAACTGGGTGTTCATCAGGCCGACCACGTTCAAGCCTTCGGCCAGCATCACCACCTGGCGACGCAGCTCGGCCTGGGTCTGCGGCGAGAGCGAATATGGCGGCAGCGAGCACGACGAATCGCCCGAATGCACGCCGGCCTCCTCGATGTGTTCCATCACCCCGCCGATCAGCACGTTGCCGTCCTTGTCGGCAATGATGTCCACGTCCACTTCCACCGCATTGTCCAGGAAGCGGTCCAGAAGCACCGGCGAATCGTTGGAGACCTTGACCGCATCGCGCACGTAGCGCGCCAGGTCGGACTCGCCGTAGACGATTTCCATCGCACGGCCGCCCAGCACGTAGCTCGGGCGCACCACCAGCGGGTAGCCGATTTCGCGTGCCAGCACCAAGGCTTCTTCGGCATTGCGGGCGATGCGGTTTGGCGGCTGCTTCAGGCCGAGCTTGTCGACCAACTGCTGGAAACGCTCGCGGTCTTCGGCCAGGTCGATCGAGTCCGGCGAAGTACCGATCACCGGCACGCCGTTGGCTTCCAGCGCACGCGCCAGCTTCAGCGGAGTCTGGCCGCCGTACTGCACGATCACGCCCTTGGGTTTTTCCAGCTCGACGATTTCCAGCACGTCTTCCAGCGTCAGCGGCTCGAAGTACAGGCGGTCGGAGGTGTCGTAATCGGTGGAGACGGTTTCCGGATTGCAGTTGACCATGATGGTTTCGAAACCATCATCGCGCAGCGCCAGTGCCGCGTGCACGCAGCAGTAATCGAACTCGATGCCCTGGCCGATGCGGTTGGGGCCACCGCCCAGGATCATGATCTTGTCGCGATCGGTCGGCAGCGCCTCGCATTCGTCCTCGTAGGTCGAGTACAGATAGGCCGTGCTGGTGCCGAATTCGGCAGCGCACGAATCCACGCGCTTGTAGACCGGCCGCACCTTCAGCGCGCGGCGCAACGTGCGCACCGATTCTTCGTTGCTGCCGATCAGCTGCGCCATGCGCGCATCGGAGAACCCGGCACGCTTGAGCATGCGCAGGCGCGGTGCATCCAGCGCCGCCATGCCGTCGTCGGCCAGCTGCTGTTCGTGGCTGATGATTTCTTCGATCTGGTCCAGGAACCAGGGGTCGATGAACGACAGCGCATACACATCGGCCACCGTCATGCCGGCACGGAACGCATCGGCCACGTAGAACAAACGCTCCGGGCCCGGTGCCTTGAGCTCGCGCTTGAGCGTGGCGATGTCGTCTTCGCTGCTCAGGTCCAGGCCGGTCGGATCCAGGCCGATCTTGCCGGTTTCCAGGCCACGCAGCGCTTTCTGCAGCGATTCCTGGAAGGTGCGGCCCATCGCCATCACCTCGCCCACCGACTTCATCTGCGTGGTCAGGCGCGCATCGGCCTGCGGGAATTTTTCGAACGCAAAGCGCGGAATCTTGGTGACCACGTAGTCGATCGACGGCTCGAACGAGGCCGGGGTCAGACCACCAGTGATCTCGTTCTTCAATTCGTCCAGCGTGTAGCCCACTGCCAGCTTGGCGGCGACCTTGGCGATCGGAAAACCAGTGGCCTTGGAGGCCAGCGCCGAGGAACGCGACACACGCGGGTTCATTTCGATGACGACCACGCGGCCGGTGGTCGGGCTGATGCCGAACTGCACGTTCGAGCCGCCGGTATCCACGCCGATCTTGCGCAGCACCGCGATCGAGGCATCGCGCAGGCGCTGGTATTCCTTGTCGGTGAGCGTCTGCGCCGGCGCCACGGTGATCGAGTCGCCGGTGTGCACGCCCATCGGGTCCAGGTTTTCGATGGCGCAGACGATGATGCAGTTGTCGGCGGTGTCGCGCACCACTTCCATCTCGAATTCTTTCCAACCCAGCACCGATTCTTCCACCAGCACTTCGGTGGTCGGCGACAGTTCCAGGCCGCGGCCAACGATCTCGATCAGCTCTTCGCGGTTGTAGGCGATGCCGCCGCCGCTACCGCCCAGGGTGAAGCTGGGGCGGATGATGGTCGGGTAACCGACGCGGGTCTGGATCTCCAGCGCTTCTTCCAGCGTGTGGGCAACCGCCGCCGTCGGGCAATCCAGCCCGATCTCGCCCATCGCCACGCGGAACAGCTCGCGGTCTTCGGCCATGCGGATCGCTTCGCGCTTGGCGCCGATCAGCTCGACGTTGTACTTCTCCAGCACGCCGTGGTCGGCCAGGTCCAGCGCGCAGTTCAGCGCGGTCTGCCCGCCCATGGTCGGCAGCAGGGCATCGGGCTTTTCCTTGGCGATGATCTTTTCGACCGTCTGCCAGTTGATCGGCTCGATATACACGGCGTCTGCCATGTTCGGGTCGGTCATGATGGTGGCCGGATTGCTGTTGACGAGCACCACGCGGTAACCCTCGTCGCGCAGCGCCTTGCACGCCTGCGCGCCGGAGTAGTCGAACTCGCAGGCCTGGCCGATGACGATCGGGCCGGCGCCGATGATGAGGATGGTTTTAAGGTCGGTGCGCTTTGGCATGGGGGTCCTCAGTAAAGTCGGTCCTGCCACGCCGTAGCGGCGAGCCAGGTAATTTGGTCGGGCGATCGGGCATTGATCGCGCCATGGTCGACCGCGGCGCGAACCTCTCGCTGCATCGCGGCCCAGCTGGGAGCGGCGGCGCCGATGCGCGCGCCAATCCCGTTGTTATGCGCATCCATCGCGCGGCTCGGCGTGCCAACGCCACCGCGTTCCATCACGGCAGTCACCCAATCCACGCAACGCGGGGACAAGCTGTAGGCGACGATGGCGCTCGCAAGACTGTGTCGGTAGGCATCGGCCGGGCCGTTGCGCCCGCCGGGGAGGCCTGAACCCAGCCACTGCGAATACACCGCAACCAACACGAAGGCCGGATACGCGGACAGCGCCAGCATCGCCAACGCAAACACCCGCCAATGGCGTGTGCGCGGCAGCGAGGCCAGCCCCGTTTTCATCAGGCGCGTGCCGCCATCAGATCCACGAACCGATCGAACAACGGCCCCACATCGCGCGGTCCCGGCGAGGCTTCCGGATGGCCCTGGAACGAGAACGCCGGTGCGTCGGTGAGCGCGATGCCCTGGTTGGTGCCATCGAACAACGACCGATGGGTCACCCGCACATTGGCCGGCAAGGTGCTTTCATCCACCGCAAAACCGTGGTTCTGCGAGGTGATCATCACCCGGCCGCCGTCCAGATCCTGCACCGGGTGGTTGGCGCCGTGATGGCCGGTGGTCATCTTCAGCGTCTTGGCGCCGGCGGCCAGCGCCAGCAACTGATGGCCCAGGCAGATGCCGAAGGTCGGCACCTTCTGCGCGATCAATTCCTTGATCGCATCGATCGCGTAGTCGCACGGCTCCGGGTCGCCCGGGCCATTGGACAGGAACACGCCATCGGGTTGCAGCGCCAGTACCTCTGCCACCGGCGTGCGCGCCGGCACCACCGTGACGTCGCAGCCGCGCTCGGCCAGCATGCGCAGGATGTTGAGCTTCACGCCGTAGTCGTAGGCCACGACCTTGTATTTGGCCGGCACGCTGACGAAGGCGTTGGCATCCAGATCCAGCTGGCCCTCGGTCCACAGGTAGGTCTTCTCGGTCGAGACCACCTTGGCCAGATCCATGCCTTTCAGGCCGGGGAATTTGCGCGCCGCTTCCAGTGCTTTTTCGACGTCGATCTCGCCCGCCATCAGCGCACCGTTCTGGGCGCCCTTCTGCCGCAGCAGGCGGGTCAGCTTGCGGGTGTCGATGCCGGAGATGGCGACTACACCGCGGGCCTGCAGCCATTCCGGCAAGGCCACCTGGCTGCGCCAGTTGCTGGGGCGGCGCGGCACATCGCGCACGATCAGGCCGGCCGCCCAGATCTTGCGGGCTTCGTCGTCCTGATCGGTGAAGCCCGTGTTGCCGATATGCGGATAGGTCAGCGTGACCATCTGGCGGGCGTAGGAGGGATCGGTCAGGACTTCCTGGTAGCCGGTCATGGCGGTGTTGAACACCACTTCACCGACGGAAAGCCCGTTGGCGCCTACGGATTCGCCCTCGAACACGGTGCCGTCTTCGAGGACAAGGATTGCGGGTTGGGTCACGTGGGGGTCTCGCTCTGGCTGCCTGGGACTCCGATGCGCTCCCGGCCAAATTCCGGTTGCAGCAAAGCGCGGACGCGGTGCTGGGGACCGGTCCGACGCTGGTTCGGGCAAGCGAGAATTGTAAAGGCAACTGCCCCGCCATGCCAGTCTGAAGAGCACCGGATGCAGTCGCGGCAGCAATGCCGAGGCATGAATAGGCCGCGGCGTGCGGCTACCGTTCATGCATGGCTGCAGGCGTGCTTACAGCACCAGATCGCGCACGCGGTAGCTGCCTGCCGGCTTGCCGATCAGCCGCTTGGCCGCATGCAGGGCACCGCGCGCGAAGATGTCGCGGTTGGTTGCGCGATGTACCAGTTCGACCCGCTCGCCCAGCCCGGTGAACTGCACTGTGTGTTCGCCGACGATGTCGCCGGCACGCAAGCTGACATAGCGCGGCTGCGCGCCGCTGCCGGTCGCCGCTTCGCCCAGCGTCAACGCGGTGCCGGAGGGCGCGTCCTGCTTGTGCACGTGATGCGCTTCGAGGATGTCGCAGTCCCAACCCGGCAAGGTGCCGGCCGCGCGCTCCACCAGCTCTGTCAGCACCGCAACGCCGAGACTGAAGTTGGAGGCCCACACCAGCGGGATCTGCTGGGCGGCATCGCGCAAGGCCGCACGCTGCGCCTCGTCGAGCCCGGTAGTACCGGACACTAACGGCTTGCCGCGCTGTGCGCACAACGCCAGGATCGGTGCGAAGCCCTGCGGCAGACTGAAATCGATGGCCACATCGAACGCAGGCGCGCCGCCGAGTTCGCTGGCAGCGAAGAACGGCACCCCATCGACCACGCGCTGGGAGGGCGAGCGGCCCACCACGGCGCCAACCACCTGCAAGGTCTGGTCTTCGGCGGCCAATCGCAGCAACGCCTTGCCCATCCGCCCGGAGGCCCCGTGGATCAGAACTTTCACAGCAGAGGTTGTCATGGCGGCGGCTGGTTTGGCGATGGGGGTGGTACACGATAGCCGGGATTGGGGATTTGCGATTAGCGAGTCGTCACCGCGGCGCCGCATTGCGCACGATGCGGCATTGCGTGGTGAGGCGACCGGTCGCCTTCGGGGCGGGCGACGAGGCCTGGCGAACGGCTCCTGGATGGGTGCTGAGAAGTAGCGAGCCGCGGGAATGCAACCGGACTTTGCCGACTCCGCACCCGGCACGCACCCAACCATGTAAGCGGTGATGTCGGCCGCTCTACGCGTGGCTATCGCAACGTAGCGCGCCATCGTCACGCGGGCGTGGACTGCGCGGCGCAAGCGCGTGACGTGCTGCATTAGCCAAGGACGCAGCGACCACATCCGCCTGACACTGCGCAGCAGCTTTGTCAGCCGCGCTTAGAGCGTTTTATGCGCCTTGCGGTGAGCGCGAAGCGTCCCGTGGCGCGTTAAGAAGGCGTGCGCCTTACCAAGGCTGGCCTCCTGGGCAAGGCGCGCAACGCGGCATCGGCGCGTCAGAGGGCGCTTCCCGGAGGGTTGGCCGCCAGCGGCACGGAGCGCGCGCCGCGCGGCTTGCGTTGGCGCCAGCCAAGCCGGCGCCGCTCCGCATTTGCTCCGTGCCGCTGGCGGCCGACGCACCCCATCCCAACGTGCATAACGCGCTCTAATCGCCGACACCTTCCAGCCGCTTGCTCCAGCTTTCCACTTCGCTACGCTGCAGGCGGCGTTCGAAAAGCGTGCGCCAGGACGGCACAAGCGGCAGCTGCAATACCGCGGTGACAGCTGCAACATCGACCTGACGGGCGTACAGCACCTGCTGAAGACGCGACAGCGGCCAATCCGGATGCGGCCGCGCCTGCAGGGTCAGCAGGTCGCCGGCCGCGACGCTGCCCGGCTGCAGCACGCGGTAATACCAACCGGTTCGGCCGGTTTCCTGTACACGGCGCGCCAGCTCGCGCACACCAAAACGGTCCGACAGCTTCCAGCACGGCTGTCGCAACTGCGACACCTCCACCACCGCCGTGCCCAAGGTGAAGCGATCGCCAAGACAGACATCGGCTTCGGTCACGCCCACACTGCTGAGGTTTTCGCCGAAGGCACCTGCCGCCTCCAGCAGCACGTGCGGACCAAGTTCGTCGCGCCAGGCGGCGTAGTGATCGCGCGGGTAATGATGGATGGCCTTGTCCGGCCCGCCATGCACGCGCCGGTCGCCCTGCTCGTCGCCCTCCAGGCCTTCGAGGCCGACCTGCACCGCTCCCTGCAGCGGACGTTTGTCGATCGCACTGCGGCTGCCAGGTCGAGTGAAGTCGCGCGCGCTGCCGATGGCGACGTGGTCGATCCTGATCGCGATCGGCGCACCCTGCTCTGCGGTCGCCATCGTCACGCACCCAGCCCTGGCAATTCGGCCAGCGCCTCGCGCAGCAACTCGCCCAGCACCTGGATGCCGGCATCGATCTTCTCGCCCGGTACGGTGACGAACGACAGACGCAGCGTATTGGTCTGCGGCAAGGTGGCGAAAAACGGCGCGCCGGGTACGAACGCGACATTGCGTGCGATGGCCCGCGCCAGCAACGCGGTCCCATCCAACCCTGGCGGCAAGGTCACCCACAAGAACATGCCGCCCTCCGGGCGATTCCACTGCACCTGCGACGGGAAGTGCCGGTCCAGCGCCTCCAGCATCAGGCTGCACTGGCGCGCGTACAGCGCACGGATCTGCGGAATATGGGTCTGGAGAAAATCGTCCTGCAGTGTCTGGTACACCACGCGCTGGGTAAACGATGGGGTATGCAGATCGGCCGCCTGCTTGGCCTGGATCAGCTTGCCCAACACCGCTTCGGGCGCCACCACGTAGCCCAGCCGCAGGCCGGGCGCGAGCACCTTGGAAAAGGAGCCCATGTAGATGACGCCTTCGGGGTTCATCGACAACAGACTCGGCAACGGCTGCCCGCTGTAGTACAGCTCGCCGTACGGGTCGTCTTCGACAATCGGCACGCCTGTCTCGGCAGCACGCGCCACCAAGGCCTGGCGACGCGCCAGCGGCAAGCGCCGGCCGGTGGGATTCTGAAAATTCGGCAGGCAGTACAGAAAGCGCGCATCGGCCAGCAGCGCCGGATCCAGCGCATCCACCACCACACCGTCCTCGTCCGAGGGCATGCCAACGAAGGCGGGCTGGAACAACGAAAACGCCTGCAGCGCGCCCAGGTAGCTCGGCGTTTCCACCAACACCTTGCTGCCTTCGTCGATGAAGACCTTGCCGAGCAGGTCCAGGCCTTGTTGCGAGCCGGTGGTGATCAGCACCTGGCTGGGCCGGATGCTGGCGCCATCGCGACTCAGCCGCGCGGCCACCCATTCGCGCAGCGGCGCATAACCTTCGGTTGGGCCGTATTGCAAGGCCGCCTGCGGGGCGTCGCGCAGCACCTTGTCGCTGGCAGCGCGCATGCGCTCCACCGGAAAGGTGGCCGGCGACGGCAGGCCGCCAGCGAAGGAAATGACCTCCGGCCGTTCGGTCACCTTGAGGATTTCGCGAATCGCCGAACTGGTCAGCGCCTGCGCACGTCGGGAGATCTGGAAGGAAGTCGTCATGGCGCAAGCATAGCGAACGCCAGTGGTTGCGGCGCTGTGCAGTGCAGCGACGGAGCGCTGGCCGCTCGCCTGGCCCGGCACGGAGCCGGGAGACCGGCAGCACGTCGCCGGCAATCGCCAGCCAACCGTGGAGCGCGCATTGCAGCTGCCCTGTCCGCATCGCACAGGCCGCATCCAGCGACGACCGCGCCGCTGGGGCAAGCGCAGTCGCTTGGTCAGCTGCGCTTATTGATACGCCGGGCCGACCCAGGCCGTGCCTTCGCTGTGGGCGATGAGCGTCTTCCAGCGCTTGCGGATCACCTTGTCGCGTGTGCGAAAGGTCATGCGCACGCCCGGCAGACCGAGCGTGGCACGCGTTTCGACCATCGCCGAATGTTCGTCTGCGGCGATATCGATCTTGGTGATGGACTGTTTGTAGTCGATCAGCTCTTCCGGATCGGCCACGTGGCTCATCTGCCGCAGCACCTGCGCCCATTCGCCGTTGGATTTGCAATATTTCTCGCGGTTGGCGGTCTGCCGCTGCTGATGGGAATCCATGCGGTACAGCACCACCATTTCGAATTCCGGCGCGGTCATTGCGCAGAGCGCCTCGCCGTCCTGGCTCAACATCGCCTTGTCGTGCGCGGCATAGAAATCGCGCACCTGCTTCTCGTCGAGCGCGTTGCCGCCATAGTTATAGAGACCCGCAACGGCGGCCAGCACCGCCAACAACACCAGCAAACGCATCACCGCCCCCTTGTCTGGCCGCGTCCTGCGGCCGCGCAAGTGTAGACCAGACGACGGGGGTCAATGGCTGCGGGGCGGTGTCGGGCCGCAGCTGTCGCAACCACCGCAGGCGGAGACGTTTTGGGCGGCAGGCGGTGCTACGCGACGCCCCAGTGCCTGCACCCATGCCGGCCGCCCGCTGCGCAGCAGCCCAAGCGCGAGCGCGCCACGCAGGCGACGCAGCACACCGGGAAACTGTTTCTTCATCACCACCCACAGGCTGACCAGCACTGCGATGGCGATCACCAGGTATTGCAGCGTAAGCGAAAGCGTCATCTCAGCCGGCCCCCAGCAGCACGGCCAGCTGGTAGGTCACCAGCGACGCCAGGTAGGCCAGCGCGAACAGGTACACCGCGCTGATGGTCATCTGCTTCCACGAGTTGGTTTCGCGCTTGATCGTGGCCAGCGTGGAGATGCACATCGGTGCGTAGATGTACCAGACCAGCAGCGACAGCGCGGTAGCCAGCGACCACCCGTCGCTGATCAACGGCGACAACGCCTGCGCTGCCGCGTCGTCGTCGGCAGCAGACAACGCGTACACCGTGGCCAGCGAGGCCACCGCCACTTCGCGTGCGGCCAGGCCGGGAATCAATGCGATGCAGATCTGCCAGTTGAAGCCCAGCGGTGCGAAGAACACTGCCATTGCGTGGCCGATACGACCGGCGAAGCTGTAGTCGATTGCCGGCAAGGTGGCATTGGCCGGCGCCTCGGGAAACGACAGCAGGAACCACAGCAGGATGGTCAGCGCCAGGATGATGCCGCCCACGCGCTTGAGGAAGATCCAGGCGCGCTCCCACAGCCCCAGCGCCAAGTCGCGTACCTGCGGCACGCGGTAGGACGGCAGCTCCAGCATCAACGGGTGCTCGCTCTTGTCGCGCCGCCATTTCTTCATCGTCCACGAGACCAGCAGCGCACTGACGATGGCCGCAGCGTACAGACCGAACAGCACCAGTCCCTGCTGGTTGAAGATGCCCCACACGGTCTTCTGCGGAATGAAGGCGCCGATCAACAACGCATACACCGGCAACCGCGCCGAACACGTCATCAGCGGCGCGACCATGATGGTGGCGAGCCGGTCGCGCGGGTCCTGGATGCTGCGCGTGGACATGATGCCCGGCACCGCACAGGCAAAACTCGACAACAGCGGAATGAACGAGCGCCCCGACAAACCGGCCACCGACATCATGCGATCGAGCAGAAACGCCGCACGCGGCAGGTAGCCGGATTCTTCCAAGGCCAGGATGAAGGCGAACAGGATCAGGATCTGCGGCAGGAACACGATCACCCCGCCCAGCCCGGCGATGACGCCATCCTTGAGCAAGCTGTTGAGCGGACCTTCCGGCAACGTCGCGCCGACCCACTCGCCCAAGGCGGCGGTGCCGCCGTCGATCAGGTCCATGACCGGCGCAGCCCAGGCATAGACCGCCTGGAAGATCATGAACATCACCACCGCCAGCGTGACCAGGCCCCAGATCGGATGCAGCAGCCAGCGGTCCAGCGCATCGTCCACGCGCGAGGTGCGGGTGGGCATGGTCACCGCTGCGCCCAGGATCTGCCGCACCAGCGCGTGATAATTACCGTCGGCCGGCGGATTGGCGGCGGGCGCCGTCAGGCGTGCCGCCTGCGCGTCGAGCCGCTCGACCAGCACCTTGGCACCACCGCGCCGCACCGCCACCGTTTCGACCACCGGCACGCCGAGCGCCTGCTCCAGCGCCGGCAGGTCGATGACAATGCCGCGTCGCTGTGCGGCATCCATCATGTTCAGCGCCACGATCATCGGCCGGCCGAGCTCGCGCAGTTCCAACGCAAAGCGCAGATGCAGGCGCAGATTGGTCGCATCCATCACATAGACCAGCACGTCCGGCGCCGGCTCGCCCGGATAAAAGCCACGGCACAGGTCGCGGGTGATCGCCTCGTCCAGGCTCGCCGGTTGCAGGCTGTAGGCGCCGGGCAGATCCAGCACCGCAAAGTCGCGCCCGGACGGTGCGCGGAAGTGGCCTTCCTTACGCTCGACGGTGACGCCGGTGTAATTGGCCACTTTCTGCCGGCTGCCGGTCAGCTGGTTGAACAGTGCGGTCTTGCCGCTGTTGGGGTTGCCAACCAGCGCCAGACGCAGCGGAACGGTGGCCGCGCTCATGCCGATCCTCCCGCATGGCGCACCTGCACGCGCGCAGCCTCGCTGCGCCGCAGGGCAAAACGCGTATAGCCCACCTGCACCAACAACGGTTCGCGGCCGACCGGCCCGGTGGCCAGCACCGTGACTTCCTCGCCCGCGACAAACCCCAACTCCCGCAAGCGCCGGGCGATCGTGTCGTTGGGGAGACGATCCTCCACGGAGTCCACGATGGCGGCGCGATGCAAAGGCATGTCGGACAGCGTCACAAAGACGGCCTGATTGTTAGGAATGGTTCTCAATTCTAGCATCGACGCACCGCGTCATGGCTCCGGCGACCCGGCCCGCTATCATGGTTCGCATCCCATTCATGGACGTACGCAATGCAGGACACCGGCTTGATCGTCGAAGACCACGGAGCGGTCCGCACCTTGCGATTGCATCGGCCCGCAGTACATAACGCCTTCGATGCGACGCTGATCGCGGCGTTGACCGATGCATTACGCGAGGCGGGCCGGGCGTCGCAGGTCCGCGTCGTCGTGCTGACCGGTGATGGCGCGGCCTTTTCGGCCGGCGCAGACCTGAACTGGATGCGCGGCATGGCCAGCGCCAGCGAAGCCGAGAACGCCGCCGACGCACTGGCGCTGGCGCAGCTGATGCGCACCCTGGATGAACTGCCCAAGCCCACCATCGCGCGCGTCAACGGCGCTGCTTTCGGCGGCGGTGTCGGCCTGGTGGCGTGTTGCGATATCGCCATCGGTTGTACCGAGGCGCGCTTCGGCCTGACCGAAAGCAAGCTCGGCCTGCTGCCGGCGGTCATTTCGCCCTATGTGGTTGCAGCGATCGGCGCGCGCCAGGCGCGGCGCTGGTTCGCAACCGCCGAGATCTTCGATGCCGGCACCGCGCAGTTGCTGGGTCTGCTGCACCAGCTGGTGGCCGCCGACCAGCTGGATATCGCAGTGGAACGCCAGGTTCGCCTGTTGCTGGCAGCGGCGCCGCTGGCCACCAGCAGCGCCAAGGCGCTGGTGCGCTCGGTGCTGCCAACTGCCGACCGCGATGCCATCGATGCCGCCAATGCGGCCTTGATTGCCCGTCTGCGCGTGTCGCCCGAAGGCCAGGAAGGCCTGGGTGCGTTTCTGGACAAGCGCAGCGCCGCGTGGATGCCGGAGAGCATGGCGTGAGCGCGATCGACCATATCGGCCTGGCCTGCAGCGACCTGCAAACCAGCACCGCGTTCTACCGGGCCGCGCTGGCGCCCCTGGGCATTACGCTGCTGGTGGAACTGACGGCCGCGCAAACCGGCGGCCGCGCGCATGCCGGCTTCGGCACCGAGCGCCCGTTTCTCTGGCTGGGCTCCCACGCGCAGGCGCCGGGCACCACCCATGTCGCGCTGACGGCGAGCGACCGCCACAGCGTGGATGCGTTTCATCGTGCTGCGCTGGCCGCCGGTGGCCGCGATCACGGCGCGCCCGGGCTGCGCCCGCATTACCACCCACACTATTACAGCGCCTTCGTGCTCGATCCCGATGGCCACAATTGCGAAGCGGTCTGCCACCTCCCCGCATGAGTCTCTTTCCGATGTCCCTGGTTTCCTTGTCCGCGCATTCGGCCGCCACCCCGCACGCGGTTGCGGCGATGCCTGCACGACGTCATGCGCGCCGCGATGTGAGCGCATGAGCGACTTCGTCCGCATTGTCGAAGTTGGCCCACGCGATGGCCTGCAAAACGAAGCGCAGCCGATCGCCACTGCCGACAAGATCGCGTTGATCGATCAACTCTCGGCCACCGGGCTGCGCACGATCGAAGCAACCAGCTTCGTCAGCCCGCGCTGGGTACCGCAGCTGGCCGACGCCGCCGAGGTGTTTGCCGGCATCGCGCAGGTGCCGGGCATCGCATATCCGGTGCTGGTGCCCAACCTGCAGGGCTACGAACGCGCACGCGCGGCCGGGGCGCAGGAAGTGGCGGTCTTCACCGCGGCGTCGGAGGCGTTTAATCGCACCAATACCAACGCCGGCATCGACGAATCGATCGAACGCTTTCGGCCGATCCTGCAGCAGGCCGCGCTCGATGGTGTGCGCGTGCGCGGCTACGTCTCCACCGTGCTGGGCTGCCCGTACCAGGGCGAAGTGCCGGTGGCCGATGTGGTCGATGTGGCGCAACGTCTGCACGCACTCGGCTGCTATGAAATCTCGCTGGGCGACACCATTGGCGTAGGCACGCCGGTCAAGGCGCGTCAGATGCTGGCCGCGGTGGCGCAGGCGGTGCCGATGCAGGCGTTGGCGGTGCATTTCCACGATACCTATGGGCAGGCGCTGGCCAATATCGCCGCATGCCTGGAGCAAGGCGTACGCGTGATCGATGCGGCCGTGTCCGGTGCGGGCGGCTGCCCGTATGCCAGGGGCGCCAGCGGCAACGTCGCCAGCGAAGACGTGGTGTACCTGTTGCAGGGGCTGGGCATGCCCACCGGCATCGACCTGCCTGCCCTGGCCCGCACCGGCCGCTGGCTGGCGCAGCTGCTCGGTCGCGACACCGGCAGCAAGGTCGGCAAGGCGTTGGCTGCCGCCGGCTGAGGTTTTCCTGCCCGCGCAATCGTGCATCACCGACCACCGCGATCACGCAGGGGCTTGGGCTAGAATTGCCGACCGCTCCGCCGATCGTTCGTTTGCCGCCAACACCGGCCACCAACGCTATTTTAGGGAACCACCGCATGCAGCCCTCTTCTGTTCTTGCCATCGTCACCGGCGGCGTTTCCGGCCTCGGCCTGGCGGTCGCACAGCGTCTGGTGGTCGACGGCGGCAAGGTCGCGTTGTTCGATGTCAACGCCGACAAGGCCGAGTCGGCGCTGGCGCTGCTCGGTGCCGGCAACGCGCATTACTTCGCCACCGATGTCACCGACGAAGCGCAGGTGGCCGCCAATGTGGCGCAGGCTGCACAGGCGCTGGGCGGGCTCAACCTGGTGGTGAATTGCGCCGGCATCCTGGGCGCCGGTCGCGTGCTGGGCAAGGAAGCGCCGATGCCGTTGGCCACCTTCCGCAACACCGTGCTGGTGAATCTGGTCGGCAGCTTCAACGTGGCCAAGGCCGCTGCCGATGTCATGCAACACAACACCGCCGGCGATGACGGCGAGCGCGGCGTGATCGTCAATACCGCCTCGGTGGCGGCATTCGAGGGCCAGATCGGCCAGGCAGCGTATGCGGCAAGCAAAGGCGGCGTGGTCGGCATGACCTTGCCGATGGCACGCGAACTGGCGCGCTTCGGTATCCGCGTGATGACGATCGCGCCGGGCGTGTTCTGGACCCCGATGGTCGACGGCATGCCCGAGGCCGTGCAGCAATCGCTGGCCGCCTCCATCCCGTTCCCCTCGCGTCTGGGCCAGCCCGACGAATACGCCGACACCGTCGCCTTCATCCTGCGCAACCGCTACCTCAACGGCGAAGTGATTCGCCTGGACGGCGGCGTGCGGTTGGTACCCAAGTAGCGGGGATTGGGGAATCGGGAATGGGGAATCGTAACGGCGCCCTGCTCTCAGCACCCCGGCCCCGGCTTTTTCGATTTCCCATTCCCTACTCCCGATTCCCATGAAAGCCAACGACATCAAGAAAGGCAACGTCGTCGAATACAACGGCGGCATTTACCAGATCCGCGACATCGAACGCAGCTCGCCGCAGGGCCGCGGCGGCAATGTGCGCTTTCGTTTCATCATGTACAGCGTGCCGGGCGGGGTGAAAACCGACGCCAGCTTCGATGCCGACGACAACCTGCCGGAAGTGGAGCTGCTGCGCCGGCAGTCCACGTTCTCGTACAAGGATGGCGAAGCGTTCGTGTTCATGGACGACGAAGACTTCACCCCGTACACGCTGGATGCGGACGTGATCGGCACCGACGCCGGCTACATCACCGATGGTCTGACCGGCATCTATGTGCAAGTGATCGACGACCAGCCGGTGGCCGTACAACTGCCGCAGACGGTGACGCTGGAAGTGGTAGAGACTCCGCCGGAATTGAAGGGCGGCACCGCCACCAAGCGGCCCAAGCCGGCCAAGCTCAACACCGGCATGGAAATCATGGTGCCCGAGTACATTACCAATGGCGAACGCGTGCTGGTCAACACCACCACGGGCGAATTTGCCGGTCGCGCCGACTGATGCGTCGCGTTGCTGTTGTCGTGGCCGTGGGTGTGCTGGCGGCCTGCAGCGTGCAACAAACACCGACGCAGGCCGCAACGCCTGCGCCGGTGGCCTGCACCGATCCCAAGGTGGAAGACGAATGGCTGCAGCATCCGGCAGGCCTGTGCGGCATGCCGGAGGATGTGCGCAAACTGGTCGACGACTACGACACCTGCGAGCACTTCGCCGGCGAAGAGCCGTATGACGCCGACCGCCGGCACGAAATCGAAGTCGCCGTGGCACAGTTCTGCACGCCGGCACCGGAACGCCTGGCCAGGTTGATGCGGCAGTACCGCAAGGATGCGCATGTCAGCCAATGGCTGCGCCAGTATTCCAAGCAAGCGGATCTGCAACCGGCCGGCTGAGATGCATCGGCTGATCTGACAGCTGCGTGCCAGTGAGGTGGATTACTCCTGCTAGTGGCAGCGTCGCCACAACTCACGGCTGAAGACTGCAGCCGTTCCGTTCTCGCCAAGAGAGGGTGGCGCGCCGCCCGCTCGATGAGGGCGAGGCAATTCGGAGAATCCGGGCTGCCCCTGCCCTCACCCCAACCCTCTCCCAGCGGGAGAGGGGCCGGCACGCGTGCTATTGCACCTGCATAGGGATGCGCACCTCCGAGTGCGCTTTGTCGGCGGCGGCATCACCGCGCGCAAGCACGCGCAGGCGCGCGCGCAAACGCTCCACATTCGCTTCGCCCTGCTGCAATCCCGTGCGCACGTTGGCTGGCAATTGCTGGCGTCCAGCCAGCTGCAGCTGTTTCCAGCCATCGACCAACACCGCGCTTTCCTGCGCCACGCGCGCGCTCAGCTGTTGCTGCTCGTCCGCTTGTGGCAAGCCATACCCCGCGCTGCCCAACAGCACCGCCGGATGACTGAGTTGCGCCTGGCGCGCGAACAGCGCTTGCAGCTGTCCCTGCACCGCGTCGCGCGCGCCCATGCCCGGTTGCAACAGGCGCTTGAGCGCATCGCGCGCCAGCAATTCCTCTCGACGCAGGGCTGCCTGTTCCAGCAACAATGCCGCTGCAGTTTCGCGCAGACCACCGCGATCGAACCATTGCGCGCGCACCTCGGGCGCGGCGTCCAGCCACTGCGCGACGGTTGTTTGCGGCACTGCGATGCCACGCCGAAGGACGTCGAACATGGCCTGGTAATGCGCCGCCGCCGATTCGAAGTAATAGCCCTGGCGGATGGCTTGTGCAGGGTCGTCCAGCACCTGCAGATCGGCGATGCCGGCACGCTGCAATCGTTGCCGCAGACCGCGCGGCGTGATCGAGGACAAGTTCGCTGCAGCCAGACGCGGCACCCCGTCATGCAGCAACTTGTAGGTTTCCACCGCGCAGTTGTTGCCGATGAAGTAATAGCGCCCGTCGTAACTCCAATGCACCTGCGCGGCGCGCTCGAGCAGGGCCGCGACCTCGTCGGGCGTCAGGGCCAGCGGCACCGACGACAGGGCGCGCAATTCCACCTTGGTGTATTCGTCCACGACCTGGTTCAACGGCAGCACGAACAGCCGCGACGGGTACGAACCCGTGAGCCCGCGCCAGCTGGAAATCTGCACATCGCCCACGAACGCGCGGAACGACAGCACGCGGTGGTATTGCAGATCCAACCGGCATGCGGGGCCCGGCGCACGGCCGGGTGCGCAGATCACCAGGCGCAACATGCTATGGCCCCAGCGGCTCATCGGCTGCTCGTTACCCTCGGCAAGCAGATAGTCCACCGCGTACACGCGAGCCGGATCCAGCGTCAGCAACGACATCGCACCGGCGTCGTTGTCGGCCTGCAGGTACGGCAGCGCGGTCTCGCAGGGCGTAACACCCTGCGGCGGACCGATGCGTTGCGCAAACCAGGCCGCCAGCGCAGGGCGCCGGCAGGTGTAGTCGGCGTCCAGCACGTAATGCTCGAAATTGACCGCAACGAACTCGGCCGGGCTGCGGCGTTCGTATTCGTCCGGGCTGCGGTCGCTGAACCGATTGTCGCTGCGCCCCACCCGCCACGGCCGCACCTGCCAGCCGGCAAGGTCGCGCAGGCGCCGATCGCGCGACCACGCGCTGCGTGCGCCGCGATCGAACACATGCGCAAGTTCGTGTATGAGCGCTGCCATCGCCGCGCGCGTGGCAGCTGCGTTTTGATCGGAACGTGCGTCGTCGGATTGCGCGCTCCACGCCTGCAGCAGCGCGCGATCGAGCAGGATGCGATTGCCGATTGCACGGCCGTGTACCTGCGCCGGCAGATCGGTGCGCCATTGCAGCTGGATCGGGGCGGCCATCCGCTGCGTCCAGCCCTGCGGCAATCGCCGTGCGACCAACTGCACCAGCGCGTTGCTTGCTTCGATCTCCGCCGCAGGCAAGTCCGAGCGAACCACCTCGACCAACAATTCGGCCTGCGCCTGCGGTGCGACCAAGGCGGCCAGCAGCAGCCAGCCGCACCGCCGGCGCAGACTCACCGGGCCAGAATGGACTGCGCCAGCTCCAGGTCGCTGGCCAGCCGCGCAGCGTCGCTACGGCTACGCAACTGCAGCAACGCCGCTTCCAGACGCGCACCACGGATGACGCCATCGCTGGCAACAAAACCGGCCGCATCTTCGCGGGCGTCGGCCACCACCTTGTCGTCGCCGGAGCTGCTGCCGGACGAATTGGACGAGCCAGCCGACGAGGCACCTGCCGACGTCCCGGCCAGGCTGGATGCGAACGCTGCCAGCGGCAGCAGCGTCAAAGCGCAGAACACGAGGGAGCGCATCATGGGCTGATCGATTCCGTGTGAAGGTGCGGGAAGACTAACCGGCGGGCGTGTTGGCAGGTGCGTCATGCATCTCGAACAGCTTGCCGGGATTCAGCAAAAGATGAGGATCGAGCACATGTTTGATGCCGCGCATGAGGGCGATTTCCTCGGCAGAGCGCGTGCTCCACAGATAGGCCTTCTTGACCAGGCCGATGCCGTGTTCGGCGGAAATGCTGCCGTCGAAACGCTGCAGGGCCTGCGCCAGCAACTTGGTGACCTGATCGCAGGCCGCAACGAAATCGACCTGGCTGGTGCCATCGGGCTTGAGCACGTTGATGTGCAGGTTGCCATCGCCGATATGGCCGAACCACACCACATCGAAATGCGGATACGCATCGTGCAGCAACGCCTGGGTTTCGGCCAGGAACGCCGGCATCGCCGAGATGCGCACCGACACGTCGTTCTTGTACGGCGTGTAGCGCGCCAGCGCTTCGGTGATGCCCTCGCGCAGGCGCCACAGTTGCGCGGCCTGTGCATCGCTCTGGCTGATCACGCCATCGCTGACCCAGCCCTGCTCCATGCAGGTCTCGAAGGCCGCCATCGCAGCCGCCTCCTGCGCCTCATCGCCTGCGGCGAATTCGGTGACCACGTAATACGGGTGAACCTCAGCGAACGGCGCCTGCGCGCCATGCGCAAGCACATGTTCCAGCGCGCGATCGGTGAAAAATTCGAACGCCTCCAGGCGCAACTGCGCGCGAAACGCGGCAAACACCTGCATCAGCACTTCGAACGAGGGCAACGCAAGCAACATCACGTTGCTGGGCGGCGGCGGGTCGGTCAGCCGCAGCGTGGCTTCGACCACGATGCCGAGCGTGCCTTCGGAGCCGATCATCAGATGGCGGAAGTCGTAGCCGCTGGAATTTTTGACCAGCGCGTTGTTGAGTTCCAGCAACTCGCCGCCACCGGTGACCACCTTCAACCCGGCCACCCATTCGCGCGTATTGCCGTAGCGGATCACCCGGATGCCGCCGGCATTGGTGGCGATATTGCCGCCGATCGAACACGAACCGCGCGCCGCAAAATCTACGGGGTACACCAGCCCATGCTCGCGCGCGGCGTTGTGCACCGCTTCCAGCGGCATGCCGGCCTGCACGGTGAGCGTGCGATCCACTGCGTTGAAATCCAGCGGTTTGTTCAAACGCTCCAGGCTCAACACCAATTCGCCGTTGGCCGCCACTGCGCCGCCGGACAAGCCCGTGCGCCCGCCCGACGGCACCACCGCCACGCCTTGCGCATTTGCCCAACGCACGACCGCCTGCACTTCCTCCACCGAGCCCGGCAAGGCGATCGCGAGTGGGTTCGGCGTCCAGCGGCGTGTCCAGTCGCGCCCGTAATGCTCCAGGTCGGCCGGGTCGGTCTTCACACGCAACGCAGGCACGGCCTGTTGCAACGAAAGGAGGCGGGGATCGGTCATGGCACGCGGCGCTGCGGTAGGAACCGCACAGCGTGCCAGCGCCGGCCTGCATCGTCCAGCCGGCGCACTCACGGCCGACGCAGCGTTGGATTCAGCTGAAACCGTTGCGCCGCAAGGGCTTCGCCGGTGCGAACACCACATCGCGCCCACCCAATCGCGCACCCCATCTGGCATAGTTGCCGGCCCGATTGCTGCATTGCGTTCCCCCATGTCGCCGAAGAAAACCTCGTTTCCCAAGCAGGACATCCGCGTGCTGTTGCTGGAAGGCATCAGCCCGACCGCCGTGGACGTGTTCCGCGCCGCCGGCTACTCGCAGATCGAACTGCACGCCAAATCGCTGCCGGAAGACGAGTTGATCGCCCGCATCGCCGACGCACACATTGTGGGCATCCGCTCACGCACCCAGCTGAGCGCCGAGGTGCTGGCGCATGCCAAGCGCCTGATCGCAGTCGGCTGCTTCTGCATCGGTACCAACCAGGTGGACCTGGACGCGGCCGAGCTGGCCGGCATCCCGGTGTTCAACGCGCCCTACTCCAATACCCGCAGCGTGGCCGAACTGGTCATCGCCGAAGCGATCCTGTTGCTGCGTGGCATTCCGCAGAAGAACGCGCAATGCCATCGCGGCGGCTGGTCCAAGTCGGCCGCCGGCAGCCACGAAACGCGCGGCAAGGTGCTGGGCATCGTCGGCTACGGGCATATCGGCACCCAGGTCGGCGTGCTGGCCGAAGCGCTGGGCATGCAGGTGATCTTCCACGATATCGAAACCAAGCTGTCGTTGGGCAACGCACGCGCGGCCATCGACCTGGACGACCTGCTGGCGCGCTCGGACGTGGTCACCTTGCACGTGCCGGAAACCCCGTCGACCAAGGACATGATCGGCGCGCCTGAAATCGCCCGCATGAAACCCGGGGCGCATCTCATCAACGCCTCGCGTGGCACCGTCATCGACATCGACGCGCTGGATGCGGCGCTCACCTCCGGCCACATCGGCGGCGCGGCGGTGGATGTCTTTCCAATCGAGCCCAAGGGCAATGGCGATGCGTTCGAATCGCCGCTCACCGCGCACGACAATGTGATCCTGACCCCGCACGTGGGCGGCAGCACGCTGGAGGCGCAGGACAACATCGGGATCGAGGTCGCCGCCAAACTGGTGCGCTATAGCGACAATGGCAGCACCTTGTCGGCAGTGAACTTTCCGGAGGTCACCCTGCCCGAGCACGCTGAAAGCCTGCGGTTGTTGCACATCCATCGCAACGTGCCGGGCGTGCTGTCGCAGATCAACGAATTGTTCTCGCGCCATAACGTCAACATCGACGGCCAGTTCCTGCGCACCGACCCCAAGGTGGGCTATGTGGTCATCGATGTCAGCGCCAGCGAGGAGCTTGCCGGCGTGCTGAAGGACGAGCTGGGACAGATCACCGGCACCTTGCGGACGCGGGTCCTGTATTGAGCGGGATTTGGGAATCGGGATTCGGCATTGGTAACAGCGGTTCGCCGCAGCCGGTGGGTTCATCGGTCCAACCACGCTGTGGGAGCAGACATGGCCCGCTAGGTGGATGGGCGCCGGCCCACCGCTTCTGCCAATCCCGAATCCTGAATCACCACGCCCGGCTCGCCAGCCACTTTTCCGCCATCCGCCGCAGCGATGGATCGAGCTCGGGATCGGCAAGCAGCTCGGCGATCGGGCGCCAGGCCAGCGCCAGCGATTCTTCGCTGACCTTGAACGCCTCGTCCGCACCGGCCAGCACCACGTAGCGCGCATCGAAGTGCCAATGCCCCGCCACATCCCCGCGCGCCGGAATCCAGTGACGGTCCAGATCGAACAACTCTCCGTCGGCCAGCCGCAAGCCGACGAGTCCGGATTCCTCCTCCGCTTCACGTAATGCCACCTGCGCCAGATCGCGGTCGCCATCGGCGTGCCCGCCCAGCTGCAGCCAACGCTGCAGCTTGCGGTGATGGGTCAGCAAGGTGCGTGTGCCGTCGGCGCTAACCACCCACGCCGAGCCAGTGAAATGACCTTCGACACGCTCGCGCACGAACGGGTCGGTGGCATCGTCCAGCAATTGCGCGAACTGCTCGGCCAGCGCGGCCTCCTCCGGCCAACGCAGGCGGTACGCCGCCAGTTGTTGCTGCAGGGTTGCATCCACCATCTGTCGTTCTCGGTCGCCCGGTGCGGGCCAGGCGGCCATTATCGCCATTCATGCTGCGTACGCGCTTGTCGTGAGCGTGTAGCTTTGGCAAGGTAGGCCGCTTGCCTGTCCCACCGGGATGCGGCGCACCAATTCGTCCGGGCGCCCGCGCCTTCAAGCTTTGCCACTTAGGGATGTACCGAATGCTGAAGTCTCTGTTGAGGGTCAAACCGATCGAGCCCGCTGGCCACGTCGATGCAGGCGAACCGGTCGAAGGCAGCCTGCAAGGCGAAGCGACGCTGCAGCGGACCCTCACAGCCAAGCATCTGATCATGCTCGGTATCGGCGCGGTGATCGGCGCCGGCATCTTCGTGCTGACCGGCCAGGCCGCGGCCAATCACGCCGGCCCGGCGGTGATGCTGTCGTTCGTGTTCGCCGGTATCGCCTGCGCCTTCGCCGGCCTGTGCTACGCCGAATTCGCCGCGATGATGCCGGTCTCCGGCAGCGCCTATTCGTATTCATACGCCACGCTCGGCGAAGGCATCGCCTGGTTCATCGGCTGGTGTCTGGTGCTGGAATACCTGTTCGCCGGGTCCAGCGTTGCCGTCGGCTGGTCTGCCTACCTGATCAGCTTCATCACCGGCACCCTGGGGGTGCCGTTCCCCGCAGAGTTGGCGGGTGCGCCGCTGGCCTGGAACGGCCACGGCTTTGTCAGCTCCGGGAATGTGGTCAACCTGCCGGCCGTGCTGATCGTCGCGGCGGTGAGCATCCTGTGCTACGTCGGCGTCACCCAGTCGGCGTTCGCCAACGCGATCGTGGTGGCGATCAAGGTCGTGGTGATCTGCCTGTTCGTGGGCTTTGGCATTTCCTATATCGACCCGGCGAACTGGCACCCCTTCATCCCGGAAAACACCGGCCCTGGCCAGTTCGGCTGGGACGGGGTATTTCGCGCCGCGTCCATCGTGTTCTTCTCCTACATCGGCTTCGACGCGGTTTCCACCTCGGCCGGCGAAACCAAGGATCCGCAGAAGAACATGCCGATCGGCATCCTGGTGTCGTTGGCCATCTGCACCGTCATCTACATCATCGTCTGCGCGGTGCTGACCGGCCTGCTGCCCTATACCCAGCTCGGCACCGCCAAGCCGGTGGCCACCGCGCTGGAAGCCCACCCGCAACTGACCTGGCTCAAGACCGCGGTGGAAATCGGTGCCATTGCCGGCTTGTCGTCGGTGGTGCTGGTGATGCTGATGGCGCAGCCGCGCATCTTCTACACCATGGCCAAGGATGGGCTGATGCCCAAGCTGTTCGGCAAGGTGCACCCGAAATTCCGCACGCCTTACGTCGGCACGCTGTTCGTGGGCGTGGTCGCCGCGCTGCTGGCCGGGGTGATCCCGTTGAACGTGCTGGGCGAACTCGTCTCGATGGGTACCCTGCTCGCCTTCGCCACGGTCTGCGCCGGCGTGCTGGTGCTGCGCTTCACCAAGCCCGACCTGCCGCGCCCGTTCCGGGTGCCGCTGGCGATGGTGATCTGTCCCCTGGGCGCGTTGGCCTGTCTGTTCCTGTTCTTCCAGGCCTTCCAGGAACACTGGAAGGTGTTCGTGGGCTGGACCGTGATTGGCCTGGCGATCTACTTCGGCTACGGCATCCACCACAGTCGCCTCGCGAAACGGGCCTAAGCTTCTCTCAAGACCGGCGCGCGACGCCGGTCTTCTTGTTCAATGACCGCGCGTAGCGCCAAGCCGGAACCGCTTCATGTTCAAACAACTTTGGGCCACCAAACACCCGCACGCCAGCCATGAGGCGGCCGACGGGCTGGGCCTGCAACGCGCGCTTGGCCCCTGGGGGCTGACCGCCCTGGGAATCGGCGCGGTGATCGGCGGCGGCATCTTCGTCATCACCGGCCAGGCGGCGGCCGACCATGCCGGCCCGGCGATCATGCTCTCGTTCGTGCTCGCAGCGGTGTGCTGTGCGTTCTGTGCGATGGCCTACGCCGAATTCGCTGCGATGGTGCCGGTCTCCGGCAGCGCCTACACCTACACCTACGCCACCTTCGGCGAGCTGGCCGCGTGGTTCATCGGCTGGATGCTGGTGCTGGAATACGGCGTGTCCGCCTCGGCAGTGGCGGTCAGCTGGACCGGCTACTTCTTGAGCCTGCTCGAGCATTTCGACATCCACCTGCCGGCCGCATTCGTCAGCGCGCCGCTGGATGGCAAATTGCAACCCACCGGGGCGATCGCCAACCTGCCGGCGGCCGGGATCGTGCTGCTGCTGACCTGGCTGTGCTATGTCGGCATCCGCAAGTCGTCGGCAATGAACATGGCCATGGTGATCCTCAAGACGGGCTTGATCCTGCTGGTGATCGCGGTGGGCTGGAAATACGTGGACACCTCCAACTGGCACCCGTTCATCCCGGCCAACGAAGGCCCGGGCAAGTACGGCATGGAAGGCGTGCTGCGCGGCGCAGCGATGGTGTTCTTCGCCTATATCGGCTTCGAAGCGGTGTCGGTGGCGGCGCAGGAATCGCATCGCCCGCAACGCGACCTGCCGATCGGCATGATCCTGTCGCTGGTGATCTGCACCGTGCTCTACATCGCGATGGCGGCGGTCATGACCGGCTTGGTGCCGTACACCCTGCTCGGCACCGACGAGCCGGTGGTGACCGCGGTGGCGGCGCATCCGCAGCTGACCTGGTTGCGCGTGGTCGTGGAAGTGGGCGCGTTGATCGGGCTGTCATCGGTGGTGCTGGTGATGATCATCGGGCAGCCGCGCATCTTCATGATCATTGCGCGCGATGGCCTGCTGCCCTCGATCTTCACCCGCATCCACCCCAAGTACCGCACCCCGCATGTCAATACCGTCATCACCGGTGTCGGCATCGCGCTGCTGGCAGCGGTGTTCCCGCTGGATGTGCTGGGCGAATTGACGTCGATGGGTACGCTGATCGCCTTCGCGGCGGTCTGCGCCGGCGTGCTGATCCTGCGTCGCACGCACCCGGAACTGCCGCGTCCGTTCCGCATGCCGGCCGCCTGGCTGATCTGCAGCGCCGGCGTGTTGAGCTGCCTTGCGCTGCTGTCGGCGATGACGCTGCACAACTGGATGCTGATGGGCCTGTGGACGCTGGTCGGGCTGGTGATCTACTTCGGCTATGGGTATCGCCACAGCCGTCTGCGCGACGGCCGCTGAGCCCACGCATGATCGGGCGTCTGGCGCGGCAGGACGATGCCTGCTGCGCTGCACCTGCCCATGCACCGGGGGCGCAGTAGAATAGGTCCATGAATGCGACCACTGCCCCCCTGCCCTACAGCACCACGCGTCTGCACGAGCTGGCGCACCTGCTGATCGCCAATATCCGCGAGCTGGCCCATGCCGGCTGGACGCCTGCGACCAGCAGCAATTTCTCCCACCGTCTGGACGAACAGCACGCGGCCATCACCGTCTCCGGCCGCGACAAGGGTCGCCTGGTCGAAGAAGACATCATGGTGGTGGACTTCGATGGCCTGGCCGTCGGCCGCCCGTTGCGCCCGTCTGCCGAAACCCTGCTGCACACCCAGCTGTATCGCCGGTTCCCGGAGATCGGTTGCGTGCTGCATACGCACTCGCCGGTGCAGACGATTGCCTCCCGCCTGTATGCAGGCAGCGGTGTGATTCGGCTCGAAGGCTACGAATTGCTCAAGGCCTTCGATGGCAACACCACCCACGAAACCGCAGTGGAAGTGCCGGTGTTCGCCAATACCCAGGACATGCAGGTGCTGGCCGCGCAGGTCGATGCCTTGCTGGACAAACAGGGCATGTGGGGGTATCTCATCGAAGGACACGGCCTGTATGCCTGGGGCCGCAACATGGCCGAGGCACGTCGTCACCTGGAAGCGTTCGAATTCCTGCTGCATTGCGAACTCGAACTGCTGAAACTGCGCGGCACGCGCTGAGTACTGTCCGTCCCCCATTCGTGAGCCAGACCGCCATGAGCCGACTGCGTATCTTTGCCGACACCAATCCCGCCACTCCCGAGTTCGATAGCCGCGACGGCGATGCGATCGCCGCTCAGTTGCAGAAGATTGGCGTGACCTTCGAACGCTGGCATGCCAGCGCGCCGGTCGAACCGGGCGCCACGCCCGAGCAGGTGATGGACGCCTACCGTGCCGATATCGATCGCATCAGCGCCGAGCGCGGCTTCAAGACCGTGGACGTGGTCAGCATCGCGCCGGACAACCCCAAGCGCGAAGAAATGCGCGCCAAGTTTCTGGACGAGCACTTCCACAAGGAAGACGAGGTACGGTTCTTCGTCGCCGGCTCAGGCCTGTTCACGCTGCACGTCGATGCCAAGGTTTATGAGATCGAATGCGTCAAGGACGACCTGATTGCCGTGCCTGACGGCACCCTGCACTGGTTCGACATGGGGCCGGAGCCGCACTTTGTGGCGATCCGCTTCTTCACCGAGCCGGACGGCTGGGTCGGACATTTCACCGGCACCGAAATCGCCAAACAATTCCCCCGCTACGCCCCCGAGAAACCTCACAAGGCCAGCTGACGATGACACGACCGCAAGCGATCCTCACCGATATCGAAGGTACGACCAGCAGCATTTCGTTCGTCAAGGACGTCTTGTTCCCGTATGCGCGCCGCGCCATGCCGGCCTACGTGCGCGAACACGGCAATCATCCGCAGGTGCGCCATTGGCTCAACCAGGTGGCCGATGAAATCGGCGAGGACGTGCCGGACGAGGTGCTGATCACCACGCTGCAGACCTGGATCGACGAGGACCGCAAGCACACCGCGCTCAAGGCCTTGCAGGGCCTGATCTGGGGCGACGGCTACAAGACGGCCGACTTCACTGCGCATATCTACGCCGATGCGGCGATCCAGTTGAAAGCCTGGCACGCGGCGGGCATTCCGCTGTACGTATATTCGTCCGGCTCGGTGCCGGCGCAGAAACTGTTCTTCGCGCACAGCGACGCGGGCGACCTGAGCGGACTGATCACCGACTGGTTCGACACCGAAGTCGGCCCCAAGCGCGAAAGCGCCAGCTACCGCCGCATCGCCGAGCGCATTGGCGTGCCGGGACCGGAGATCCTGTTCCTGTCGGATGTGATCGAAGAGCTCGATGCCGCCAAACGTGCCGGCATGCGCACCGCGCTTCTGGACCGCCGGGAGGACTATCCCACGCCGCGTTCGGCCGACGATGTCGGCAGTCACCAGCGCGTGGAGAGTTTTAGCCAGTTGGTGCTGTAAGCACGATCTGCAAGCCGATTGCGCTCGTTGCCGTTTGAGCGCAATCGGTGGTTGGCGCCGCGCAGGCCGCTGATATGCTCCGGCTGCGACGCGCCGCATGCAGCTATCTGACGGGATAATGGCCTGCACTGCGGGCACCGCGCTCGGCCACCCCACCCGTCTTTCCTGGACTTCTGCGCGCGCCATGTCGCTGCCTTCCCCTTTCGCACCACATGCAGTATGGCGACGACTTTCCACGCTGATCGTCGTGGTGGCGTTGATGGCCGGCTGCCATCCGGACGCTGGTGCTGCGCTGCAGGCCCAGCCTGCCGAGAGCCACGATGCAGGCGATCCGGTCGATCAGGCCGCTCTGGCGCACGCATTGAAAGCGTTGCAACCGCAGCGCCCCGGCGTCACCGATCTGTACGTAGTCGGTTTTGCCGGCGATGCCAGCGACGATGTCTTCCGCAACGAGACGCTCTACCTCAAACAGCTGTTCGAGCAACGCTTCGATGCGCGCGGGCGCGTGGTCACGCTGGTCAACAACCCGGACAATCTGGGCGAGCATCCATACGCTCCGCTGGCAACCTACGACAATCTCTACGACACGCTGGCCGCGATCGGCAAGCGCATGGATCGCAAGGAAGACGCGCTGTTGCTGTTCGTCACCACCCACGGTACCGAAGATCACAGCCTGTACGTGCAGGTCGACGACAAGGAAGAGGATTTCATCAGCCCGCAGGATCTGCGCCAGGCGCTGGACGATGCCGGCATCGACAATCGCATCATCGTGCTGTCGGCCTGCTATTCGGGAGGTTTCATTCCCGCACTGCGTTCGCCGCAAACGCTGATCCTCACCGCTGCGCGTGCCGACCGGCCCTCGTTCGGCTGCGGCAATACCTCCAACGCCACCTATTTTGGGCAGGCATGGTTGATCGATGCGATGAACCAGAGCGACGACCCGCTGGCCGCATTCGACATTGCCAAGGCCGCCATCACCGCACGCGAGAAGCAGGAAGGCGAGCTCCCCTCGTTGCCGCAGCAATCGCTGGGCAAGCGCATCGCGCCAGTGCTGGCGCGTTGGCGTGCGGGCGTGCATCTGGGGCCGGCGGTGGCGTATCCGTATCCGCCGGTGGAGATGGATGCCGCGTCGGACCAGGGCGTGGATTCAACCGACTCAGCGGACGCTGCGCCGGTGAGCGACGTGCCGCGTTCGAATACCCCGGCAACCGCAAAGCCCTCAAGCACGCTCCCAGCTGCACCTGCAGCATCCAATCGATAACCCAGAGCGGGTGCTGAGACTAATTCTCATTTCGTCAGCACCAACCGGGCCTCGCTACACTCGCCCGGCCAGCCAGCCAGCCAGCCAGCAACCGCCAGCCAGCACGATCTTCGCCAGCGCGCCAACGCCTGCCAGCCCGGATCCCAAAACGCCTCCCTTGTGGAGGCGTTTGTGTTTGTGGCGATCAGGAGACTGCTGCGCAGCTGACACATGCTTGACCGTCGCGCTATCGCAGCCGCGCTTCTGTCCGTGCCGAGATCACGACGACATGGTTCCGTATCGTTGCTCAAGAGCCGCTACACAACGTCACCAGCAATCGCTTGGTGCGATCTAGATTTTCTTGGCGCCAGATACCCCAACCCCAGTATTGGGCGATGTCAGGCACTGTGTGCACCCTCATCCATCCCTTTGGGGCACCCTCTCCCGGTGCCAGAAGGGCGGCGTTGGACGACCGACATCGTTAACCGCCTCAGGGCTCAGCAGTTTGCAGGCGGTACACGGTGCTGGCGTTGTACTGCCCGGTGGGTAGGTTTGCGCGCACCTGGACGGTGTGTTCGCCCACCGCCAGGGTGGTCGGCAATGCACCGCGCCAGAGATGCGTAGACGGCGTGGCCTCCGGCGAGCGGTCGTAACCGCGCAACGCGTCGGCCGCATCATCACGCACATTCTCTGCCAGCACACGCGGATCGCCACGCTCTACCCGCTTCATCGGCTGCCATGGGCCGTTATCGATGCGCATCTCGACCAAGGTGTCGTCCTGGCCCATGAAAACATTGGCGTAGACGCCCCACGCCGCATACGCGCCCTTGCGCAGTACCTTGGGCGCGTGCAGCAGCAATTGCGCATCGTCGGCCGCGCGCGCAGCGTGATAAGCCAGCGTGTAGCTGCCGCTGGGCGCAACCTGCAGCACCGCATAGCCATTGGGAGTGCCATCGCTCATCGTCGCATCGGGAATGCCGTCGGCATCCTTGGCACCCGACCAGAACGCACCGCAGGCCGCACCCACGTTGTATTCGTGCAGCGGTCGTGCACCCTGCCAGCCCTCGTCGGCACCGTGATCCACCTGGCGCTGGGTGTGGCTATGACCACTGAGCACCAACACGTGCGGAAACTCTTTCAGCAATGCGAACAGGCGGCGGCGATCGGCATGCCGAAAGGTTTCCTGCCCCGGCACTGCATCGAACAGGTGGATATGCATGCCCAGCACCAATAGTCGGTCGCGTGGCAGCTGCGCCAGGTAATTCTGCAGGAACGCGAATTGATCGTCGCGCAGGCCACCGATGTAGGCCTGCCTGCCGCCGGGCGTATAGATCACATCGTCCAGGAACACGAAGCTGGCATTGGCTTCTTCCACCGCATAGGTGTCCGGGCCGTAGACTGCGTGCCAGCTGTCGAGCGACTGCGCATCGTCGTGCGCGTCCAGGTTGAGATCGTGGTTGCCCGGCACATGGAACCACGGCACGCCCAGCTGCGTGGTGACCTTGTTCAAGGCCGGATACAAGCTCAGATCGTCGCTGACGATGTCCCCCAGTGTGGTGCCCAGCCTGGCGGTGGTCTTGCCGATGATCGGTTCCACGATGTCGCGCTGGTAGTAGCCAACGTCGGCAAGGCTGGCGGTCTGGCTGTCGGCAAACACCAGCATCTGGAAGCCATCGGCCGCGGTGTCTGCGCGTGGCGTCAGCGCGAAATCCCAGTTGTGCGTGTTGCGGCCGGTCGCGGCGACACCGCCGTATTGATGCTTGGCCGAGCCACGCGGTGCGTAGTGGCGCCAGAATGCAGGCAGGCCATCGGCGGCGGGCAAAAAGCGGCGGTCGCCAGGCTTGATCACGAATACCGCCTGCCCGTCGCGTACCGGCAGGCGGTAGCGGCCCTGCGCATCGGTACGCACGATCTGCTCGCCATTGGAAACCGCCACATCGGCCACCCCCGGCTCATCGGCGCTGCGGCCGGCGCGCCCGTCGCGTTCTTCGTAGACGATGCCATCGACCGCGGTGTCGCGCGCGTATGCGCTTCCCGCGAGCAAGCCCAGTGCCAACAAAGCGAAGCGAGGTTGCATGCGTTTTCCCGCGCGAAGATCCGCGGAAATTGTACATGCCATCGCCAGGCGCACAGCGCGAGTACGCAGGTTGGAAGGCATGACCGCATATCCGTAGGAGCGCACCCGGACGCTACGGGCGTTCCCAATAACGACCGTTGCGCCCGGGCGCGTTGCTAAGCGGCTGCGTTATTGATGCCGCGATTCCAGCAACGCCACCGCATCGCCAAGGCCCAGCCCACGTGCGCGCAGCAGCACGATCAGGTGATAGAGCAGATCGGCCGATTCGCCGAGCAACGCGTCATCGTCCTGCACCACGCCGGCCAGCGCGGTTTCCACGCCCTCCTCGCCCACCTTCTGCGCGATGCGGCGGATGCCTTGTTCGAACAGCTTGGTGGTGTAGCTACCGTGCGGCCGCTCGCGCTCGCGCTCGGCCACCAGGGCATCCAGGCTACCCAGGAACTGCCCGGGCGCAGACGGGAAACAGCTGGTGCGGCCCAGGTGACAGGTCGGACCATGCGGGCGCGCCTGCACCAGCAATGTGTCGGCGTCGCAGTCGGTCTGGATCGACACCACGCGCAACACATTTCCCGAACTCTCACCCTTGGTCCACAAGCGCTGCTTGCTGCGGCTGAAGAACGTGACGTCACCGCGCTGCCGGGTGACGGCCAAGGCTTCGGCATTCATGTAGCCCAGCATCAGCACGCGCAGGGTGTCGGCGTCCTGCACGATTACCGGCAACAGGCCATCGCCCTTGCTCCAATCCAGGCTTGCGAGCGCGTCGCCCGTCGCCACTTCGTCACTGCCCATCGCGTACCTCGATCTGTTGCGCGCGCAAGAATCGCTTGAGTTCCGGGATCGGAATCGCGCCGCTGTGAAACACGCTGGCGGCCAGTGCGCCATCCACATCGGCCTGGTCGAAGACGTCGGCAAAGTGCTGCATCTCGCCTGCACCGCCGGAAGCGATCAGAGGCACCCGGCACAACGCACGCACCTGGCGCAGTTGGGCGATATCGTAACCGCGGCGCACGCCGTCGTTATCCATGCAATTGAGCACGATCTCGCCCGCGCCGAGTCGCTGCGCTTCGGCCACCCAGTCCAGCGTACGCATCGGCAACGCCTGGGTCTTGCTCGGATCACCGGTGTAGCGACGCACGCGCCATTGACCATCTTCCTCACGAATCGAATCGATGCCGACCACGACACATTGCACGCCAAAGGCATCGGCCAGTTCGGAAATCAATTGCGGGCGGCCTAACGCGGGCGAGTTGATGGAAATCTTGTCGGCGCCGGCATGCAATACCGCTCGGGCCGTTTCCACATCGCCGATACCTCCGGCCACGCAGAACGGAATATCGATCAGCCGTGCAACTCGCTCGACCCAGGTGTAGTCGACCGAACGCCCTTCCGGGCTGGCACCGATGTCGTAGAACACCAGTTCGTCGGCGCCCTGCGCACGGTAGCGCAAGGCCAGCTCGACAATGTCGCCCATGTCGATGTGGTCGCGGAACTTGACGCCCTTGACCACGCGGCCATCGCGCACGTCCAGGCACGGAATGATGCGACGGCTCAGCATGCCAGTGCCTCTTCGAGATCCAGATGCCCTTCGAGCAGCGCCTTGCCGAGCACGATGCCGGCGCAGCCTGCGGCCTTGGCCGCGGCGACATCGGCAAGATTGCGCGCGCCACCGGAGACCTGCACCTGCAACTGCGGCGTCAGCGCGCGCAGATGCGCATACAGCGCCATATTGGGACCGGACAGCATGCCGTCGCGCGCGATGTCGGTGCACAGCAGATGCTGCAGCCCGGCCTGCGCGTAGCGCACGGCCAATTGATCCAGCGTAGCGTCTGCAGTTTCGGTCCAGCCGTGCACCGGCAACTGCCAGATGCCATTGGCATCCTGGCGCGTGTCCAGTGCAATGGTCAGGCGGTCGGCACCGAATTCCTGCAGCCAGCCAACCACCATCTCGCTGTTGCGCACTGCCAACGAGCCGATCACCACGCGTGCGGCGCCGGCATCGAGAATGCGCGCCACATCCTCGCGCGAGCGCACACCGCCGCCGGTCTGCACGCGCAAGCCGGTGGCACGCGCGATCTCGCCGAGCGTGCCGGCCAAGGTGTAGCCGCCCGCCTTGGCCGCATCCAGATCGACCAGATGCATCCACTGCGCACCGGCATCGGCGAACGCCTGCGCACGCGGCAGCACGTCGTCGCCGTACTGCGTCTCGCGCGCGTAATCGCCTTGCAGCAGGCGCACCACGCGGCCGTTGCGGATATCCAGCGCCGGGTAAACGGTGAAACTCATGGGAAGCTCATCTCAAGAAAATTGCGCAGGATGCGTGCACCGGTGTCGGCCGAACGCTCAGGGTGAAATTGCGCGCCGCAGCGCAGCCCGTTCTGCACGACGGCAGTGAACAACCCGCCGTGATCGCAGGCGGCCACGGTGTCGGCGGTCACCGGCGCAGCGTAACCATGCACGAAATACGCACTTGCGCGCTCGGGCAGACCGGCCAGCAACGCGGATTCGCGCATCGGCACCAGCTGGTTCCACCCCATGTGCGGCACACGGATACCGAGTGCCGGCGTCATATGCCGTACGATGCCCGGCAGCAGGCCCAGGCACTCGACATCGCCTTCTTCGGAATGTTCGAACAGCAGTTGCATCCCCAGGCAGATACCGATCAACGGCACCTGCAGCGCGCGCAACGGCTCGACCAAGCCCTGCGTGCGCAGACGCGACATCGCTTCTGGCGCCGCACCGACGCCGGGCAGGATCACGCGCTGTGCGCTGTGCAGACCTGCCGCATCGCGCACCACGCGTGCGTCCACGCCCAAGCGCTCCAATGCATAGCGCACCGAGCCCAGGTTGGCGCCACCGGCATCGATCAACGCAACATCGGTCATAGCGCACCCTTGGTGGTCGGCAACGCGGTGCCTTCGCGGCGGATCGCCTGGCGTAATGCACGCGCCAGGGCCTTGAAGCAGGCTTCCACCTTGTGGTGATCGTTCTCACCGCGCACGGTCAGATGCAGATTCAAGCCGGACGCATCGCAGATCGAGCGGAAAAAATGCGGCACCAGCTCGGTCGGCATGTCGCCGACGCGCTCGCGCTTGAACTCGCCGTCGAAGACGAAATACGGCCGGCCGCTGAAATCCAGCGCCGCGCTTGCGATGGTTTCGTCCATCGGCAACGTGAAGCCATGCTGCGCCTTGTCGCCGGCGACGCGCCAGGGGCTGCTTTCCGGATCGAAGCCATAGCGGCCGATGCCACGCTTGTCGCCCAGCGCTTCACGCAGCGCCTGACCCAGCGCAAGGCCGGTGTCTTCGATGGTGTGGTGCTCATCGATATGCAGATCGCCTTCGGCCCGGATCTCCAGCGCAAAGCCGCCGTGCTTGCCGATTTGTTCCAGCATGTGGTCGAAGAACGGCAGACCGGTGGCGGTCTTCGGTTCGGCCACGCGATCCAGATCCAGTTCGACGCGAATCCTGGTTTCCTTGGTGTTGCGCTGGACCACCGCGCGACGCGGTGCGTCGGCCAGTTCATGGGCGATGCCGGGCCAGTCCCACTCGCCGCCGAACTCGTCGGTGCGCAGCTGAAACCCGCGAATGTTGAGGTTGTGCGCGAACTGGATGTCGGTGATGCGGTCGCCCACCATCGCCGAGCGCGCCCAATCGATGCTGCGGTCCTGCAGATACGGCACCATCAGGCCGATACCGGGCTTGCGCGTGGGCGCATTGTCGGCAGGCCAGCTGCAATCGATCAGCACGTCGCGGAATTCGATGCCCTGGCTGGCGAAGATCTGCAGCATCAGGTTGTTCGGGCCGTCGAAGGACGCGCGTGGGTAGCTCTCGCTGCCCAGCCCATCCTGGTTGCTGACAATGACGAACTGATAGCCGGCATCGCGCAGCTTGAGCATCGCCGGAATCACGTGATCGACAAAGCGCAGTTTCTCGTACGCGTCGATCTGGTAGTCGGCCGGCTCGGTGATCAGCGTGCCGTCGCGGTCGACAAAAAGAATCGGGGTCATGCGACGGCCTCCTGCGTGCGTTGCAGCGCGCTCAGCACGCGTTGGTTCTGTTCGTGCGTGCCCAGCGTGATGCGCAGCGCGTCGGCCAGGCGCGGCACTGCGCGTTGATCGCGCACCACCACACCGGCATCGAGCAACGCCTGGAACGCCGCCTCGGCATCATCGAAACGCACCAACAAGAAGTTGCCTTGCGAGGGATAGACCTGCCGCACACCGGCCAGCTGCGCGAGCGCCTCGTGCACGCGCTCGCGCTCACTGCGCACCTCGGCGATACGCCGGCGGGTCACCTCCAGCGCCGGCGCAGACAAGGCCTGCTCGGCCATGGCCGCACAGGGTGTGGGCACCGGGTACGGCGCTTGGCAGCGGCGCAGCAGGGCAATCAACTCGGCATTGGCGATCAGCGTGCCGATACGCGCCGCCGCCAGCGCATGCGCCTTGGAAAGCGTACGCAACACCGCGAGATTGTCGTAACGCCCGAGCAGACCGACCGCCGAAGGCACATCGGAAAATTCGCCATATGCCTCGTCCACCACCACCAGCGCCTTGCCTTGCAAGGCCTGCAGCGCTTGTTCGATCTGGTCTAGCGCAATGGCCGAACCAGCGGGATTGGATGGCGAACACAGAAACACCAGCTTGGCGTTCGAGGCCAATGCCCTCGCCACTATTGCAGGGATATCTGCACGGAAACCATCTGGCCCATCGACCAGCGGCACGTCCACCAAGGGTGCGTTCTGCAACCGCGCGCACACCGCGTACATGCCGAATACCGGCGGCGTCACCAGCACTGCATCGCGCCCTGGCACGCACAGGCCGCGTACCAGCAGATCGATCGCCTCGTCGCTGCCGCGGCCGATCAACAGCTGCTCCGGCGCGCAACCGTACAGCGCCGCAAGCGCGCTGCGCAGGCCCTGGGGTTGCGGGTCGGGATAGCGCCGCGTGCTGGCGTCGGCATCGGCGGGATTCGCCCACGCGGACTCGTTGGCGTTGAGCCACACATCGCCCTGCAACGCACTGGTGCGCGCCGACGAATAGCCCGCAAATGCACGCAGATCTTCGCGTACCAGATCCAGAATCGACGACGCGCTCATGCCGCCACTCCCATGCGCAGCGCCACCGCGTTGGCATGCGCATCCAGCCCCTCGGCGCGGGCGAGGATCAATGCGCATTGACCGATGCCGTCGATGCCGGCCTTGCTGGCTGCCTGCACGCTGACCATGTTCTGGAAGCTGGCCACACTCACGCCGCTGTAGGCGCGCGCCGCACCGCTGGTCGGCAGCACATGATTGGTGCCGCTGCAGTAGTCGCCAAGCGCTTCGGGCGTGTAATCGCCAAGAAACACCGAACCGGCCGCTTCGACTTGCGCCAGCCACGCGCGCGGTTCGCGCAGCGCAAGAATCAGGTGCTCCGGCGCATAGCGATTGCTGATCGCAAACGCCTCATCCAGCGCCTGCACCTTGATCAGCCGCGATTGCGCCAGCGCCTGGCGCGCGATGTCGGCACGCGACAGCTGCGCCAGCTGAACTTCCAGCTGCGCTTGCACCGCATCGATCAATGCGTCGCTGTCGGAGAGCAAGAGCACCTGCGAATCGGGCCCGTGTTCGGCCTGCGACAACAGATCAGCAGCCACGAAGGCCGGCTGCGCGCCCGCATCGGCGATCACCAAGACCTCCGAGGGGCCGGCCGGCATGTCGATCGCCGCCGCTCCGGACTGGGCCACCTGCTGCTTGGCTTCGGTGACATAGCTATTGCCCGGGCCGAACAGCTTGTCGCAACTGGGTACCGACTCGGTGCCATACGCCATCGCCGCGATCGCCTGCGCGCCACCGAGCTTGAACACGCGGCGCACGCCGGTGAGTTGCGCGGCCACCAGCACCGCCGGGTCCACGCTGCCGTCCTTGCGCGGCGGCGTGCACAACACCACCTCGCGGCATCCGGCCAGACGCGCCGGCACACCCAGCATCAAGGCGGTTGATGGCAACGGCGCGCTGCCTGCCGGCACGTACAGACCCACACGTCCGATCGGCCGCACGATCTTTTCGCACACCACGCCGGGCGCGGTTTCCACCGCATAGCCCTCGCTCATGCCGGCGCGGTGGAAGGCGTCGATGCGTGCGACCGCATCCTGCATGGCCTGGCGCAGCTCCGGCGCCACGGCCGCTTCGGCGGCAGCGAAGTCGGCTTCGCCCACGGCGAAGCTCTCCAGCGATACGCCATCGAAACGCGCGGTGATCTCGCGCAAGGCGGCATCGCCGCGTGCACGCACATCGGCAATCAATGCAGCCACCGCGTCGCGCGTCTGCGTGGCCACGGTCTGCACCGGGCGGGTCAGTGCATCGGTTCGCGCGGCACCGTCGAGTTGGGACCAATCGAGAATCTTCATGCCAGCGAGCGCTCCACCGTCAACACCATCAAGCCTTGCGCACCTGCGCGTTCGAGTTCTTCCAGGCGCTGCCAGGTCACCGCGCCATGGCACATGGTCTGCAAGCGCAGCGCGCCGTTGCCATCATCGGGCAACTGCACCAGCGGGTCGGCATCGGGCAGCAGGCGGCGCAGCGCATCGACATTGGTCTGCTCGGCGCGGAACATCAGCAGCTTGCTGTCGCGCAATTTGAGTACGCCGTCCATGCGCCGCAGCAGCATTGCCAGCAGGCCGGCACGCGCATCGGCCGGCTCGCGCACCGCGCCGGCCAGCACCGCTTCGCTTTCCATCACCAGCTCGACCGGCTTGAGCTGGTTGGCGGCCAGGGTGGCGCCGCTGGAGACCAGATCGCAGATCAGATCGGCAGTGCCCAGGCGCGGTGCGATTTCCACCGAACCGGACAACTCCACCACCGTCGCGTCGATGCCCTGCCGCTCCAGCCAATCGGCCAGGATCGCCGGGTAGCTGGTGGCGATACGCTTGCCCGCCAGTTGCCCCACGCCGTGCCAGTCCCATTCTTCCGGCACGGCGAGCATCAGGCGGCACTGGCCGAAGCCGACCCCACGCACGGCGTGATAGGCAGCCGGCAAGCCGTTGCGGCGACGCTCGGCGGCCTGCTCTTCCAGTTCGTTCTGGCCGACGATGCCCAGATCGCAGACGCCATCGGCGATCAGGCCGGGGATGTCGTCGTCGCGCACCAGCAGCAGGTCCACCGGCAACGATTCGCCGTAGCAGAACAGCTTGTCGCGGCTCTGCCGCCAGCTCAGCCCGCAGGCGGCCAGCAGGCTGCGCGCCGGCTCGGCCAGGCGGCCGCTCTTCTGGATGGCGATACGCAGCCGGTCACGTGCCGGCGCTGCCGTGGAAGCACTCATCTCGTTCTCTCAATGGGAGGCGTCAGGGCGCGAAGACTGCTCGCGCAAGGCCGCGGCATAGCCGCCGGCACCGTGGTCCAGGGTGCGCGCAACGCGCCCGATGGTGGTGACGCTGACCTGGGTCAGCTCATGGATTTCGCGATACGGCACGCCCTTGACCAGCAGCGGCACCACCCGCCAGCGGTCGGCCATGGCTTCCAGCTCGGCAGGCGTGCAGAGGTCACGCAGAAACGATTCGACCGCCTCGGGCGCGCGCAGGCATGCCAGCGCATCGGCCAGCATCGTCAGAGATGCGGCAACATCGGTGTTCTCGCGGGGGGCAGGTCGTTGTTTCATTGCGTTAATGTAATAGCGTGTTAGTACATTAACGCAAGCCCTGCCTCGGGACAAGTCGACCGCATTGAAGCATTCATGGAGAAACTGCTCGCCCACCTGCCTGTTACGAAAACGCCCACTGACATCTGATGTCAGTGGGCGCGTTCTGCGCTACGGCACATGGGTCGCGGGCGAAATGGTCACCAAGCCTGTGACGTCTTCAAACTGACGATATCAGTCGCCCTGGACGCCGCCAGCCACCAGCATTGCCCTGGCCTGTTCCAGTTCCACCTGCAAGGTGCTGGCCAGCTCATCGCGGGCGACGTCGAACTGCTGCTCTCGCACCAGGTCTTTCACCGCCACCACGCCGCGTGCCAGTTCGTCGTCGCCGGCCAGCACCACGAAGCGGATGCCGGCACGAGCCGCATACTGGAACTGCTTGCCGACCTTCTTCGGCTCCATCTGCACCTCGGTGTTGATGCCACCGATGCGCAGCCGGCGCGCGATATCCAGCGCGTCGTCCAGGCGGGTCTCGTCCATCAGCGCCACCATCGCCTGCACGCTGCTTTCGGCGATGCCCTGGATCAGGCCGGCCTCGCGCAGCTGCCAGAACAGGCGGGTCAGGCCGATCGAAATGCCCACGCCCGGCAGCTTGGACTTGGTGTAGTGGCTGGCCAGGCTCTCGTAACGGCCGCCCGAACAGATCGAGCCGATCTGCGGGTGGTCGGTCAGCGTGGTTTCGTAGACGGTGCCGGTGTAGTAATCCAGCCCCCGCGCGATGGAGAAATTCAGGCAGTACGCGCTCTCGGGCACGCCTAGCGCCTTGACCAGCTCCAGTACTTCGCGCAACTCGGCGATGCCCTCGCCCAGCGTCGCGCTGGCCCCGACCGAGGCTTCCAGCGCCTGCAACTGCGCCAGCGCATCGGCATGCCCGTTAGAGCGCACCGCCACGAAGGCGAGGATCTTGGCCACCTGCTCGGCGGCGATGCCGAAGCCCTCGCCCACCAGCGTGTCGCGCACATAGTCGGCGCCACGCTTGTCGATCTTGTCGACTTCGCGCAGCACGGCAAGCTGCAACTCGCCCTCAGCCACGCCCAGGCTTTCGAAGAAGCCGCGCAGCAGCTTGCGGTTGTTCAACTGCACCTTGAAATCGCCGATGCCCAGCTCGGCGAACACCGCATGGATCACCGCCAGCACTTCGGCGTCGTAGCGGATGCTCAGCGCATCCTTGCCAATGACGTCGATATCGCACTGGTAGAACTCACGGAAGCGCCCGCGTTGCGCACGTTCGCCGCGATACACGCGCTGCATCTGGTAGCGCCGGAACGGGAAGCTCAGCTCGTGCTCATGCTCGGCGACGTAGCGCGCCAGCGGCACGGTCAGGTCGAAGCGCAGCGCGAGCTCGGGCAGGCCACCGTTCTCGGCGCCCGCATCGGCTGCCGCAGCAGCATTGGCCAGCGCGCCGGTGGACTGCACGAAATACACCTGGCGCTCGGTTTCGCCGCCGGATTTGGTCAGCAGCACATCCGACAGCTCGAACACCGGGGTCTCGACCGGCAGGAACCCGAACCGCTCGTAGTTGCGGCGGATGACGTCCAGCATGCGCTGGAACGCGATCTGCTCGCGCGGCAGCAATTCCATGATGCCGGGCGGCGTACGGGGCTTGATCACGAGCGAAACTCCTGCAGGACAATGTGGCGAACGCACAATTCTACCGGCTGGGCGGCCGCGCTGACCGCATGGCGTATCATTCAATGCGTCCCAGCAGTGCATGGCCCATGTACCGGCAGCTTTCCGACCCCAGCGCGACCTGCCCGGCGCCCAGCACGGCATCCGCCAGTGGCACGCCCAACTCAGATTGCGCCCTTTGCGCCGTGCGCGGCCGGGCCATTTGTGCGGCGCTGTCGGCGCAGGAGATGGACGCGCTGGACCAGGTCACCCACGCGGCGGCCTACGCGCCCGGCAGCACCCTGGTGCGTGCGGGCGAGACCCGGCACAACGTCTATACCGTGACCTCCGGTGCGTTGCGCATGGTGCGCACGCTGGCCGACGGGCGCCGCCAGATCACCGGCTTCGTGCTGCCCGGCGACTACGTCGGGCTCACCGAAACCGCGCAGCACCGCCACGATATCGAAGCCATCGTCGACAGCCGGGTGTGCCGCACGCCGATGGCGCAAATGCGCCAGCTACGCGAGCGCTACCCGCAGCTGGAACGCAAGCTGCTGCAACGTGCCAGCATGGAGCTGGCTGCAGCGCAGGACACCGGCCTGCTGCTGGCACGCCTGCAACCGAGCGAACGGCTGGCGCATTTCCTGCTGCGGCTGGCCGCTCGCTCCACCCAGCCCGGCGCCAGCGGCGACACCGTGGCGCTGCCGATGAGCCGCGGCGATATTGCCGACCATCTGGGGCTGACCGTGGAAACGGTGAGCCGCACCTTCACCAAGCTGCGGCAGCAGCAGTTGATCGCGCTACCGCAACTGCAGCTGGTGCAGATCCTGGATTACGCCGCACTGCGCCGCCTGGCCGGCGATACGGTGTAAGGGTTGGCGGCTGATTGATGGATTTCATTGATGCGTCGGTGCGTGCCTGTCGACGCAGTCGGCCGGGTCGGTGACGCGCGATCACTCAGCGCCCGGCCACTGCACGCGCTGCCGCACCGCCACAGCCACTACTCAGCAGCCGCGACTGGCGCAGCCAGGCCCGGTCCGGGTAGTAGGCAAACACGAACGCACCGTCGCGCAAGGTATCGATCAACTGCTTGGCCACCGCTGGCCGCACCGCCGGGCAGCCCAGGCTGCGGCCGAGCCGGCCCTGGCTGCGGATGACGGCTTCGCTGACATAGGGCGCGCCGTGGATCACGATGGCGCGATCGCGCGCGTGGTCGTTGAATCCCGGCTCCAGACCCTTGAGCCGCAACGAGTAACCGTTGTGCCCTGTGTACGACTCCTGCGCGGTGAACGCGCCCAGGCTGGACTGGAAGCTGCCATCGTCATTGGAGAACTTCGCCGCCAGGTTCTCGCCGGTATTGCGTCCGTGCGCGACCCATTCGCGATACAACAGGCGCTGCTTGTCCAAATCGAACACCCAGAGCCGGCGCTCGGTCGAGGGGCGGCTGTAGTCGATGACGCTGAGCACCCGTTCGGCACCCACCTGCTGGCTCTGGCGGGCGCATTGCAGCGCCTCGGTGGCCAGGGCCAGCACCTGACGGTCCAGCGACGGCGCCTGGCGCGCCAGCGCCTCGACCAGACCCACACGCGGAGCGCCCAGTGGCGCGACCGGTGATCCAGCCAATGCATCGGCCGCACTGGCCGCACCAGCCGCTGCCCACCCGCACAAGAAGCCGGCAACGGCGATCATTCGATAAGACATGCAACAACCCACAGCGGACGCGGCGCCACGACGGGGCCGCACCCGGCTAGAAATAGCCGCATGCGGGCCACTTTCCAACCCCGGTGTCTGAACGCGTTGGGTCAGGCGGCATCGGCAAGCAAGCGCTGCCGAAGGGCTGCGTAGTCCGGCGCCAGTGCTTCGGCACGCGCCGGGCGCTGCAGCAGCGCGGCCAGCGCCGGCGGAACCTCCACCGCGCGGCCGATCAATGGCTCCACCACCCCCTCGAACTTGGCCGGATGCGCGGTGGCCGCTACCGCCCAGTCGCCAGTGCCGCCCTCCGCGCCTTCGGCACGCAGTTGTTCGAGCACATGCACCGCGGTGGCGGTATGCGGGCAATGCACCTCGCCGTAGCGGGCGAAGCGCTGCTGCACAGTGTTGCGAATCGCCGCATCGTCCACCGACAAGGCCCGGAATTCCTCGCGCAAGGCGGCATCGTCGCCGTTATAGAGCCAACGCAGCCGCTCGAAATTGCTCGGCGCGCCCACGTCCATCGCATTGGCGAGCGTGGCTACGCTGGGCTGCGGTGCGTAGGCATCTCCCGCGAAATAGTCCGGCAGCACGTGATTGGCGTTGGACGCCAGCGCGATGCGGCCCAATGGCACCCCGAGTGCGCGCGCGATGATCGCCGCCAGCGCGTTGCCCAGGTTACCGGTAGGCACGACCAGGTTGAGCGCGCTGCCCGAGGCTGCATGGTGCTCCAGCGCGGCATGTGCGTAGTAACTCATCTGCGGCAGCAACCGGCCCAGACTGATGCTGTTGGCCGAACTCAGCGGCACCTGCGCCTGCAATGCGGCATCGTTCAAGGCCTGCTTGACCATTGCCTGGCAGTCGTCGAACGAGCCGGCCACGCGCAGGGCCTGGATGTTGTCGCCGAAACACCCCAATTGATGCGCCTGCCGCGGCGACACGCGGCCGTCCGGATACAGCACTACCACGCGCAGGCCGGGCTGGCGATGGAACGCGGCGGCCACGGCGGCACCGGTGTCGCCGGAGGTGGCGACCAGGATGGTGAGCGGGCGATCTTCGGCACGGCGCAGGCGGGTCAGGCAGGCGGCCAGGAAGCGCGCACCGAAATCCTTGAACGCGGCGGTGGGCCCATGGAACAGCTCCAGTGCGTAATCGCCCGGCGTACCCAGCGCCACCAACGGCGCCGGGAAATCGAAGGCTTCAGCACAGATGGCAGGCAGTTCGGCGGCCAGTGCGTCGCCCTCGAAAAATGGCTGCAATAGCGCAGTGGCGGTGTCGGCCAGGCCGGCGGCCGCAACCAGCGTACGCGCAGGCGGCAGGGTCTGCGGCACGTAGAGGCCGCCATCGGGCGCCAGCCCGGCGGCGATGGCCTGGCTCAGGCTTGCGGCAGGGGCACCGCCACGGGTGGAGATAAACATCAGCATGACTCCAGATAAAGCGAAGGCTGGGCGGTACCCATGACAAGCGGTGCCGCGTGTGACGGAGCCGGGCGTCGGGCTGCGCCGGCATTTGGCCGAAGGGGTGCGCACGGTCGATGGCGCGGGGCTATGCTGCGCGCACCCTTCCGTGGAGTCGGCAGATGATCAAGGTCAGTGTGATGTATCCGTACCGCGAAGGCGCCCGCTTCGATCACGCCTACTACCGCGACCAGCACATGCCGCTGGTGAGCGCGCGCATGGGGCCGGCCTGTTTGAAATATACGGTGGACAAAGGCATCAGCGGCGGCGAGGCCGGCAGCCCGCCGGCGTTCATCGGGATGTGCCACATCTTTTGCGCGTCGCAGGAAGCCTTCAATGCCAGCTTCGGGCCGCATGCGGCGGAGATCCTGGGCGACATCGCCAACTACACCGACCTGACCCCGGTGATGCAGATCAGCGAAGTCGTCGTCGACTAAACAGCGCCTGGCGAGCTGCAGGCCAGACCTGCTGCCTGCTGCCTGCGGCGCGTTTGCAGTGCATGCGTCCCGATTCATCCGAGCAACCGCGCCGCAGGACTTGCGATCGGCGAGACCCAGGCCTGGCTATCGAACCCTGCAGCCGCAAACCCGGCCTGCACTGCGGTTGCCGCAGCCTCTGCAGCGGCACGCGATTCAAACCAGGCAAACACACTTGGCCCGGCGCCGGAAATGCTGGCGCCGAGGGCGTTGTGGTCCAGCGCTGCCTGTTTGGCGTCTGCGAAGCCGGCGATCAATGGGGCGCGACGCGGTTCGATCAGGACATCACGCAGGCCTGCGCGTACCAGGTCTGGATCGCCGGCATGGCAACCGGCCAACACCAACGCCAGATTGGTGCTCTGCGCGACGAACTCGCGCAATTGATAATTGCCCGCCAAGGCTTCGCGCGCGCGCCGCGTTTCCAGCACTGCGTCCGGATGCACCAGCAGGCTATGCCAAGCGGGTGGCACCGCGATTGGCACCAGGCGTTCCAGCGTGCACAACACCAAACCACCTACAAACAGCGGCCCCAGATTGTCGCCGTGGCGGCTGCCGCTGGCTACCGCTTCGCCATCGAGCGCGTATTGGTAGAGCTGGTGGTGATCCAATGGCGAGGCCAGTAGCGCGTTTGCCGCAACCAGGGCCGCGACGCATGACGCGGCAGACCCGCCCATGCCCGAGCTCAGCGCGATGCCTTTGTCGATCTCGACTTCGAACCCATAAGGCAGCTGCAAGGCGGCACGTAGCGAAATGAGTGCAGCGCCTGCAGTGTTGCGCTCGGCATCCAGGGGCAGCGCCACCGTCGTGCCGCGAATCGCAGCTATGCGCACCACCGGCGCTTCGATACGGCGCACGGTCACGGTGTCGCCGATGCCATCGATCGGATAGCCGAGCAGATCGAATCCCACCGCGACATTGGCAACCGATGCTGGTGCGAAGGCGCGCGCTTCGTGCAAGCCGTGTTTGTCCAAAGATGCGCGATCGCAGCGATGCGCCTGCGCCACCGCTGCCTGGCTCACGCCGGCATGGCTGACAACAGTCTGCGTCATAGCCGCGCGCCCTCGCCCGCCGCCACGCGCAGCAGATCGGCGAACACGCCTGCCGCGGTCACTTCCGGCCCCGCGCCCGGGCCTTGCACCACCAGCGGGTTCTCGCAGTAGCGACGCGTGGTGAACTGCACCACATTGTCGGTGAGGCGCAGATTGGCGAAGGCGTGATCGGCGGGCAATTCCACCAGGCCCACGCTGGGCGCGCGGTCCGGCGGCAGCTGCGCCACATAGCGCAGCACGTTGCCGCGCGCACGCGCATCGCGCAGGCGCTGCGCGAACACCGCATCCACTTCGGAGAGCCGCGCCATGAAATCGTCCACGCTGGCCTGACGCAGCCCTTCCGGCACCAGGCTTTCAACCTGCACATCTTCCAGGCTGATGGAGCGCCCTGCTTCGCGCGCCAGGATCACCAACTTGCGCGCCACGTCCACGCCGGACAGATCGTCGCGCGGATCCGGTTCTGTGTAGCCCATGCCACGCGCCTGCGTCACCAGTTCGGCGAACGGCACGCTGCCGTCGTATTTATTGAACAACCACGCCAATGTGCCGGAGAAGATGCCTTCGATGGAGGTGACTGCATCGCCGGTATCGACCAGGTCGCGCAGCGTGGTGATCACCGGCAACCCGGCGCCCACGGTGGCTTCATAACGGAAGCGCGCCCCACTGGCATCGGCCGCGGTGCGGATCGCCTCATAACGCGCCAGCGGGCCGGAACCGGCCTGCTTGTTCGGCGTGACCACATGGATGCCGGCGGCCAGCCAGCCCGCATAACGGTCGGCCACTTCGGCGCTGCCGCTGCAATCGATGATCACCGCATGCGGCAGATGCGCAGACAGCAGATGCGTGGTGAAGCGTTCCAGATCGGTGGGCGTGGCGGCAGATGCAAACGCATCGCGCCAGTCGCCGACCAGCCCGCGTTCGTCCAGCAGCATGCGACCGCGTGAGACCACCGCACGCAGGCGCAGATCCAGATTGGCCTTGCCCAGCAACTGTGGCTGCGCAGTGCGCAATTGATCCAACAGCGCTGCGCCCACATTGCCCGGCCCGATCACGCCCACAGAGAACGTCTGCGGCGACAACCAGAAACCTGCATGTGCCGCCCGCAAGGCCTTGGTGGCGTGCGCCGCATCGATGGCCACCGAGATGTTGCGTTCCGATGAGCCCTGCGCAATCGCCAGGATATTGACTTGCGCGCGGCCCAACGATTCGAACAGCCGTGCCGCCACACCCGGCTGGCCGGCCATACCATCGCCCACCGCTGCCAGCACGCTGATGCCGGTGGTCAGCTGCACGCGCTGCACCTGGCCGACCGTGAGTTCATGCGCGAACGCCTGCAGCAATGCATTGCGTGCACGCTCGGACTCGCGCTGCTTGACCACGCAGCAGATCGAATGTTCCGAGGAACCTTGCGAGATCATCACCACCGACACCTGCGCGGTGCGCAGCGCTGCAAACACGCGCTCGGCCGTGCCCGGCACCCCGATCAGACCGGTGCCTTCCAGATTCAGCACCGCCAGATCCGGGCTCAACGTCAGCCCCTTGATCGGCCCGCTCACCGCACTGCTGGCAGTGATGCGCGTGCCGGGATGCTCGGGCTGGAAGGTGTTGCGGATGATGATCGGCAGGCCGCGTTCGATCGCCGGCGACATCGTTTGCGGATGCACTACCTTCGCGCCGAAGTACGCCAGCTCGCAGGCCTCGTCGTAGCTCAGCGTTTCCAGTTGCACCGCTTCAGGCACGACGCGCGGGTCGGCCGACAGCACGCCGTCCACGTCGGTCCAGATATGCAGTTCGTCGGCATCGAACAACGCGGCAAAGATGGCACCCGAATAATCGCTGCCGTTGCGGCCCAGCGTGGTGATGCGATCGGCGCGGTCGCGCGCCACGAATCCGGTGACCACCACGCGCGTTTGCGGATGCGCCTGCCGCCAGGTTGCCAGACGTTGCGCACTCGCCTCCCAGTCCACATCCACACCCAGTTCGCCGCGATTGACCACCAGCACGTCGCGCGCGTCCAGCACCGCGCAGTCCTCGCCGATCGCGCGGAAGTGATCGCCCAGCAGCTGCGCCGAATACACCTCGCCCAGGCCCTGCACGCGGTCGAGCACTTCGCGCGGCAATTCGCCGATGACCGCAAGCGCGCCGAGGATCTGCGACAGATGTTCGAAGCGCTCGTCCAGCCACTCCACCGTTGGCCCGGAATGCTCGCCGAGCAACGCCACTGCCGCACCGCGATGGCGTGCGCGTGTTTCGTGCCACCGCTCGCGCCATTCGGGGCGATTTTTCGCCGCCAGTTCGGCCAGTTCGATCAAGGCATCGGTGACGCCCTTCATTGCCGAGACCACGGTGACCTGCACCGTCTCGTTGCGTGCAAGCAGCAGCTGCGCCACATGCCGATAGCGCTCGGCATCGGCCACCGAGGTGCCGCCAAATTTGTGCACGACAGTGCGCGCAGAGGACGCAAGAACAGCAGCGGGTTCGAACGAAACAGCGGGCGATGACATAGACAGACCTCGTTGGGGGGAGGCCCCGTCCGCATCGGATGAGAGAGGGAAGCCCCCGCATCCTGATCCGGGTGCGGGGCCGTTGTTTTCGGAAGTTACGCGAAGACGACGGACCGCACCGGGCGAATGGTGGCGGTGGTAATGATGGTGGTAATGCCGGCCACGCCCGCACCTGCCCGCAGTAGCGGCTGGCAGAGAAGCGAAGCGGTGGCGGAGGCGTTACCCATGCATGCAAAAGACATCACCGGGCCGAGGCCTGTCAAGCATTGCGTGAATGGGCAGGCGCATGCGTTGGGCGCACGGAACAGAAATCCTTTTTGCTCAGGGATTTAAGCACTGTGCGTGCAAGCAATTGATTGCTATGGAAACTTTTGGATCGGCCTTGCAGAGCCATGCTGCGCAGCTTTCTAACCTTCATTGCTCGAGTCGTGTGCTCGGCCGACGCGATAGGCTGACTGGATGGCCAGCACTCGATGCATCACATCGCTGCAGGCAGCACGTCGCATCAAGCAACAGACAACTTCGCATCAAGCAACAGATCGTCGCTATCGCAACCCCGAATCGGTGCGAACCAAGGTCAGCAGCGCAGATCAGCCAAGCACCCGAGGGTTGAGTTGCCAGACCGAAAAATTGAGCGCCGCCGCAAAGCTCACCCACGCCAGATATGGCACCAACAACCACGCCGCCGAAGCTTGCCTCTTCCCAAACACACCGATGGTCGCCGCCAGCACCAGCCACAGCGCCACGATGTCCGCAAACGCCCACGCTCCCAAGTGCAATGCAAAGAACAACCAACTCCACAGCCCGTTGAGCGCCAGCTGCACCAGGAAAAGTGTCAGCGCCACACGCGCGCCAGCCCATCGCCCACGGAGCCACACCAACCACGCCGACAGCGCCATCATCCCGTACAGCGCCATCCACACCGGCCCGAACAACCACCCCGGCGGCGCCCATGCCGGCCGCTGCAGCTGCGCATAAAAGCTGGCGGCCTGGATCGATGCAGTTGCGCCCAGCGCGGCTGCGGCATAGCAAAGCACCAACCAGCCGAGAAGGCCGAACCATTGCGATTTTTTGAAACGATCTTGGGTCATGACTGCTGTAGCCTCGCATCAGCGTTGGTCAGCGTCGCGCCATCAGGTCGGAAAATCTTCTTAACTCACCATCAACGAGATCTCGCTGTTCCGGAGAAAGCAGCACACTGATTTCTTGGGTTCCAGAAACGCAATCGACAAGATCAATTCCTACCCAGCCTGAGGACCAAAATTCAACTGCCCCCATTTTGTTAAAACTTTCAACCTCCACTCTCTGAAGATCTCCGAAATCACCATTCTTGAATTCACTGTAGATAAATTCGCAACCTTTCATAAAAGATAAGAAGTTCTCTTTAAACCAATCTGTGTTCATTGCCAATTTCCGTCGACGCCAACAACCTTAACACTGCCAGGGCAGTGGAATTTCCTTACCACCCTGCGTAAGCTCCCCCGTCAAGCAGGCACTTCAAAAGTAGAGCTTTCGGCGTACTTGTTGCGGTACTCGACCGGGGTCATTCCGCCAAGGGAATCATGGGATCTTGCTTCGTTATAGTCGATCATCCACCAGTGGGCGGCTTCGCGCACCTCGTCGAGGCAGCGACGTCCCCCCGCTCTGAGTAGCGGCCGGGTTTAGAGTCCGGGGTTGATGATATCGGTGTTGGCCAGCTGTTGGGCATACGCAGATGGCGTCGTGCCGCCAATGGCCTTCTTGGGTCGCTCCTCGTTGTATTCGCGTCGCCAGCGTTCGATCTCGGTACGCGCATGCAGCAGGGTTGGGAACCAGTGCTCGTTGAGGCATTCGTCGCGCAGCCGGCCATTGAACGATTCGACGTAGGCGTTCTGGTTTGGCTTGCCAGGCTGGATCAGCCGTAACTGCACGCCACGCGCATGTGCCCAGGCCACCATCGCTTTGCCGCAAAACTCCTTGCCGTTATCTGTGCGGATCACCTGTGGCAAGCCGCGACTGTGCGCCAGCCGATCCAGCACGCGTGTCACGCCATGGCCCGAGATTGCGCGCTCCACCTCGATGGCGATCGCTTCGTGGGTTGCATCGTCCACGATCACCAGACACTTGATCACTCGGCCTTCGGCGCTGCGGTCGAACACGAAATCCATCGACCACACCTGATTGGCCTGCGATGGCCGCAGCAGCGGCTGACGCTCTCCTATCAGCACCTTTTTGCGCTTGCGGCGCCGGACCTGCAGCTGCTGCTCGCGGTACAACCGCTCCACACGCTTGTAGTTCACGATGCGTCCTTCCTGTCGTAATTTGAGATAGATCATCCCCACACCATAACGGCGATGGCGATGCGCCAACGCACAGATGCGTTCGTGCAGTTCGACGTTGCGATCTTCGCGCGGGCAATATCGCAGCGCACTGGCGCTCATGCC
>NZ_JAGHWZ010000002.1:0-2047 GCF_017746015.1 Xanthomonas sp. A1809 | reverse complement strand
CTCAAAATCGGGGGGGCGTCGGCAGGCGAAGAGATTCAGGTCGAGCACTTCCTCGCGGAACGTACGATTGAAGCGCTCGATGAAGGCATTCTGATTTGGCTTTCCCGGCTGGATGTACTGCAGTGCGACGCCATTGGTCTTGAGCCAGCCGCTGAACGCTTCGCCCAGGAACTCGGGGCCGTTGTCCGAGCGCACCACCTGCGGCAAGCCATGATCGCGTTTGATCTGGTCGAAGACACGCACAAGCCGTTGCGAGTTGATCGAGGTGTCAACCTCGATGTGTAGCGCCTCGCGATTGAAGTCATCCACCACGTTGAATGTGCGAAAGCGTCGTCCGCATGCCAGCGCATCGCTCATGAAGTCGACCGACCAGACCGTGTCTGGCAGCCTCGGCACGTAGAGCGGCACCCGCTCACGCTTGGGAAGGCGACGCTTTGCAGGGCGGCGCAGGTTGAGCTTCATGGCCTTGTAAACGCGATAGATGCGTTTGGGATTCCAGCCTGGTTGCTGCTTGCGAAGGTAGTCGCTGCGCTTCCAGAAGCCACGACTGGGGTGCGCTTCGACGTAACGCGCGATCTCGGCAATCAGCTCGGCATCGCGCACCGTCCAGTCCAGCGGCGGTGCGTACCAGGCGGCACGCGACAGCCCGACGCATGCACAGGACCGGCGCAACGGCCGCGCGTGGACCTCGATAAGGAACCGCACCGCCTCGCGTTTACGCGCCGGCCCTAGAATTTTTTTGCGATCAGGTCCTTCATTGCCGCGTTGTCGAGCGCCAACTCGGCGTACATCCGTTTGAGCTTGGCGTTCTCGGACTCGAGCTCCTTGACCCGCCGCAGCTCGGACGCCTCCAAGCCGCTGTACTTGCTCTTCCACTGGTAATAGGCCGTCGTGCTGATGCCGGCTTGGCGACAGATGTCTTTGACTGGGCCGCCTGCGTCGGCCTGCTTCAGCGTGGCGATGATCTGTGTCGCGGTGAACTTCGATGTGCGCATGGAACCTCCTGACTTGGGAACCAAGCCAGAAAGATCTACTTATGCGGTGTCTGCGGATCGGGGGAGCTTACGCTAAGCGCCCCCCATAAAACTCGGGACTTGAAGGAATCTCACGAATTATTATTTTTTTCAGAATGAACGTAATCCTCGAATTCCCAGGACATTACGCGAGACAATTTTATTGCAATTTCATTCCATTCCGCGCCCTCAAAACTTCCTACATATTCGGAGATAAATTCACGTATTTCATCATAGTCGTAATTCTCAACAATCAGCATAAATCTCCCCCACGTAGGTCCATAATGCCTCTTCTTTATCCAGCCGGGCGTGCACACCTCAATAAAGAAATTATCCCCACCCTCAAAATCTTCTGGACCAATTACTGCCCTCAGCTCCTCACTAAAGCACCCTGGGTCATCAGGTTGCTCATTTTTAAGATCCCAGTTGTCTGAATGGAGCCCAAACAATCTAGCCTTCATAATTTATTTATTCCTTATATATATCCAGATGCCCATTGGATATCCTACTCTTTTTTCCGTATGAATCTATTTCATATCGTTCAAAATTTGCTTGAATCCCTGTCACAGCTTCTTTTGATTTAGGCTTAGCTGCGGGCGGCCTATAAACTCTCGTACCATCAGCACTAATCCATCCCGATCCGTCGGACAAGGGCCTCGCACCATCGCCAACCCAAGTCATACCTAACCGATTTGCTTCCTGGGCATTTGCGGTTCCGATACCAAAATTCGGGTTACTGGTCCCACTTCCAATCATCGCCTCCTTCAACCGAATATCTTGATCAGCAATCGAGCTAAGCTCTTTAGTCGCGAGGTCAGAGCGTAGCTTTGCACCGTTCGCAATATTTGCTTCACCATTAGAACGCACCGCGGGCGGCGCCCCTGCTTCACTATCAGCATCTGCAGAAGCAGCTGACACCCTCGTCGATAGCGCCTTACTTTCTAGATCCGCATTCTTTATGGAATTCCGGATGATACTTGTGAACTGGCTACCGACCAAGCCACCCGCTTCCCCAACGACGATGCCTGCCCACA
>NZ_JAGHWZ010000001.1:0-109518 GCF_017746015.1 Xanthomonas sp. A1809 | reverse complement strand
TGAATTGCGGGGAGTCGACAGCTTGGCCCGTGCCGCAGCGGTCAGACCGCCGCTTGCATAGGGCGGATCAGTGATCAGCGCGTCGAACGAATTCGCTTCGAGCGTGGGCAGGATGGTCAGGGCGTCGCCCTGGAGCATCTGGTTTTTCATGGTGAGAGCCTTCTTGGATTCGCTCGCGGCGATCGGAGGTGAGGCTCTCGGCCTTCAGGTGATTGAGCGTGCCGCAACGCGGGCACTTGATCTGGATTTCATCGAAGGCGCCGGCCTTGAACAGCAGGCGGGCGCATTCGCCACAACGGAGGTTCTTGAGCATTGCGTGGTCTTGCGGTTGGAAAGGATTACGCGGCCGCTGGCGGCGCGTAGGGGGTGAAGGCGATGACCTCATCGCCCACCCAGTCGTTGATCTTCAACATGCGTGCCTGCAGGGGTTCCAGCTCGTTGGCAGCCCACACGGCAGCGGCTTCGCGGATCGACCCGAAACCGCCTGCGTTCTGCGGCACGATGCCCATAAGCTGCGGCGGGATCCGCAGCGCGGCCAGCATGTCGTCGCGGGTGATGCCCTTGATGCCGCTGAACTCGTCCTTGGCCGCCACCTCGCTGACCGGAATCAGTTTCAGCCCATCCTTGTTGCCGCCCGGCGAGTACAGGAACAGGTTGCGGAAGTTGCCCGGTCCCTTGGCGCCCTTCATGGCGGTGCGCAGCGCATCGACATCCTCCTGGCTCTGCTGCGGGTCGGTCAGGTACAGGATGAAGCCGGCATGCGAGCCGTTGTTGTAGTACTTGCGGCGGAACAGCGTGGCCGATTCATTGAGCAGCGCCGACTGCATGGCCGGCATCCACTCGGGCAAGCCGTAGAGCTCCTGATCGACATCGGCTTCGCGCAGCTGGAACACACTGCCCGACTCGAATACGTACTCGTCGTGCCAGGTGCGGACCTGGAAGTACTCACCCTCGGCAACGCCGCGCCGCACGTACTTGGACAGCGGCGCGGCCAGCGACAACGGGCCGCCCAGGCGGTTGCGGCGGCGCTCAAGGTAGCCATTGCCCAAGGTGATCCAGTCCAGCGACAGCTGCTCAAACGCCTCGCGCGATAGCAGTCGGTGTGGTTTGAAGGTGCGCGCCAGCATGTTGCGCTTGAAGATCAGCCCGGACTGCAGAAACGGATTGCTGCGCGTGGTCTTGGACAGGCCGTCCAGCGCCACAGGCGGCTCGTACCAGCGCCCGTTCTGCCAGCACTCCAGATAGTCCAGCACGCCGCGCCCGTCGAGCACCGGCGTCGGGTCGCCAAAGGTGAAGACCTCGGCACGTGCGGGCGCTGCAGGCGCGGTGGCGGGCAGCTGGTCGGTCAACATCAAGAGATCTCCATGAAGCCGGAGTTGCGCGCGGTGCGCCCTTCCAGCGGTTCGTTCTGCAGCGCGTGGAACAGTGCCCACGCCAGGTCCGCGTGGCCGGTCTCTTCGGAGCGGCCAGCGGTGAAGGTGGATTGCCGGCCGCTGGCCGTCATGGTCTTGCGGATGGCCATCAACGACTGCGCCACGTCGGTCCAGCCGGCGTCGAACTCCAGTCGCTCGTTGTGGATGACGTCGAACGCCTTGAGCACCAGGCGCGTCTTGACCTCGGGCGAGTAGCTGAAGGTGACCAGGTTCGGAAAGAACTGCTTCACCAGCTGGGCCACACCGCTGCCCATGCCGGTGGTGTCGATGCCGATGTAGGTCACCCAGTAGCGCCGCGTGATGCGCTCGATCTCGGCGGCCTGATTGGCAAAGTCCATGCCCCGGAACTGGATGCGCTCCAGCAGCCGGAACTTGCCGCCGGGCTGCTGCGGTGGCGCCAGCACAACCAGGCCGGCGGTGTCGCCGGTCTCGGCCGGGTCGTAGCCGATCCACACCGCGCGATCGCCATAGGGGCGCGGGGCGAAAGGCTTGTAGTCCTGGCCCCATTCGATCCAGCTGTCGACCATGCACGGCTGCAGCATCGCCAACGGGAAGATGCTGGCGCCGTCGTCGACGAACTCGCACATGAGCAGGTTGGCGAAGGCGTCCGGGCTGTATTCCTCGCGCAGCTCGTCGATATCGAACAGGTCGCAGCCACGGCGCTGGGCGTCGAGGATGTTGACGATCTGCCGCCACGCGCGGTCCTGGCAGCGGCGGCCGCCGGCCAGCGCATCGTGCGAGACATCGATCTGGATCCGCTGCGCGGCGGGCTTGCCCTTGTTGCGGCGCTCGCCGGTCCAGAAGGTATAAGCCTCGTGCGCCATGCTGGACGGCGTGCTGAAATAGGTCTTGCGCCACTTCTTGTGCATCGCCATGCCGCTGGCGACCTTGTTCAATTCGTTAAATCCGTAGGTCCAGAAGAATTCGTCGAAGTAGAAATTACCGTGATAGCCCTGCGCGGTGCGCGCATTGGTGCCCAGGAAGAACAGCTCGGCGCCGTTCGGAAATACGATGCTGTCGCCGCCGGAGAGTGTCTCGTCGATCGTCTCGCGCACGAACTGCTGCATGTAGCCGCGGAACAGGTGCGCCTGCGCCTTGGAGGCACTGAGGAAGATCTGATTGCGCCCGGTGGTGAGCGCATCGATCAGCGCCTCGCGGGCGAAGTAGTACGTTGCGCCGATCTGGCGCGACTTGAGGATGATGCGGGTGCGCTCGTTGCTGGCCCGGTACCAATCGCGCTGATAGTCGAAGCAACCGTCGACGAACGCGGTGGTCAGCTGCTCGACTTGCTCTTCGGTGAACTCGTTGCGCTTGGGCTTCTTTTTCGGTGCGGCGTTACGGTTCGCGACAGCTGGATTCAGGTCGGCTTCGTTGCCGCCGCCCTGGTAGCGCTGGATGCGCGCCTGGCGCTCCAGCTGCCGGTGCAGCAGATCAATTTCCTTGAAGTCGCCGCCGGATTTTTCTGGCTTCATGATCAGCACGACCAGGCGCGCTTCGAGTGCGCCGCCGATGCGCTCGACGTTATCTGCGCGATCCCACTCGTCACGCGACTTCCAGCTGTGTACAGTCTTCTCGTTCTCGCCGACGGCTTGCGCGATCTCAGTCACGCGCCACCCCATCCAGTACAGGAATTTCGCCTGCCTGCGGGTGTCCATCGGGAGTTGAGTGGCGACGCTGCTCATGCAATCAGAGTGACGCGCGCGATCTATTCCCGACAGCAGCGGGCCGCGTAACACCCTGAATTACAGCCCTTTTGCGTTGCTGCGTATTGCGCAGCGTTTGACCATGCACTCATCGCATCGCAAACGCATCCAGCGCAGAGGACACGCATGTCGGCCAAGGCCAAGAAGTTCCGTTCCAACTGGTTCCGCGTGGCCGTCGAAGGCGCCACCACCGATGGCCGCACGATTCAGCGCAGCTGGATCGACGACATGGCCGCCACCTACAACCGCGAGACCTACAACGCCCGCATCTGGATCGAGCACATGCGCAGCCTGCTGCCGGACTCGCCGTTTCGTGCGTATGGCGATGTCACCGCCGTCAAGGCCGAAGAGGTCGAGATCGACGGCACCAAGCGTCTAGCGCTGTTCGCGCAGATCGAGCCGACCGCCGATCTGATCACCATCAACAAGTCCAAGCAGAAGCTCTACACCAGCATTGAGGTACAGGAGAAGTTCGCCAACACCGGCAAGGCCTATCTGGTCGGCTTGGCTGTGACCGATTCACCGGCCAGCCTGGGCACCTCGATGCTCAGCTTCGCCAGCCAGAACCCGGATGCCAACCCGCTCGCCGATCGCAAGCAATCGCCCGGCAACCTGTTCACCGTCGCCGAGGAAACCGCCCTGGAGTTCAGCGAGGTCAGCGACGGGCCGGTGGCCGGCCTGCTCAGCCGGATCCGCGCCGCACTCAAGAGTGAGGACGCCGCCAGCATCACTGCCGAGCAGTTCGCAGACCTCGGCCAAGGCATCGAAGAAATTGCCGAGCACGTGCGCGGCCAGGACGAACGGTTCGCGAGCCTGCAGGCCGAGCATGTCGAGCAGAAGGCCAAGCACGCGCAGCTGGCGAACGACCTGGCGCAGCTGCGCGAGTCGCTTTCGCAACAGCCCGATCCCGCACAGCCCGCGCGCCCGGTGGTCACCGGTGGCGGTGCCGCCGTGCTGACCGACTGCTGATCCCACACACCACACACGCCGCCAGCGCCCCACCTTCGGAGCCACCATGCAAAACGCCACCCGCCTGCAGTTCAATCAGTTCGCCGAGCAGATCGCCAAGCTCAACGGCGTGTCCTCGCCGTTCCATTCGTTCGCCGTCGATCCAACCGTGCAGCAGAAGCTGGAATCGCGCATGCAGGAATCGAGCGAGTTCCTGTCCAAGATCAACATCATCCCGGTGGACGAGCTGTCCGGGCAGAAGGTGGGCATCGGCGTCACTGGCAGCATCGCCAGTCGCACCGACACCGGCGCCGGCAAGACCCGCACCCCGCGCAATGTCGCTGCGCTCGACAAGAACGAATACATCGCCAAGAAGACCGACTTCGACACCGCTATCCCGTACGCGCTGCTCGATACCTGGGCCAAGTTCCCGGACTTCCAGGCACGGCTGCGCGACGCCATCGTCAAGCGCCAAGCACTGGATCGCCTGCAGATCGGCTTCAACGGTACGCATGCGGCTGCCGATACCGATCGCGCCGCGTACCCACTGCTGGAAGACGTCAACATCGGTTGGCTGCAGCAGTACCGTACCAACGCTGCGCAGCGCGTGTTGGCCAGCGGCAAGGCCGCCGGCAAGGTGGTCATCGGTGGCGCAGCTGCCGGCGCCGACTACGGCAACCTCGATGCGCTGGTCTTCGACGTGGTGAGCAACCTGCTCGATCCCTGGCACCGCAAAGACCCGAGCCTGGTCGTGGTGCTGGGCCGCGACCTGATGCACGACAAGTACTTCCCAATGGTCAACAAGGAGCAGCCGGCGAGCGAGAAGATCGCCACCGACCTGATTCTGAGCCAGCGCCGCGTTGGTGGCCTGCAGGTAGCCGAGGTGCCGTACCTGCCGGACGGTGCGTTGATGGTCACCTCGCTGGCGAACCTGTCGATCTACTACCAGACCGGCGGCCGTCGCCGTTACATCCAGGAAGTGCCCGCGCGCGATCGCATCGAGAACTACGAGTCCTCTAACGATGCCTACGTGGTCGAAGACTACGGCCTGGGCTGCGTGGTCGAGCACATCGAGATCGAGGCCTAAGCCGTGGCCGACAGTCCCGCCAAGCGTCACCACAGCCGCGTGCTCGCCGAGCTGGAAGCGGCCCAGCGCGCCCCGCATCAGCTCATGGCGGGCGCCACCGCCTACGAACAGCACATGGCGCAGCTGCAGAGCGATCGCCTGCGCCTGAAGCAGATCCAGTCCGACCAGGGCAAGGCCGCGCTGAAGGTGCAGCTACTGCCCGGCTACGCGCCGTACCTTGCCGGCGTGCTTGCCGGTGGCCAGGGCACGCAGGACGAGATCGTCACCACCTGCATGGTGTGGCGGATCGATGCCGGCGACTACGCCGGCGCGCTGGAGCTGGGCGCCTATGTGCTCAAGCATGGCCTGCAGATGCCGGACCGCTTCACCCGCACGGTGGGCTGCGTACTCGCTGAGGAAATTGCCGAAGCCGCGCTGTCGGCGCAGAAGACCGGCCAGGTGTTCGATGCAGCCGTGCTGGCTGATACCGCCACGCTGACCGCCGAGCAGGACATGCCCGACGAGGTGCGTGCCAAGGTGCACCTGGCGCTGGCCCGCGCCTGCCTGGTGGGCATCGCCGACGAGACGCCGGTCGACCAGGCCCAGCTCATCGTGGCGGCGGCCGTGACCGACCTGCAGCGCGCCATCGCACTGCACGGCAGCTGCGGCGGCAAGAAAGATCTGGAGCGCGCAGAGCGACTCCTGAAGAAGTTCAGCGCTGAGCCTGCGGGCACCAGCGCATAACCGGGCGTCCCCGCAACCCTCGCCGGCTCGGGGCTGATCCACAGCGTCTCTCTCGCTGCGGTGACGCCCCGACCACCGGCGACTTATTTGAGCCATCCATGAGCGGATTCACTGCCACCGGCACCACTAGCGCAGCGCCCAATGCGATCGCCAACGCGCCGTTCTGGCCAGCGATCGCACCAGCTGAGCTGCGCGCCAGCATGCGCTTGGATGGCACCGTCACCGATGCGCGTCTGCGCCAGGCCATCGTCGCCGCCATGTTGGCGGTTAACGACGAACTGCAGGCCTGGGCGGATATGCACCAGGCGGCTGGCTACGCGGCGCTGGCTGATGTGCCCAGCACCACCGTCGATGGCGTCTCGCGTCGTGTGCAGCTGTACCTGCGCGCGGTGGCGTGTGCCACCGCCGTCGAGGTGGCAGAGCGCTACCGCAGCTTCGATGCCACCGACAGCGCGAACCAGCGCGCCGATGACTTGTCGCCCAGCATCACCGAGTTGCGCCGCGATCAACGCTGGGCGGTACGCGATCTGCAGAACTTGCCGCGCAGCACGGTGGAGCTCATTTGATGCGCGTGCACGCCATGCAAGGCGACACCGTTGACCTGCTGTGCTGGCGCCACCTGGGCAGCACGGCCGGCCTGGTCGAGCGCACCTACCTCCTCAATCCCGGCCTCGCCGAACTGGGCGCCGTGCTGCCGCATGGCACGCCAGTGGAGTTGCCCGAGGTAACCACCAACACAGCGGCAATGACGCCGCTTGTGCAGCTATGGGACTGATCTGATGACCGAACCCACCTCCGTATCGAGCGGCTTTGTGATCGCCACCGGTGTGGGCCTGGCCTCCGTGCTGCCTGGCATCGACGGCGATGCGCTGATCGGCGCCTTCGCCGGCGGCGCGCTGTTCGTGGTGTCCGCCGCCAAGCAACCACTGCTGGCGCGGCTGATTTATTTTCCGGTGAGCGTGATCGCCGGCTACCAGCTGGCGCCGGAAATCCTGCGCTGGTTGCCGATCAAGTCCAGTGGCGTGGCCGCCTTCGCCAGCGCGGCGTGTGCCATCACCGTCACGCTGGGCCTAATCGAAAAGAGCAAGTCCTTCGACTTTTCCTTCCTACGTCGTGGAGGTCCGCCCAGTGCATAGCCTGGTCACCGTCCTGACGTTGATGGCCTCGCTCGCCATCTGCGTCCGCCTGCTTACCTATCACCGCCCCGTCGATGCGCATCATCGACGCGGCGCGGGCTGGTGCGCGTGGCTGCTGATCGCCAGCACCGGCGGCCAGGCGCTGCACATCCTGCTGGCCGGCGCCGGCTCACACGTCAGTCTCTGGCATCTGGGCACGTTGATTGTGCTGGCGGTGCTCACCTACCGCGCCCGGGGCAATGTGGCGCGCATCCTGAAGGTCGATTGATGTTCACCGATACCCAGCTCGCCTCGATCATGCAGTGCCCGGCCCAACGCGCACAGCGCTGGCACGGCCCACTGGTTGCCGCCGCCAGCCGCTTCGGCATCACCACCAAGCGCCGCGCCGCGCATTGGCTCGGCCAGGTCGGCCACGAAAGCTTGAGTCTGTCGCGGATGGAGGAAGGCCTGACCTACACCACCAGCGCCAGGCTGCTGGAAGTTTTCGGCGCACGGATTACGCCAGCGCAAGCGCCCAAGTTCTTGCGCAACCCGGTGGGCCTTGCCAACTTCGTCTACGCCGACCGCCTGGGCAATGGCAACGCCGCCAGCGGCGACGGGCACCGCTACCGTGGCCGAGGCCCGATGCAGCACACCTTCCGGGGCAACTACCGCCGTATCGGTGAGCTGATCGGCTTGCCGGTCGAAGAGCAGCCGGACCTGTTGCTGCAGATCGAGCCCAGCGCGTTGGGCGCGGCAGCGTATTGGCACGACAACGGCCTCAACGCGCTGGCCGATACGGGCGATGTGCTTGGCCTGGGCCGCAAGATCAACCTGGGCAACGTGCGTGCCAAGCGCTTGCCGGAGGGCCACAGCGATCGCGTCACGCGCACGCAGCGCGCCCTGCAGATCTTTGGCGTCAGCTGATGGTCACGCGCCTAATCGTCCTGCTGGCGTTGATTGCAGTGCTCGTCGGCGGCTGCGTGTGGCAGGAGCATCGCGTCAGCGCCGCGCAGATAGACCGCGATGCTGCGCTGCAAGCCAAGCGCCGGGCCGAGGCGGAACGCGACAGCGCCAAAGGCTCCACCACCGTCGTGACGCAGTACGTCGACCGCGTGCAGATCGTGCGCGAAGCCGGCGCCACCATCACCCGCGAGATCCCGATCTATGTCACCCAGAAAGCCGACGCTGATTGCACTATCCCTGCTGGCTTTGTGCGGCTGCACGACGCCGCCGCCACGGGCAACCCTGCCGGGCCGCCCGCCGGAGATCCTGATGCGCCGGCCGCCGGCATTACGCTCTCTGGCATTGCCGGTACCGTCGCCGACAACTACACCAGCTGCCACGCCACCGCCACGCAACTGAGCGCGCTGCAGGACTGGGTCAACCTCCATGCGCCCGAGCCGGCGCCATGATCAAACCCGCTAGCCTGCGCGCGCACCTGGTGGCGGCATTGCCGGATCTGGCACGCGATGCCGACCGGCTGCTGGTGTTTATCGATGCCGGCAGCCTGGTCAGCACGTTCCAGCCGGGACTGTCGTTCGAGTACCAGTACACGCTCAATCTGATCGTGACCGACTATGCCGGCCACCCCGACAGCGTGATGCTGCCGCTGCTGGAATGGGTGCAGGTTAATCAGTCCGAGCTGCTGTCCAACCCGGCGCGCCGGGGCGAGATCGCCTTCGAAGCCGACATCCTCGCCAATGATGCCGTGGATCTGTCGATCAAGCTGCCGCTGACCGAGCGCGTCGTGGTCACAGCGAAGGACGACGGCGGCTACGACATGACGCATGCGCCAGAGCCTGTGATCGATCCAACATGGATGAGCTGACCGCGCTGGAGAACTGGGCCACGCCGTTGCTGGCCCGCCTGCAGCCCGGTGAGCGCAGCACGCTGGCGCGTAAGATCGGCACCGAGCTCCGGCGCTCGCAGAGCCAGCGTATTGGCAAGCAACAGGCGCCCGATGGCTCGCCGTACGCGCCGCGCAAGCAGCAGCTGCGGCAGAAGTCCGGACGCATCAAACGCGCGAAGATGTTTGCCAAGCTGCGGCAGGCCAAGTACTTCAAGGTCAGCGCAAGTCCAAACGCTGTAAGCGTAGGGTTTGTGGGGCGCGTGTCGCGCATTGCGCGCGTGCACCAGGGCGGGTTGACCGAACGAGTGCGGCCGGGTGGTCCGATAGCACGTTACGAGAGGCGTGTGCTCTTGGGGCTCTCCGCTGAAGACCGGCGGATCGTGCGTGATCAACTACTTGATCACTTAGGATAAGAGTTGGGCATAGAAGCCACTCAGATGTGTTGTGGCTGGATAATGGAATAAGTTGGCGTTTCATTTCTTGCAGAAACGCCTGCGTTTCCGCAGGCGTCAGCTAATATACAGCATTATTTTTATTCTGCTTCGGTTGGCGGACCCACCTCGACTCTTCCACCACCGGATCCGCCTGAGCTTCCGCCACTTCCTATGCCTACACCACCACCCCCACCACTGAAGCTGCCACCACCACTATGGCTATCGCCGCCACCACCTCGTGGTGGATTCCTAACCTGCGGGACAGGGGGAGCGCCCAGATAATTACCGGAAGAATTGTATGTATATGTTACACAAGCAGAGCCATTACAAACTGTAACCGTATCTCCTGGATGCATGTCCGTATACATGAGCGTTTGATTGGGATTTCGGATATTTCGCTCGTAGTTTTGATTAATTGCGTTTAAGGTTGTAGTAGTTGGCATAGGCGAACCAAGATCGCAGCCACCACAGCCAAACGAATAGTTTTTACCCCCCCCATCAGCAACAGCGACGCCTATTGCACAACCCAATATTGAGATAATGGCAATGCCGAAAAAAATCTTATTTTTACCGAGCGCAACGGCAAAAGAACGTAAATTAATACTGTTCATAGATTCCATCTAAGTTGAGTGGATGTTGAATTACTTGCAGCAAGAATCAACGATCTGGCTAGCCATTTGGTTTGCTTGAGATAGTTGATTCGAACTTAGTTGCCTCTGCGAACGAATCAAAGTCGGTCGAAGGTCAATGTCAGCTTGAACAGCCTGCACAGCCTTATAGTAAGCGTAAGACTTGACGGGGGACTTATCTGCCATTATTCCGTTTTCGTACGCCCGAGCAAGAGCCATCAGCGCATCTACACTTCCAGTGCTGGCCGCTTCATTTAGGTAATTAATAGATTTTTTTCGATACTCAACAAGTTGTTCCGGATGGGACAAGTATTCGGAAGGAGGCCCAATCACAGAGTCAGGATCCGTCGCGTAAACAATCATCGCTTCTATCGAACCCTGTTCAGCCGCCTTTTGCAGCCATGCAACATTCATCAAGTCGGAGTGCTCTGTGAGGTTTTTGCATTCCTCAAAATTTTCTTCAAGCGTATTTAAGTAACTTTTTTCGGCGCCAATTTTTCTATAGCCGTCAAGCACGGCCTGCGAAGGAGGTTGCAAACTTGCATTACACTGAGCAACTGCCAAATAGATAGAATAAGTAGCAGACGCATCACCAGCCTTTGATTTCTCCAACAGCGAGTTGACGTAATTTAATACATCCCCTTTCGGCCGCTGCTCATTACGCACAATTAAAAAAGCCTTGTTGCCAATTGGCTTTACAAACTTTCCGTCGACTTTATTGGCAGCAACAAGAGAGGATGCATGCTGTGTTGCAACCACTGGGGCATTCCTGGGCGCAATGGCTTTATCGTGACCGCCGGCATTACCTTCGCCAGGATGCAATTTATCATTTATGCGATAAGAAAAAAAACTTAAAATTGTTACCGCAATTACAACTGCAAAACCGCCTGCAAAATGCTTCCGATTCATTTTTTACATTTTCCTTGATACTGCATTAAGCGACCTCGACCGCGATCATGCCAGTACGCACCCAGACTTGCAACGAATTTTAAAGGCCGTTGAAGTGGCATCTACAACACACACGCCTGGTGCCTTCTTGCGTCACTAAAAGATAATTTCGACTCCTGAATTAAGTGCAGTCACATGCCTTCATTTACAGCAGTGGACCTTTCGAAGCTGCAAGCTCCTGATCTAATAGAGGCGTTGGACTTTGAGACAATTTTTGCAGAGGCGCTTGCTCAATTCCGCGAGCTACTGCCTGAGTTTTCCGCACTCACCGAGGCGGATCCGGTTTACAAGCTCCTGCAGCTATTTGCCGCCCGCGAGCTACTGATCCGCCAGCGCGCCAACGACAAGGCACAGCAGACGATGCTGGCCTTCGCAACCGGCACCAACCTCGATCACCTGGGCGCGCTGTTTGGAGTGGCGCGCCTGGTGCTCGATCTGGGCCAACCCGAGAACGACATTGCACCGACCTATGAGTCGGACATGGACTTCCGCCGCCGGATCCAGCTGGCGCCGGAGGGATTTAGTGTTGCCGGCCCCGAGGGCGCCTACATCTATCACGCGCTCAGCGCAGCGGCCGATGTCATGGATGCCAGCGCCACCAGCCCGGCGCCTGGCCAAGTCCTGGTCACGGTCCAATCCCGCACTGGCGATGGCACGGCTCCCCAGGCGTTGCTGGACGAAGTCGCGGCGATCCTCAACAAGGACGATGTGCGCCCGCTGACAGACGAGGTGACTGTCCAGAGCACCCAAGTCGTTCCGTATGCCATTCGTGGACGCGTCTACACCTACGCCGGCCCCGACTCGACGGTTGTCATGCGCGAGGCGATGCGAAGCCTGCTGGCTTATCTGGACGAAGCGCAACGCATCGGCCGCGATGTGCCCGAGTCAGCGATCAAGGCCAAGCTGTTCGCCGATGGCGTGCAGCGTGTTGAGCTGGACTCGCCTGCTGCCGACATTCGGATCAGTCGAACGCAGGCTGCGTACTGCACCTCGATCGACATCGTGCACGCCGGCATCGATGAGTAGTTCACCGCTACCGCCCAATGCCACGCCGATGGAGCGAGCCCTGGCGGCCGTCACCGAGCGCCTGGCCGCCATCCCGTTGCCGTATCCCGACCTGTGGAACCCGGACACTTGCCCGGCGAGCCATCTGCCTTGGCTGGCGTGGACCTTATCCGTTGACGACTGGAAGGCCGAATGGAGCGATGCGGTCAAGCGCTCGCGCCTGCGCAGCGCTATGGCAATCCAGCGCCGCAAGGGCACCGCCAACAGTGTCCGCATGGTGGTCGAGTCGTTCGGCGGCGCGGTGGCCATCCGCGAGTGGTGGCAGACCGAGCCGCGCGGCGCGCCACACACTTTCGAGCTCACGCTCACGTTGACCGGGACCGATGGCCAGACCGCAACGTCTCGCTTCGTCAATGAGGTTATCGCCGAGGTCGAGCGCACCAAGCCTGTCCGCTCCCACTTCACCTTCACCCAGGGATTCCAAGTAGAGGCCCGCATCGGTGTGCTCGCCGTCGCGCGGCCAGCCGTCTACCGGCGCCTGCTCATGGATGCCCAGTAACTGGACCCCGACATGCCCGGTCTCAAGCTCCAAGTCACCACCGCCGGCCGCGCCGCGTTGGTCAATGCACCCAACACCGGGACCAATCCGGTGCTGATCAGCCATGTCGGCATCGCAGGCGCGCCATTCAGTGTCTCTGCTGCGTTGACCGCAATGCCGAGCGAAATCAAGCGGGTAGCGGCTGTGGGCGGGGCCGTCACCGCCGACGACACGATTCATGTCTCCATTCGTGATGAATCCGATGCCGTCTATGACTGCTACGGTTTCGGCATGTACCTGTCCAACGGTACGCTCTTTGCGGTGTACAGCCAGCCGACGCTTTTACTGGGCAAGGCAGCCGCCGCAATGATGTTGCTCGCCGTGGATGCGGTCTTTGCCGACATCGATGTAAAACAGCTCGCCTTCGGCGCAACCAACTTCACCGACCCGGCCGCCACAACCGACGTGGCCGGAATCGTCGAACTCGCCACTGAAGAAGAAGCCACCGCAGGCACTGACAAAATCCGCGTCATCACCACGTGGTTGTTGAAGAGGATCTTGGATGCCCGCCTGGGAGCCGACGCGCCGTCGGCTTTCATGCGTGGACTGCTGGGCATTACCAGCGCCGCCTTGCTGCGTACCGCTTTGGAGCTGAAGGGAGCTGCCCTCAAGGATGAAGGGGCCGGCAACAACTTGGACGCCGACAAGCTCGACGGGCAGCATGGCGCCTACTACCGGGCGTGGGAGAACTTGACCGGCATCCCCACCACCGCGAGCCAGTGGCCGTCGTGGGACCAGGTCGGCAACAAGCCGCAAACCTTCACTCCCGCCGAGCATTCGCACGCCAACTACGTGCTGAAGAGTGGCGACGCCATGACGGGGCAGCTCACGGTGCCGCGCTTGGGCATCAATCTGAGCGGCGGTGCACAAGGCGCGTTCGACGCGATCGTCTCCACCGCCGGCCGGGTACTCATGCGTGACTATGGCAATGGCGCGCCCGTCATGGATTTCGTCAACACGGCGAACAATTCCTGGGTCGCAGGTCGCATCCGGACCGGCGCCAATGCGCTCTACCTCGAAACCACGCAGCTCGCCGTCACAGGTACAGGCTCGTTCGGCGGGTCCGTGAACGCCGATAGCTTAGGCTCCGCATCGGGCTATTTCATCAGCAAGAGCAACGTCACCGTCCTCGGGGCTGAGGGTGGCACAAGTATCTATCTTCGCCCCAACGGCGTTTTCAACGGCGCGGCAGAGGCCGTACTGAACACTGCAGGCAGCCTACTGCTGAAGGCAACCGTGAGCAGTCCAGGCAACGGCGTCAACAGCTTTGCCCATCTGAGCTCCGGCAGCTTCGGTGGCGGCTTCGGACTGATCGACGGCGCCTACAACATCGGCTTTTGGAGCGAAAACGGTCACCTTCGTATCGGCATGGCGACCTACAACGGCGCATTGCAGCAGCGCATGGGTCTGACTACTTCTGGCGCGCTATCAGCCGTTGGCGGGTTTGACTTCGGCTCTTCCCGCAAGCTGAAAAACATCATCGGCGCATTGCCCTACGGCTTGGCCGAGGTGGAACAGGTCACCACGCTGCTGGGGCGCTACAAGGAGCAGTACAACCCGGATGGCCGCGTGCGCCTGTTCTTCGATGCAGAGCAGCTGCTGGAGGTGATGCCCGAGACTGTTGATGCACATGGCGTGAGCTTTCAGGGCGAACTGGTCCCGGCAGTGCACATTGACCAGCTGCTACCCGTCGCCTTCAACGCAATCAAGCAACTATCCACTGCTGTTCGACAGTTGCAGGCCGATCTCGCTGACCTACGCCCCAGCCACTGACCCAACAGGTAGATCCTATGCAGAGCAATTCTCGAATCCGCACACTTGCGCCAGGCGTTGACGTTGAGCGCATCGCCGTGGAGTCCCATTTCTTCTACGACCCGCTGACCGGCGTGGCAAACGTAGTCTTCCAGGGCATGGAGTTTCTGCTGCTGGATGGCGCGGTGAACAAGATGCTGGATGGCCGGGAGCCGCTCACCACAACCTCAGATGCCATCGCGACGCGCATGTTCGCAGCCGGCCTTGCGGATCCTGTAACCGGCCAGGATCTGTCAAATGTCAGCGCTGCAGGCGTCGTCGTCTACCTGAAGGCTGTCTATGACCGCCTGCACAACGAGACTGCTGCCGCCATGCCGCCGGCGATCGCCTGATCATGGCAACGGGATTCCGCACGGGCGCAGGGCTCGATTTCGATGATGTCTTCGACCTGTACGTGCAAGGTGACGTTGGCAGCGCATCGGGCTACCGCTCGAACGATGGCAACGACTTGCACCGTCGGTATGCACCGCTGGCATTTGGAAGCAGAGCGGCGGACGTTGGCTACCGTGACAATGCGGGCTCTGACCTCAGTAACCGATGGGCGAGAAAGGGCAGCGCGGTCTACACGCTGTCCAACAATGGCGTCCACTATTACGCGGGCAGCCAAGCCGCCACGTCCGAAGGCGGCAGCCAGACGGCAAGCGCATCGTTCTGGATTCGAGCGAATGGGACCTGGGCGATTGGCCTCTCTGGGAAAGCGGTGAGTGGTTCTCCAACTTCCGGCACGTGGTTACCCAACGGTCAACCGGCGAGCAACTATGCTGTGCAGCTGGATTTTGCAGTGTCTTGGCTACGCGGCAATCGCAATGGGACATCTTCCAACACCGCCGCCAACTACTCGGCAATGACAGGCGACTACGGTTGCAGCATCACGTCCACAGCGCTGTCGGGGTCTGGCAACGAGTGCTATGGAGAAGGAAGGCTGGCGATTCGGATTCGCAACAATGTCACTGGCTATGTTTCTACCACTGCTATTTCGTTCGTCGCTGAAGCAGTAGGCTTCGCCTGACGCTTGGGCCAGCGCATACTGGAACGCGTGGCGTGACGTGTACAGTCGCTTGATTGGATTCACCCAGCAGCGATCTGTGTAGGTACTGGTTGTACGCATCAATTCAAGTGCGTCATAGCACGCAGCCGCTGACCATGGCTGCATGGGCAACGCATCCTCCGCATTGAGTAACGCCATTCGCCTCGGCACCGTGGCCGAGGTAAATCTCGCCAACGCGCGATGCCGCGTGCAGGTCGGCGAGATGCTCACCGACTATCTGCCCTGGGTGGTCACGCTGGCCGGCAGCACCATCATCTGGTCAGCGCCAGCGATCGGCGAACAAGTCGTGGTGCTGTCGCCGGCCGGCGATCTGGCCGATGGCCTGGTGCTACGCGGCATCTACTCGGACCAGTTCGTAGCGCCTGCTGCCTCCGACACACTACACGTGCTGCGGTTCGCCGATGGCGCGCAGCTGCAGTACGACACCGACGCGCACGCGCTGCAGGCCACGCTGCCCAGCGGCGGTACTGCAACCATCACTGCCGACGGCGGCATCACGCTCAACGGTCCGCTGACCGTGAACGGCAACACGCAGATCAACGGCGACGCCGGCATCACCGGCACCGCTACCGTCGACACCGACGTGCTCGGCGGCGGGATCAGCCTCAAGAACCACAAGACCACTGGCGTGACTGCCGGCAGCGCGCTCAGCGGTGGCCCGCAGTGATCGGCGTTGACGCCACCACCGGACGAGTGATCCAGGGCGAGCAGCACCTGGCCCAGTCGATCGCCTGCGTTCTCACCACACCCATCGGCACGCGCGAGCAGCGGCGCGACTTCGGCTCGCTGCTGCCCGAGCTGATCGACCAACCCTTCAACGGCGCCACACGCACGCTGCTCTACGGCGCCACCGCCACTGCGTTGATGCGCTGGGAGCCGCGTTTGCGCCTGACCCGCGTCGACCTGGTCGTCGGCGAGGCGCCGGGCAGCTTCCTGCTGACCATCGAAGGGCAGCGCACCGACGTTGCCCCCGCCAATGCGCGCTCGCGCCTGACCATTCCGCTCCGCTTCCGCACGTCCTGATCGAGGAATCCATGTCCACTGCCTACCACCACGGCGTTCGCGTCATCGAAGTCAGCGCCGGCACTCGCACCATCCGCACCGTCTCCACCGCCGTCGTCGGCCTGGTCGCCACAGCCGCCGACGCGGACGAGACCATTTTCCCGCTCAACAAGGCGGTGCTGATCACCGACGTCCTCGGCGCGATCGCCAGCGCTGGCACCAAGGGCACCTTGCGCGCCACGCTGCAGGGCATCGCCGACCAAACCAACCCGGTCACCATCGTCGTGCGTGTAGCCGAGGACGCAGACGCGGCCAAGACCACCGCCAACGTGATCGGCGAGCCCAAGTCCAGCGGCTACACCGGTCTGTACGCGCTGCTCGCCGCGCAGGCGCAGCTGGGCGTGCGCCCGCGCATTCTGGGCGCGCCTGGCCTTGACACGCTGCCAGTGGCCAAAGCGCTGGCCACCATCGCCAAGAAGCTACGCGCGATGGCCTATATGCGCCCTGTGGCCGACACCGTCGCCGAGGCCGTCACCTACCGTGGGCAGTTCAGCGACCGCGAGCTGATGCTGATCTGGCCGGACTTCCTGGCCTTCGATACCGCCACCAGCATCACGACGGCGGCGTATGCCACCGCGCGTGCCCTCGGCCTGCGCGCCAAGATCGACACCGAGCAAGGTTGGCACAAGAGCCTGTCCAACGTGCCGGTGGCCGGTGTCACCGGAATCTCGAAGGATGTGCACTGGGATCTGCAGGATCCGGCCACCGATGCCGGCGTCCTCAACGAAGGCGACATCACCACGCTGGTGACGTTCAACGGCCAGCGTTTCTGGGGCTCGCGCACGTGCGCTGAGGACCGCATGTTCGCCTTCGAGACAGCCACGCGCACCGCGCAGATCCTGGCCGACACCATCGCCGAGGGCGTGGCGTTCTACGTTGACAAGCCCATGCACCCATCGCTGGTCAAAGACCTGCTGGAAACCATCAACGCCAAGTTCCGAGACCTGAAGTCGGCCGGCTATTTGATCGACGCCAACGCCTGGTACGACGGATCGGTCAACAGCGCCACCACGCTGGCCGATGGCGCGCTGCGCATCGACTACGACTACACCCCGGTACCGCCGCTGGAGAACCTGCAGCTGTATCAGAAGATCACCACCAGCTACCTGGCCGACTTCGCCGAGCGCGTCAACGCGTAACGCACCCGATCTGATTCCCGGAGAACCCCATGGCGTTGCCCAAGAAACTCAAGGCGCTCAACCTGTTCAACGACGGTGAGAGCTATCTCGGCCAAGTGGTCGAAGTGAAACTGCCCACGCTGTCGCGCAAGATGGAGGAATACCGTGGCGGCGGCATGAATGGCCCGGTCGACATCGACTTCGGCCAGGAGAAGATCGAGCTCGAATGGAAGTGCGGCGGCCTGATGCGCGGTGTGCTGAATCAGTACGGCGCCACCACGCACAACGCCGTGCAGCTGCGCTTTGCCGGCGCCTACCAACGTGATGACAGCGGCGAGGTGGCCGCGGTGGAAGTGGTCGTGCGCGGCCGGCACAAAGAGATTGATCCCGGTACGGCCAAGTCCGGCGATGACACCGAGTTTTCGGTCAAGACCTCGGCCAGCTACTACAAGCTGACCATCAACGGCGCCACCGTGATCGAGATCGATCTGGTGAACATGACCGAGATCGTCAACGGCATGGATCTGCTGGCCGCCCAACGCCGCGCCATCGGCGCGTGACCTTTCCGGCCTGGCGCCGCCAGGCCTCTCCTTGAGACGTTCCGATGACCCCGACCTTTTCCCCAGCCATTTCCCTCGACCAGCCGATCGTACGCGGCGAGCAGACCATCACCGACCTCAAGGTGCGCAAGCCGGGCGCCGGTGAACTGCGCGGTCTCAAACTCGCCGAGCTGCTGCAGATGGATGTCACTGCGCTGGCTACGCTGCTGCCGCGCATTTCCTCGCCCACGCTGACCACCGCCGACGTCAATGCAATGGATCCTGCCGACCTGCTGGCAGTCGGCCAGGAGGTCGCGCTTTTTTTCTTGCCGAAGGCACAGAGGGAAGTGGTTTCCCCAACTGTGTAGAGGATGCGATGGCCGATATCGCGGCCATCTTCCACTGGCCTCCGTCTGAAATGGACGGCTGGTCGCTGCACGAACTCACGGCGTGGCGCGAGCGTGCCCGCCTGCGAAGCGGAGCCGAATGATGCTGCACCTACTGTCCCGCGAGGCCGCCTAAATGGCGGCCTCTGACAATCTGCGCCTGCAGGTCATCCTGGCCGCAGTCGATCGCGCCACTGGCCCGTTCAAACGCGTGCTCAGTGGCAGCCGTGGTGTTGCCACCGCACTACGCAACCAGCGCGATGCGCTGCGCCAACTCAACAGCCAGCACCGCGATATCGGCGCCTACCGTGAGCAGGTCGCGATGGCGCAGCGTGCCAAGGCTGCGCTCGATGCGCAGCGGCAGTCGGTGCGCACGCTGGCTCAGCAGATCAAGGCCACCGGCACACCCACCGCTGCCATGAATGCCGAGTTTGAGCGCGCCGTGCGTAGCGCACGCGAACTCAAGACCGCACACGGCGCGCAGGAAGCCGGCCTGCAGCGGCTGCGCGGCCGTCTCGAGACGGCCGGGATCAGCACGCGCGAGTTGGTCACGCACGAGCGCCGCCTGCGCAGCGAGATCGAGAGTACCAACACCGCCATGCGCGCCCAGCAGCAGCGGCTGGCGGCGATCGACGCGGCACAGCGCCGCAGTGCGCGCATCCAGAGCGCCGGCCTGCAGGCAAGCGCCTACGGTGCCGGCATGGCGTTCGCCGGCAAGCGCGCACTGGGCGCCTCGGTGCTGCCGATCAGCGATGCGATGGAATTCGAGTCAGCCATGGCCGATGTGCGCAAGGTCGTGGACTTCAAGACGCCGCAGCAGTTCGCGCAGATGGGGCGCGATGTCGAGAACCTTTCGATGCGCCTGCCGATGCTGCCGGCCGATATCGCCAAGATCGTCGCCGCTGCCGGCCAGGCCGCTATCCCGCGTCAGGAGCTGGTGCGCTTCGCCGAGGACGCGGCCAAGATGGGCGTGGCCTTCGACAGCAGCGCCGAGGAAGCCGGCCAGACCATGGCGACTTGGCGCACCGCCTTCCGCATGGGCCAGGCCGAGGTCGTCGTGCTGGCCGACAAGATCAACTACCTCGGCAACACCGGGCCGGCCAGCGTCAACAAGATCAGCGCCGTAGTGAACCGCATCGGTGCCTTGGGCGAGGTCGCCGGCCTGCAGAGCGGGCCGCTGGCCGCGCTGGGCGCCACGGTGGCCGGCATGGGCATCGAGTCGGAAGTCTCGGCTACCGGCATCAAAAACATGCTGCTTACTCTGGCCTCGGGCGAGTCGGCCACCAAGAGCCAGCGCGAGGCATTCGACAAGCTGGGCATCAAGGCCACCGCCATGGCCCAGGTCATGCAGAAGGACGCAGGCGGGGCGATCATGTCGGTGCTGCAGAAACTGCGTGCACTGCCCAAGGCCGAGCAGGCCGCGACGATGACGCAGCTGTTTGGCCGCGAGTCGATCGGTGCGATCGCGCCGCTGCTGACCAATCTGGAGCTGCTGCAGGGCAACTTCGCCAAAGTGGCCGATGCGCAGCGCTACGGCGGCTCGATGTCGGCTGAGTACGCATCGCGAGTGGCCACCTCAGCCAACTCGCTGCAGCTGCTGAAGAACACCGCTGTGGTGGTGTCGCAATCGATCGGCCAGACCCTGCTGCCGCAGTTCAAGGAACTGACCGAGCGCACGGCTGCGGTGGTCGGCCAGGTCACGACGTGGATCCGCGCCAATCCGGTGCTGGTGGGTGCGATCGCCAAGGTGGCGATCGGTGCCGCCGCATTGGTGACGATCCTGGGCGGACTGCTGGTGGCCGGCGGCGTGGCCGCGATGGCGTTCTCGCAGATCCACGGCGCCGTCGCGCTGCTGTCGGGCGGCGGCGGGTTTGGTGTCCTGATTCGCCAGGTGCTGTCATTCGGCGGCCGCGTGCTGCCCATGCTCGCCAATGGCGCGCGCCTGTTGCTGCCGCTGCTCGGCGGCGTCAGCCTGCCGGTGCTGGCGATTGGTGCGGCCGTCGCTGCGGTGGCGCTGCTGGTATGGAAGTACTGGGGGCCGATCAAGGCCTTCGCCATCGGCGTCTGGCAAGGCATCGTCGATGTCGCCGCGCCGGTCCTCGCCGAGCTGAAGACCGCGCTCGCGCCCCTAGCGCCCGTGTGGGACACCGTGGCTGCAGCGATGGGCCAGGCCTGGGCGTGGGTCAAGCAGCTGCTGACGCCGTTTGAGGCCACCACCGCCCAGTTGCACGGTGCAACGCAGGCCGGGCGCGGCTTCGGGCAAATCCTGGGCGCGGTGCTGGTCACCCAGCTGCAGCTGGCGGTCAAGGCGATTGGCTGGCTGGTGCAGGCGTTTGTGTTCGTTCTGCCGGTGATCAAACAGATCCTCGGCGGCGTCTGGCAAACCGTCCAGGGCACCTGGTCGCTGATCGTGGGCGTGTTCACCGGCAACGGCGACCGCATCCGCCAGGGGCTGCTGCAGCTGTGGGCCGGCATCAACCTGCAGTTGGCCAACTGGCCGGCCCGCATGCTGCAGACCGGCGCGGACATGATCAGCGGCCTTGTGCAGGGCATCCGCTCCAAGCTCGGCGCCGCCAGCAATGCGATCGCCAGCGTCGGCACCGGCGTGGTTGATCGGTTCAAGGGCCTGCTGGGGATCCACAGTCCCTCGCGCGTGTTTGCCCAGCTGGGCGATTTCACCATGCAAGGCCTCACCGTCGGCCTGCAGCGCGGCCAGGGCGCGCCTGTGCAGGCCGTCATGGCGCTCGGCAACCGGATGCGTGCGGTGGGAGCTGGCCTGGCCTTGGCGACGGCCACAGCCCCAGTGGCGGCGATCGATAGCCGCGCACCATTGTCGCCGCCTGCGCGCGCCGCCAGTGCGCCGGCAGCCGGCAACAGCTACGTCATCCACGTCCATGCCGCACCGGGCATGGATGCCAATGCACTGGCGCGCGAAGTCGCTCGCCAGATCGAAGAGCGCGACCGACGCGCAGCGGCGAGCCGCCGCTCCAGCCTGCGCGACGACTGAGGATCCACCCGAATGATGATGTCCTACGGCACGTTTGTGTTTGCCCTCGACAGCGCCGCATTCCTGCAGCTGCAGCGGCAAATGAGCTGGCGCCATGCCACCAGCGAGCGCGTCGGTGCGCGCGCGGCCAGCCAGTTCCTGGGTCCAGGCGATGACACCATCGAACTCTCAGGCCTGATCGCGCCCGAACTCACCGGCACGCGCGCCTCACTGGACACGCTGCGCGAGCTAGCCGCAGATGGCGAGCCATTGCCGCTGGTGGATGGTGCCGGCGTGGTCTATGGGCCGTACCTGCTCCTGTCAGTCAACGAGACCGCATCGCTGTTTTTTGAAGATGGAACCCCGCGCCGTATCGAATTCCAGCTCAGCTTGCGCCGCGCCGACGACATCCCAGAGGCGACCGCCGCATGAGCTACTCGATCCCGCAGTGGCGCGTGGTGCTCGATGGTGTCGACCTCACCGAGCGTATCGCACCACGCCTGCGCGATCTCACCTTGACCGAATGCCGTGGCGGCGAAGCCGATCAGCTGGACCTATGCATCCATGACCACGACGGCAAGATGGCGCTGCCCAAGCGTGGCGTGCGCCTGTCCGTGGCACTGGGCTGGAAGGCCACCGGCCTGATCGACAAAGGCACGTTCGTCGTGGACGAAGTGGAATACAGCGGTGCGCCGGACATCATCACTGTACGCGCGCGCAGCGCAGACCTCACCGCAGACATGCGCACGCGTCGTGAGCGTAGCTGGCACAACACCACCTTGGGCGCAGTGCTCAATGCCCTGGCGGGTGAGCACGGACTGACGCCGCGCGTGGCCGGCGCGTTAGCAAGTACCAAGCTTTCGCATCTCGACCAGGCCAATGAGAGCGATATGAATCTGCTGACACGCCTGGGCCAGCGCTTTGATGCCGTTGCCACGGTAAAAGCTGGCGCGCTGCTGTTCGCGCCGATCGGCGCCGGCACCACGGCGAACGGTAAGCCGCTGCCGACTTCCACGCTGACGCGGCGCGATGGTGATCAGCATCGTTACTCGGTCGCCGACCGTGATGCTTACACCGGCGTGCGCGCGTACTGGATGGACAAGGGCAAGGCACGGCGGGAGTCGGTGCTCGTAGGCACGGACGAAAACGCCAAGCGTCTGCGCGAGTCATACGCGGATGAGGCAACCGCGCGCCAGCATGCGCACGCGGAGCTGGAGCGGGCCAAACGCGGCGCGGCGAAGTTCGACTACGTCCTGGCAGTCGGGCGTGCAGAGCTGTTCCCAGAGCAACGCATCACGGTCAGCGGCTTCAAGCCAGAAATTGATGGGCAATCCTGGCTGATCGCGAAAGCCACCCACACGGTGAGCGGCTCCAGTGGCTTTACCACGGCACTCGAATTGGAAACGAGCACGTAGCGCAGGGGCCGAACTGCTTATCCAGCTGCAGCTTCCTGGGAATGACAAGCCAATAGCGAACCATTGCTCAGCACGCGATACAGCCCCAGTTCGCTCTGCGCGCACGCCACAGCCTGGGCGTAGGTGTCATACCCTGACCCTGGCAACTGGTGCCGGGCCAATGTCAGCCCGCCACTTTTTGATACCAGGATTTCAGGAATGAACATAGCACCGGCCGTTGTGGCGTGTGCCGTCAGTAAGTAATCACCAACTGCTCGAATCATGCAGGCTTCCATGCGTGGTAGTTGATAGGCAATCAGGACTCTACGCGGCATCGCGTTGGCGTTGCGTCAGCGTATTCCCGACCTCGAATGTGGGAATTGTCTGATGGCCGAAACGATACGGTGTGCGTACTGTTGATACTGGATGTCAGGTCATCTCGCGCTACCAGGACGGCGGCGAACGGATCGCAAGGAGCTACGCGCCGACACCTTTCAAGCCGCCGGTACACACCGGCGGCTTTTTTTGACAGGCGTTCGATTTACGAATTCAGAGACTAAACGTCGGTTGCTGTCTGCCGATAACGCTCTCTTTTCCGAGGACCAGCTGTCCTATGCGAACGTTGATCACGACTTCTTTTTTTTCCGACCGCCTACGTTGAACTGTACGTTTCGCTGATCGATCGGGCCTGTCGTCGTTAGCAGCTGAGAAACGTTACTGTCGTCGTTGAGCGTCACCACGGGCGCAGCATTCATGACGCCAACGTGGGCGGGTCCAAGATTGGACAGTATTGCCGCCCGTACCCCTTGCGGTGCAGCGCGGAACGCAGCCAGCAACGCGGTCTCAGACGGGTCCAATTCCAACCGCTGCTCCAACAACACGTACATGATGTCGACGCCACGCGCATGCGCCGCGAGTAAATAGGCTCCACCCGGCATGTTCTGATCTTTCTCGAAGTACAGCTGTGCCCACTTCGAGATGCCACACGCATCGGCCATCTCCTGCTGCGTCAGCCGCAGGCGCTTGCGTTCTTCCTTCAGGCGTTTCCCTACAGTCACTCGGGTTTTTCCTCATATTGACAAAGTTGGTGTTAACACCAACAATTTCCAAAACCGCAGACGACCGCCACCGATGCCCCGCAAAGTGCAAGCTCAGCAGCAGTTCCAGGTTCGAACCCTTGATCAGGCCCGGCAGTGGTTGGTGTCCAACGGCATCACGGTGTCTGGATTCGCGCGGCAGCTTGGTGTCAGCCGCACGGTCGTTGACGACCTGCTCCGTGGGCGCTCTCAGGGCAAGTACGGCGATGCACATACCGCTGCGGTCGCACTTGGCCTCAAATCACCGCCGGATTATGCCGCAAAAGTCCAAACTTCCAAGCGATCGAAGGGGTGAGCATGTTCGGCAGGAAGAAGGTTGTTTTCAGTTGTGAGTCCTGCGGCAGCAGGCTCATCAAGCGCACCAGTTCGCTATCGCATAAGTACCTACGACACGACTCCTACGTCTGCGAAAACCCGATGTGCGGCGCCACCTACACCGGTCACTCGGAGCTGACCGGCATTGCCAGTCCAAGCGGCGTGCCGACCGCACACAGCGAGTTGCCGCCCACACCCGCGTTTGAGCGCGCCTTGGCTTTGCAGGCCTACCGCGAATCGCTCGGCGAGCGCCAGTTGGATCTGATCACCACCGGCGGGGAGCCGGTCTTCCCGCTCATCTGAGGCACCCCTATGCGAAACACCCTTGATTGGGCGGCACTGCCGCCCACGGCGAAGCTTTGCCTGCAGATTGCGCTGCTCCACGGCGGCCTGCAGCAGACCGAGCATGGCTACATCGGCCGGAGTGCGCCTGCCGATACGCAGGAGCGCTTCGGCGCCGTTGTCATCGCCCAGCTCATGCAACACGGACTGGCCACTGCTGATTGTGTCGATGAGCGCCATGTCGCACTGACCGACTCGGCCAAGGTGCTGTTCCACGCCAACACACCGCACGCTGGGGTGGAGGCATGAGGGCGCCTTGTGGTTGGTACAGCGCGCAGGAGCCGCGCTTTGTCGATAGCGCTGCGCACACGCCGCAGCGTGTCCGCCCATGCGCCAAGCATGCGGAAGCGCAGGCGCTGCACGCTGCTGTCGAAGCACACCGCCTGGCAGGCGGCGCCTACGTCGTCCTCGACGGCACCCCGGCCATGCCCGCGCCTCTGCGCCGGCCAGGCGCGTAAGGACGCACATGCAAGAGGATCTGCGGCAACAGGTGCTGACCCGGCTGGAACGGGATTACGGACTCAAGCACCGTAGCGGTACCGAGTACATGCGAGGCGGCAAGTGCCCGTCGTGCAGCAAGAAGGAGCTGTACACCAACCACCTCAAGCCGTGGGTGGTGAAATGCGGCCGCCAATCCAAGTGTGGGCGCGAGCTGCACGTCAAGGATCTGTACGACGACCTGTTCGACGACTGGTCCAAGCGCTTCCAGCCAACGGCTGCGGCTCCCAACGCTGCGGCCGATGCATACCTGCAGTTCTCGCGTGGCTTTGACCTGGCACCGCTGAAAGGCCTTTACACCCAGGACAGCCACTACGATCGCAAGATCAGCGCGGGCACCGCGACGGTGCGCTTTCCATTGGTCAAGGGTGGCTGGTGGGAGCGCCTGATCGATCGACCGCACCGCTTCGGCAAGCAGAAGGCGCGCTTCGCCCCGGGCCAGAGCTATGCGGGCGTGTGGTGGGCTGCTCCGGCAACCCTGACCGCGATGCAGACGGCGCGCGAGGTATGGATCGTGGAGGGCATCTTCGATGCCATCGCGCTACTCCAGCATGGCGTCTGCGCGGTGTCGGCGATGTCGTCAAACGCCTATCCGGAGGACTCCCTGCGCGAGCTGGCCAAGGCGCGCGCCGCCGACCTTCCCACCCTGGTGTGGGGGCTGGACAACGAGCCAGGCGCACGCGGCTACACGCACCGTCACATCAAGCGCGCTGCAGCGCTGGGTTTCAAGTCGCGCGCGGCGCAAATCGTCCAGCGTGACGGCAAGAAGACCGACTGGAACGACCTGCATCTACGCGCCCTGGCCTCCGACGATGCCGAGCAGTGGGACAACGACCTCGCCGAGGCGCGCTACCAGGGCGACCTGCTCACAGCCCGGTCGGCCGTGGACAAGGGCCTGCTGATGTTCGAGCACGACGGCCGCTCTGATTTCTGGCTGGAATTTGGCTCGCGCCTGTTCTGGTTCGATTTCGACGTGCAGCGCTTTGAGAAGCTGCGCCGCGAGAAGCTGGGCGACCAAGACACAGACGGGGATGACGAACTGGAGGCAGAGGATCTGCGCAAGATCAAGCGCGCCGCCTGCGCGGTTCAGCGTATCGCCGGCTGCTACCCGCAGGCGCTGTACTTCCAGCGCCACGAGGTCACCGACGAGAGCTGGTACTACTTCCGCGTCGACTACCCGGACGACAAACCCAGCGTCAAAGGCACCTTCACCGGCGGCCATGTCGCCAGCGCCTCCGAGTTCAAAAAACGCCTGATCTCGCTGGCACCTGGTGCGCTGTTCACCGGTAGCGGCCACCAGCTGGATCGGCTGATCGAGGAACAGACCGAAACCATCAAGACCGTAGAGGCGATCGACTTCGTGGGCTACAGCAAGGAGCACCACGCCTACCTGCTGGGCGATATCGCCGTGCGCGACGGCGAGCTGGTGGTGGCAAACGAAGAGGACTACTTCGAGTTCGACAAGCTGCGGCTCAAGACCACGCAGAAGTCGATCCGGCTGGACATCCAGCGTGATGCCGAGGCGTTCCGTACCGACTGGCTGCCCTGGCTATGGCTGTGCTTCGGCACGCACGGCATGGTGGCGCTGACGTTCTGGTTTGGCTCACTGTTCGCTGAGCAGATTCGCACCGCGCACAAGAGCTTCCCGTTTCTTGAGGCGACCGGTGAAGCGGGCGCGGGCAAGACCACGCTGCTGACCTTCCTCTGGAAGCTGCTGGCGAGGTCGGACTACGAAGGCTTCGATCCGGCGAAGTCGTCCAAGGCCGGCCGTGCGCGCGCCATGGGCCAGGTGTCCGGCATGCCGGTGGTGCTGCTCGAAGCCGACCGCAGTGAGCCAGACAAGGCGCACGCCAAGACGTTCGAGTGGGACGAGCTCAAGGACTTTTTCGGCGGCGGCACTCTGACGACGCGCGGCGTGCGCAACGGTGGCAACGAAACCTACGAGCCTCCGTTCCGCGGCACGATTGTCATCAGCCAGAACGCTGCGGTGGACGCCTCCGAGGCGATCCTGACACGTATCGTCAAGCTGCACTTCAAGCGGCCCAACGTCACCACGGAAAGCCGCATCGCCGCCGACAACCTCAACGCACTGCAGGTCGAAGAGCTGAGTCACTTTCTGGTGCGCACGGTGCGTCAGGAGCGCGCCATCCTGGACCTGTTCGCCGAACGGGTGAAGATGTTCGAGGGCAAGCTGCGCGCTCAGCCAGAACTGCGCCTGGAGCGCGTCATCAAGAACCACGCGCAGATGCTGGCGCTGTTTGACTGCCTGCGCCTGGTCCTCACCATCCCCGACGACATGGTCGAGAAAACGCGCCTTGCGCTGTTGGACATGGCCCTGGAGCGCCAGAAGGCGATCAGCGCCGACCACGCGCTGGTGAACGAGTTCTGGGAGGTCTACGAGTACCTCGAAGCCACGGGCCACGGCAAAGCCGTGGTCAACCACAGCCGCGACGCGCAGCGCATCGCCATCAACCTCAACCACTTCGCCGCACGCGCGGCGCAGTTCAGCCAGGGCGTGCCGGATCTGAAGGTACTGCGGGCGCTGCTGAGCGACTCGCGTCGGCACAAGTTCATCGGCGCCAACGTGGCAGTCAACAGCGCGATCCTCAAGGACGAACTGACCGGCGTGGGCACCACCGTTAAGTGCTGGGTGTTTGCGAAATGAATGCTCTAGCCCATGTTGGAAATTTTGGGATTTTTTCGTTGACAGCGCCCCAAGGACGGAGCAACTATTACTGCGTCGCCGCACATTCGGCGACCGGGATTGGCGTCCCGACTTCAAACGGCGCAACAGCGCCCATCGACCGATGCCCGGCGCTTTTTTCTCGCCCGGCATTCGCTCGGGTGCGTGCCTGCCAGTTCTATGGCGGGCGGTGCGTGGGGGCCGCAAGGCCCGCCGGTTCCGTTTGTCCGGTACGCCAACCCGCACCGTCCGCCACCCCGATTGGCGTCGGGGCGGCGGACTCCAAACTACAAACGGAGTTCCGCATGTCCTACGACGCTCAAGAAGCGCCGGCCGCTGCCGCGCGCCAGATCGCCCACTATTTCGGCCTGATCGCCAACACCCTCGACTGGAATCACACCGCCTGGCTCGCCCTGCAGGCGAAGCTGCAGGCCGGCGGCAAGGCGCCTGAAGCGCTGACCCTGGCCGACGTTACCGCGGCCATTGCAACAATCAATGCCGACCAGGCCGAGGTGCGCCAGTGAGCCGCCGCGCCATGATCAAGACCCAACGCGTCGCCCCTGGCGTGTACCTGAGCCTGCAGATACGCAGCCAGGACGTGCTCGCCGAGCTGTATGCAGATGGCCTGCACGACCGCGCACCGGTGATGTTTGCCTGCAGCGCAATCGAAAAACCTTCCGCCGTGTTCCTCGCCGATGACGGCACCGGCCTGGTCATCGGCACGTTGCACGTGCTGATGCCGGAAGCCGAGGCCGTCGCGCTGCAGGAATGGGTCATCGGGCGCATGCCTGCGCCGGAGGTACTGTGATGGACCGTGCCGACATGCCCCAGTTCACGGTCGGCGAGGCCGACTACACGATCAGCGAAGCCGAGCACGACAGCCTCTGGCGCGCGCACTACGCGGTGGCACTCCTCGCCGCACTCAGCAACGACATAACGAGCCAGGCCGGAATTACCGCTGATAGCACCGCTGCAGTTGCGGACTACGTGCGCGAAACGCTGCTCGATGTGGTGCTGCACGCCCAGCGCATCCATCCCGAGCAGGAGGCAGACCACGACCGCCCCACCGATTTGATCTAACCGTTTCAGCGGGCCCGGCGGGCGGTGCTGGAACACCGCCCCAAGGCCCTCCACCAACGCAACTCAGGAGAGTCGATATGCAACAGCAAACTGGAACATGTCCAGCCACAGCAGCACGCCTGCTGGCTTTGGGCACCGGACCCGACGCGGAGGCTAGCACGCCGGCCATCGTGGCCTACGATCGCGCCGTGGGCGATTGCTCGGCCACCATCACCCTGCATGTCACGCATGGTTCGGTGGTGGTCACTGCCGCGCTGAATATGGGGGCACTGCGCGAGGCCCATCAGTCTTGGGAGCGGCGACGCGGCTCGGGCGGCGGCTGGAAACTCATCGAAGGACCTCGCCTGTGGACGGCTGCCGAGGACTCGATCAGCACGGAGCTGGCCGAGTTCATGGACGGCCTGGACTTTCCCTTCGACCTGGCCAACATGCTGCCGCGCCGCCCGACTGCGGCCGCCGCCGCCGCGGTGGCACAGGCTGCATGCGAGGTGGCCAATGGCTGAGCTGCTCGCGCTCGCGATGGTGCTTACGCCGGCGCTCGGCGGCGCACTGGTCTACCGGCTATGGGCGACTCGCCGCCCACGTCTCACTCGGACGGGACTGGCTGTTGGCCAGGTGCCACAGCGTCGCCGTGGCCGCGCCCGTATGGCAGTACGCAGGGAGGCCTTCCATGGCTAAGTCCGTCATCTTTCTTGGCCCGCAAGGCACGGGAAAATCGCTCAATGCCGATGCTCTTTGCCACGCGCTGGACCTTGAGGAAGTCATCGAGCTGGAAGACATCCTGCACACCTTCCGTGCCGATCGCCTGGAGCCCGTGGGGCAGCTGATGCTGACCTGCGATCAACAACAGGCACAGACATGGTCGGTGCGCTGGGGTCTTCGTGTCCTTCGTATCGAAGAAGCCCGCAGGCAGTTGGGCTCCGCATGGAGGACGCAACCATGAACCTGCAGCGCACAATCGAGATTGCGCGCGCCGCCGTCCGTATGGGAGGGCCTGGCCCTTTGTCCACTGGCGAAGCGCTCACTGCCGCTCTGGTGCTGAACCGTGCTGATTGGCTGGCCGAGATGGACTACACCATCGCCCAGGCGCTGGACCGAATCGATTCGGACACTGCGCAACATCTTCGAGAGGCCGAGCGCGTGCTGCGCTCGGAGGTGCAGTGACGCAACGCCAGGTCGACCACGACACACCTCTGCCGCCCTGCAAAAGCGGCCACGTCGCTCGCCACATGCTCGATGCCCGCCGACCTGAGGCGGGCGGCGGGCACTTCATCGAGTGCGTGTGTGGGCGGACGCAGAAGCACCCCAGCTTCGAGTTGGCCATGACCGAATGGCGCCGAGCGCATCGGATCCGCGCACCACGCCAACCAAGGCACTGCGCCCCAAACGTCGTGCAGCTCGGTCTGCGCTTCACTGGGGCGCGCCAGCGATGATCGAGGGCGCCAACATGGAAGGGTTTCGCAGGGCGTGCGAGGCGCGTCACTGGCTACGGCAGGGCTACACGGATGCAGCCAAGGTGCTAGAGCTGCGGCTCCGCATTGCCGCTCAGCGCGGCTACGCCGCTGCTGACTTGCTCGTCAAGGAAATGCGCGAGCAATGGCCGCACAGGCGGGAGTGGATCAAGGAGCAAGGTGCATGAGCAGTGCGGTGCTTACGTTCGAGGATCTGCGGCGTCTATGCGCACCAATTGGCCCCTCCCCGCGCGCAGCGACCGTGGTGCGCTGGGCCAACGATCAGGGCATCCGTTACAGGTATGACGGTCGAGGGGGAATCTGGACAACGCTAGATGCGCTCAACGCCGCACTGGGCTTGCAGCAAGACAACAATATCGAGATGGATACGGAACAGGAGCTGATGTAATGGCAAGAGGCCGCAAGCGAAAATTTAATCCGCTCATACCAGCCCATATTGACCAGGCCGCGCTCCCGCGCGGCCTGTACTGGGAAGATGGTCGATGGTACGTCGTCGAACCGCATCCAGAAGGCGGGGCCACACGAAAGCAAACCGTGGCTTACGCTGGAGCTCGTCTATCGGAATTGCATGGAATCGTTGAGGAACGTGCGGGCAAGGGCACGCGCGGCACGTTGCGCTATCTCTTCGATCGCTTTCACGAGTCGTTGGAGTTCAAAGAACTGGCGATCGACACGCAGGATGACTATCGGCGTTATGCCGACTCCATTGCCAACTATCTCCGCAAAGATGGGTCGAAGTTGGGTTCAGTGCAGATTGACCGGATCACCACGCCTGTAGTCCAGCGGCTCGTGGAAGTCTTCGCAATGGGGCGACCGGCCAATCGTTACCAACCCGCACTTCCAGCGACGCCCAGTAAAGCAAACCACCTTCATCGCTATCTACGTCGCACACTCGCCTGGGGCGTGCGTGCCGGCCTATGCAGATCCAATCCAGCAATCGGCGTGAGGCAAGCACGCGAAGCAAAGAGACACCGGATGCCAACGCCGGCCGCGTTCGACAAGGTACTGGCCTTCGCTCGAGAGCGTGGCTCCCTCACGCCGCATACGAAAGGCAGCTGCCCGAGCTACCTAGCACCGGTCATGGTGCTGGCGTATAGCGCACGCCTACGCGGCATCGAGGTGTGCACACTCAACGACACACATAAGCAACCTGCAGGCATCCATGCTCAACGGCGCAAGGGATCACGCGACACCCTCACCGAATGGGATCCAGAAATGATCGAGGCGTGGGATCTTCTCGTAGCACGACGGACCGCCATCTGGACTAAAAAAGGTCGGAATTTTGCAGTCCCAATCAAGGCTGAGGATCGACGCCTACTCGTTGAACAGACCGGTAATCCGATGGCTAAGTCATCACTGGATAGCGCCTGGCAGCGATTCATCAAGCTGGCACTGAAAGAAGAAATCATTTCGAAGCAGGAGCGCTTTTCGCTGCACGGCCTTAAGCATCGCGGCATTACCGACACAGTGGGTAACCGGGGCGACAAACAAGACGCCGCAGGGCACGTGACACCAGAAATGACCGGCCGCTATGACCACGCGCTGCCGGTAGTGAAGCCTCCAAAGCGCAGCTAATTTTCCCGGTAATTTTCCCGGCAACCTCAGCTTGAGGCGCCGGGCAGGAGCTAAGCGCTTGATTTTATGGTGGCCCACCAACAACCGAATTAGAAAAATAAGTAGTTGAAACCTATATATTTTTCTAGATTGATCTACAATCAAGACTCACACTTTGACTCACTTTTCCATCTAATGCTGCTGGACTTCTTTGGACGACTCTGAACGTCCGAGAAGGCGGCACTGGGATGCGTGCTCAATTTTGCAGAAAAAAAAGAACCACTCAAGCAAGTCCCCCGCCCAACTTGTTCGCCGGGACTGGGAAGGTTTTAGCGCGGCAGCCACTACTTCGGGCCGCCAATCACCAAGAATCGCAAAGTAGAGTGGCCAGCGGGGCGCCGATGTCCACCGGCACCCCTAGCGGCGAACCAGAGTCGCCGTCACATGCGATCAGGTTCGGCGTTGATCTGAGCGAAGAGCTGCTCGGCCGTCTGGCGCGCAATGGCATCAGCGTTGTTCGAGAGCGGCGTTAAGTCGATGCCCTCATCGCCGCCGACGTAGGCCGGTCCTCCGACGTCATCGTCATAAGGCGAGCCATCCTCATAGATAGCCTCGTACCTGTCTTTACTCAGGTCGTGCTCCAGCAGGCGGGACAGGTGCATCCAAACCCACGCCCGCTCGTCTGGTTCTTCATGGTCGAGGATCAGCTCGCGCATTGCGCCGATGTCGCCTTCCTGCGCAGCGGCCGTTAGCCAATAGCGCGCTGTCTCTCGATCTCCGTACTCGCTTGCGATATCGACCATGCTCATCGGGTCCATTTCGGCGGACGGACGGCGCTCGAGAATTGCTGGGTCGCCGTAGCGTTCGGCCGTTTCCATGAGCGCCCGAATGTCTCCGCCTCGGGCCGCGGCGAGCAGGTGGTGGCGGTGCTTTTCTTCCGCGCGTAGTCCTTGGGCCTCAACGTCTACGAAGCTCACAAACGGGCTCGTCCACGTGCCCTCGCGCTTTACTTGCCTTCTCACTCGTTCGTCTTCGTCGCCAAACCCCACCGCGTCGGACTCGAGCAGCTTCGCGATCGCCAAGTGCGCGGCCGGCGCCCCGCGCTGGGCCGCCGCCTCTAAGCCTTCCAGTAGCAATCGCTGGTGCTCGAAATAGAAGTCCAGGGCGCCGTTCGCAGGCTCGATAACGTGTGTCCATACCCACTGATGCCAGTCGGAGTCCTCGTCGTCACCTTCGACCGCCGCGATCAGCGCATTGAACCGTATCGGGGCGTGACCAGCGTCGTGCAGAAAAATCGGCAACCCCTCAACGACTCGCTCAGCCTCGTCCGCAGGAAGGCCAAGCTCTAGGCAACGGGACCGGATGGCATCTGGGTCGGGATGGATACCGGTGACGCGAAACGGCACGCCGCACCAGGTCGCGTCGTGCTGGAACCCGGCGTGGGTGTGGTAGCCCACCGCAGCGGCGAGCAGCTCGTGAACGTGGCTGCGCTTGAGTGACGTGACGCAACGTGCCTGGAAGAACGCGTGCGCACGGTAAGCCTGTTCTTTAATGGTCATGATTCGCCCTCGATGGCCAAGCCGATCCGGGTCAGGCACACACGTTTAAATCCCCGGCGGCCGGGCCAGAAGTCGAATCTATCTAGGGATCAGGCCTGTTTTCGCTCGTGTGCAAGCAGGGCGGGCGCCTAGGTCAGGCTATTCGCTCTGGAGGGCGACAGTCCACATTCGGCCAGAAGCCGAGGCTCGGCCGCCTCCACGCGTCATGACACGCACCAAAGCGCTAACCTTCGGGACACTCCGGAAACCAGTATGCGACCGGTCTACCGCTAGGCAGGAATACGTTGTTCTCCCGGGCGATCCAGTTGCCCCACCCAGGCGACTGCTCGTGGTACGCCTTCGCGGCGTAGGCGCCAAGCGCTGCGTCGCGCTCATGGTCTGTCCTGAAAGGATGTTTCGATACGAAAGCATCCGCCTCCGGCCATACGCGCAGGAACGCCTTGGGATGGGCCTCGGTCACGCACGTGGATGGCCAGCATTGAGCGATCGCAACCGCGACCAATATCCCTTGCACTAGGCACGCCCCACGCAGCGAATTCACGTGTGTGAATTGGCAAAGTCAGTGCAACTAGGCAAAGAGGATGCAACTCTCATAGTACCGAGGCGACCCGCCACTGCTGAATAGCGGAAGCACCTTCAGGTAACCGTGCGAAGCCTAGCCATTGCGGTGCTGCGAGCGGCGCAAAATTGGCGCCGACACCGCCGTCAGGCGACGGGTCGGCCGCCTCAGCGTGCGATCAGAACGCTGAATCCACCTTGTGCGCTAGCGCTAGCTTGGTACGCGGCACAGATGCTGACGACACCCTCCGCAGTCCAGGGCCGCCAGCCTCGAGCCCTGGATCATCACCACAGACCCTGGGCGGGAAAGATCTGATCTTCATCGCCGTGGGTGATGAGCGTAAGCACATCGAGATTGACCAGAATTCGCATGGAAGCCGGTCGCGGAGGAGCCTGCCAACAAGTCGAAATGCTCTTGTGGCCTGCCAACCTACACGAATGCGCGGGTAAGAATCAGAGTGGCCCCTACGGGCAGCTTGCTTCCCATTCCAGCCTTATTGATCTCAGCTACCAATGCAGCACCATCAAACTCAGCGCTCGCATCCATGCGAGTCAGCAGGGCGCCCGTGTTCTTGATCGCCTTCGAAGAAAAAGGCGCTCCTTGACTCAATTCCATACCAGAGACGAGCTCGCTAACGAATTCAGCTTTTTTAGCATCTGCGACTCCGCTCAGAAGCGGCAGTAGGGCTCGAGCATCGGCGACCGGAAACTGGATTCTCCACAGCTTTTTTTCTGTCTGCCACGCGCTCACCTCAATCAGTTTATTGACATTCTTTTGGACCCAGCCTATGGCTTGCTTGTGGTAGACCGACGCGGAGTAGCGGTAGACCTTAGGCATACGGATCTGGGCCACACGCGAAGCCTGAGAGACATACTTTGACAAAACCGCGTAGGCTGTATCGCTACGAAGCTGGCCTACCCAGTTGTAATCTTCAAGTGTTTCCAGCAGCGTCGCCATCGCAGGGGTGAATGGTTGCCGTAAGCGCCACTGAAGCGCAAAGAAGTCGTCTGAATCGAGGTCATCGCAGTAGTAGGGAGAGTCGAAAAGTTTTTCGCCCACTGCCACGCGATCCACCGGAAATCTATTGCCCTGGATCAGTAAGTAGTGCACGTCAGCGACGCCGCTCAGCTTTTCTGACTGGACATCGCATGCCTGAGTCAAATTGACGAAGTAGCGTCTGGCACCTTCCTTCTCTCGCAGAATCGTGCCGAACCTGAGGTGCCGCTTCATCCAGATCAGACGATCTTCGGTGTGCGCTGGATGCGGCATTTTGGGTACGATAGCTGGAGCCACAGCTTCTTCTAGGTCACCTGCATTTGCCGCAGTTACTTCCTGGGCAATATCGGCCTGCACGTCAGCCTGCAACTTCTGGTGTGCCTCGGATGCGACGTCTGCGGGCGCCACCGCAGGGTCCGCTGGTGGTGTGACCGCCGGCCCGGGCGGACCAGCCGTAGGTTCCCACCAGGGCCGGCGGTGCCAAGCGACATCGCTCATGAGGCTCCTGATCGCTCGTTGCGCATGCCGCACTTCTACGCCCTGGTCGATCGTGGGCCCAATGGTTGATTGCGCGCCGTTCAGTGCCTCCCTGAGAGCATCAATTTCGTCGAAAGGAAATCCATGCTCCTCGGCTTCCGCACTGACACGTCGCGAGAGCACATCTGCCAGATACTCTTCCAATTTCATCGAATCTTGGCTGGCGGTGGCCGAAAGCAATGCGAAAGCGCTAGCGTCGAGGTCATAAAGGCGACGAACCATCTGCTCGGCAGCTTTGTTTAAGCTCGTCTTCCAAGCCTCAACAAAACGTTCGATCGGCATGACCAAGGGCCGCTCGGTGGCAAGCTGCTGCAACGCCCTCAGCCACTTCTCCTTTACATTCTCATCCGAGTCGGGATTGGCGATGACAGGTTTCGCCAGAATCCGAAATCGAGACGCAGATATTTCACACTCGTCCCGGATGTCCTCAAAATGCCCCCGAATGGCATTGATGTCTGATGACATGAGAACGACAAGGAGTGGGTGTTCCCTGTTGGCGTGCGCCCGCTTGAAATCTCGGATGAGCTTGTAGGTAGCTTGCGGGTCGTTATCCATTAGAAAGTAGTCGACCACTAGCAAATCGTAGCGATCCGCCTCGGGAAGATCTCTGGCCTCCGACCACTCATCTAGTTCGACTCCGTGGACGGTGAGCCAGCTTTTGATCATTTCTAACGGAGCTCGCAGTGCTTCCCGGTCTGTCATCGCACGCTCGTAGGCGCCGCGAAGAACTTCGTGGGCCACTGCCCGAACGGCAGGAGCCTTAAGAGCCTTGAGGCGGTCATCAGCACTTCCATGCGGTAACGCCATCCGTTCAAGCTCTTCGTCAAGCGCAAACGTGTAGTCGTGATTCTCGTCGGCAAGCACCTGTGAGATTGCTACCCCCTTTCCATGCTTGTCGAGACTTGCCATATCCACCGTGCGGGACAAATCATCGTCCACGATAAGCACTCGCCCAATCCCGGCGCTCATGAAGTTCGCTTCCAAGCTCATTTTTCTGTCCTAGGCAGTTCCAATATGAACGTACGTAGCTGACCATCTTCGCCAGCCGTCGGAGCTAAATATAGGCTTCCTCCGTGATATTCCGCCACCTCTCGCGCCAGGTAGAGGCCGTAGCCCTTCCCTTTGGCGCGTAAAGAGAATCCAGGATTAAAGACACGATCCCGATCGGAAGAGAAGATGCCAGGACCGTTGTCTGTGACGGTAATCGTATTTGACTTCGCGTCTATTTCAATTTCTATAAGGCCACGTTCTATGGTGTCTTTCCGCTGTCCTAACCAGTACACCGAATTACTGATTAGGTTCTCCAACGCTAAGCTGAGGAAGCCCGGCACCATCCGCACCTTCGCCACCGCGTCTTTCGGCATGACAGTCACCTCGTAATCGATGCCATGCCTGGCGAAGCGCGAAGCATAGCCTTTGAGAATAGTCTGCGTGAGCTTGACCACTTCGATATCACGCTTAGTGTGTCGCGCGCCGGGCATCAACGGATCAAACTGCCGCAGTCGGGTGTTGATCGCCCGAATTTCCTCTTCCAGCTTATTCAAAAGATTTTGCGTGTCTTCATCCGCGTCCTGAGCCAGGTCTAGCATCAGCCTTCGCGTCTGAGCTGTAGTGCGCGTCAGTTCATGCATGACGCCATGCATAACGTTGCCGATGCCCGCCAACTCCAGAATGTCTTCACGCCCCTCTGTAGCCTTCTCGATGGCTGTCTCGAACTTTTTCACCTGGGTGCTTATGAAGTGCAGATGCTCGTCTAGCGAATTGACAGTTGGCCGCAGGCTCTTAGGAATCTCTGACTTCAGTGACGCCACCTCCTGCTTGGCCAGCGTTAGCCGGTCATTGAGGGTTGAAGTCCCATCATTGACAAGGCTCTCAAGCTCCTGCCGCTTAAGCGCTTCGTCGTTTGCCTCAACCAGGGAACGAAGGGGGCCGATCGCGTACTTGAGCAGCAATAGCTTGAGAAGCTCGGCTTCTGGCGTCGTCACCAGACCTTCCCGGTTTGTAAGATCGACGAGTTGTGGATTGCCCTTGTGCGTAATTTCCAGCGCACCCACGACCTGGATGCGATTGACAATGTAACCGCTACCACGCAATGCTTTGTGGTCCAGTCCCAGCCAATCACCATCACGCTCCGAGCCCGTAAATCCTACGCGGAAGCCATCACGATAGATCGCTATGCCGCCGGACCAGATGTCCAGCTCCGGACGGATGATCGAGTTCCACTCCTTGGTCTTTTCCCGCACGGATCTGCGATTGAATCGCATGATGTGCAGCTTGAAGGGGCCAATGGACTTGAGATCATCCAAGCTTACTGCCCCGCCCTCGACCAGACTTCCGCTTACGATCCCCGCGCTGCGCGTTTGCACGTCCGCAGACTCGTCCTCGGGGGCCACCTTGAGCGTGACGGTCAGCACCTCGTCCTTAGGCTGCTTGGCTGTCTGGGGATAGAACTCCAGGAGCAGATACTGATCGGCGAGGCTCCTGACCTCTTCTGGCAAGGGCGGAAAAGCGATCGGAGGCAGATCATTGAGGCTTACACTGATTCGAAAGCGGCGCGACTTAGAGAATGGGCTGCGCAGGCGTCGGATAAAAGACTGCAGATCCTTGATCTGATCACTTTCAGCAGCCCAATCGCTGCGCAGCGCAAATATCCTTACGATCGTTCCACTCGGGATATCCGTCTTCCGAGTAGTCCTTCGAACATCTACTGGCACATCAGAAATCTGCAGGGAGGCGTTATTGAACAGGCGCCAGTCGAACTCTACAGACGACACACGGGTAGCATTAGCAACCCAAGTCTCCACGTAGGCACGCTCCCCCACGCGCATCATTGCCAGGCGACCGATACCCTTATTCCCGAGGTATTCCTCAACATTGGCGGGCGGCTGAGAGCCGACCTTAAAGTCCGTACCCACCGTCAGAAACACGGGCAAAAGATTACTTTCGGAAATGCCACAGCCGGTATCAACCACTTCGACGAAGTTGACTTCCTCGATGATCTTTACCGCTTCGTCGACTGTTTTGGAGCGGCGCAGGCGAGAAAGAGTGGCCTCAAAGTACTCAGCTGTTACTGAGCCTTTCTGCCTTTTGGTCGCTGCAGCCTTGAGCTGTTCAATGATTGCTTCCAGTTGCTGCGCAACCGGATTGCTACTCTTTTTCAGCTGTGTGGCGATCTTGTGCAAGAGCGTACTTGGCACAGGGCACACCAAACGCACCGTAACTGTAGGCGACCCCGCATCGAACGAGTTCTTCAGCAACTCGTTGATCGCGATTTCATCGGAGGTGATCAGCTCTCGACCGAGGTGCAGAAGTGTCCGCGCCGCAACCCGGAAGCCGGATCCTTTCAGCGTAGATGGCCGACTAGCACGGGCCGGTTTCGCCTTAGGTTTCTTATTCGGTCTCGCCATACACCTGATCTCCTCTCCATGATGGCTCAGAGCACCATTGCGCCCGGAGCGTCCTCTCAAAATGACGTTGCGCCGCGTGGCTGGCGGCCCGACTCAGCTTCCGGACGCTACAAAGCATGGATCCGTTGGATCACATCAAGCAAGCGCGCGGCTGCCTCGCTGGCTTCTTCCAGGCTACTGGAGCGGCCGAAACTGAAGCGAATCACCTGGCTGGCATGGCTTTCGTTCAATCCGAGCGCCCTAAGCACGTGGGATGCGCGTAGCTCCCCAGATGCGCAGGCCGCGCCACTGGATGCCGAGACATGCGGCAAAAGGCGACCGAGCACATCGTCAGCCGCGAAGCCGGGGATGTGCAGGCTCAGGTGACCGGGAATGCGGTTGACCGGGTCACCTAGGACAGAATAAGCAAGCCCCCAGGCATCTAACTGCGCGAGGAAAGCGGCGGCCATTGACTGCAGGTGCAACCGATGCTCTGCTGCGGAAAGGGCGGCAAGGCGTGCCGCAGCGCCGAAGCCCACCGCCAGGAACGGCGCGACCGTTCCAGACCGGGCGCCCTGCTGCTGTCCACCCCCATGCATCATCGGTCGCAGCTCCTGCATCACACTGGGATCGACATAGAGCGCGCCAATGCCGGCCGGACCGTACATCTTATGACTAGACAGGCACACCAGATCGAGCTCGTCTTCGAGGGCGGACAAGGGCCAATGACCCGCCGTTTGAGAGGCATCGACGTGCAGCAAGTGGCCGTGCTCATGCGCGACCCTGGCTAGCGCCGCGACGTCCTGAACAGTACCAATCTCGTTATTTCCATGCCCTACCGCGATAAGCCCAGGCGCGGCATCCAACTCTTCCAGCTGTGCCTCAAGTCCCGAGGCGTCCATCCTGCCTAGGGCATCCACGTTGAGCGTGGTCACAACGACGCCTTGATCGGCGAGGGCGCGGGCTGGTTCCAAAAGTGACTTGTGCTCGATCTTGCTCAGCCAGATGCGCGAGCGGTTCGGGCCAACCAAGCCCTTCAACGCCAGGTTATTCGCCTCAGTCGCACCGGAAGTAAAAATCACTCCCTCTGGGTCTCCCCCCAATAGCGTGGCGATCGCTTCGCGAGCATCGTCGATGGCGCGCGATGCCCGTGCCCCATGCCAATGCTCGGCGTGAGGATTGGCGTGTTGACCACGCAGCCATGGAAGCATCGCCTCAACGACCTCCTCGGCGGGAGGTGCCGACGCGGCGTAATCGAGGTATAGCGGCTCTCCAGCTTGAGCGCCCATGACGGTCACACCTACTTGTGGCACACCAGGCATGAATCGCCAGCGCCGAACATATCCTCCATGTCCAGCCCCTCGGAAGTAGCCTCTGGTCGCAGTGGATTAATCCGCTTTTTGGCCTTGGTACGCGCCAAACGGCGCTCATGCTCGCGTTCGATGGCGGCCACACGCTCAGGCTGCTCGAGCTCTACCAGCGACTCCCGGTCGCTCCAAGTGAACGGCGAGCCATGTTCCATGGCGCTCTTTTCGTAGCGCTTGGCTTCCTCGAATCGATCCGGATGTTGCTGTTTGAGGCGGACCCACTCGATCTTCTGTTGGAAGAAACAGAACGTACATCCACTGCGTGAACGCCAGTTGTAGTACTTCGGCAAGCCTACACCCGCGCCCTGCAGTAAATCCATGACCCCGGCATGATCGACGCCCGCTTCGCGGAAGGGCAGATGCACCGTCAGATTCTGATGACCCGAGTCATACCCTTCTCGATGCGACTCGTCGGCACGAATGGCGACATAGCTGTGCACGCGATCGCCAGCCTCAAGCCAAGGCTTGATCCAATTGCGAAAGGGCACCAGCTTCAGCTGACGGGTACACCAGCGAGTGTTGACTGAGGGCAGGAAGTGGCCGTACTCGCGCAGCCAGAAGTCGAAGTCGCGTTGAGGATTCAAGCGCAGAATCGGCTTGCCAAGGAAGCCTTCGAGGCTGCCCAGGAATTCATACACCTCCGGAAGCTCCTTGCCGGTGTCGGTGAAGAAGTACTGAAGGTCGAGCTCGGGATGATGCAGGCGCATATAGACCGCAAGCGCGGCGCTGTCCTTGCCTCCCGAGATTCCTAGCACATGCCGGTCAGCCACGTTTGCCTCCTTGTGGATGCAACTCTTCAAGAACTTTGGCGCCCGCCTCCACGATGGCTGCCAGGATTAAATCTGGCTTCACCGCACTGCTTCGCAGGTGCTCGATCAGGCCATCCCGCATCCGATGGATGACCGACGCATCGGACTCGGCCACGTCGATTGTCGCCGAGATTGTGTCCTGTCCACCAAAGACCACCGCCATGACGCGGCGACCGGCCGGACGCCCCTGCACCGAAGCAAGCGCCTCGATACGGCGAAACTCGAAGGCCCACTGCGAGAGCTGCACGGCTGCCTGGTCGAGGTCGTGATCGCTAAACTCCCGGGCTGGCTTGCTGACGGCCAAGGCCGCCAGGCTCTCAATGTCCGCATTACTACCGGAATAGGTTGTCAGCCGACTTGCGAAGGCCTCCAGCTTAAGGTCACCACTCACGCCTCGCACCGCCTGTGCGCGCTGCTGCAAGACGTCCAAGGCACCCACATGATCGATGCTATCGAGGAACTTGCCTTCCAACGCCTTGAGCGCAGCCGGATAAGCCAGATTGAGCTCTTCGACGACTTGGCCGATCTTATCGACCAATGCTTTGCCATCGCGGCCCGTGTCGAGCACTTCAGGCAGGTCCACAAATATCGTTTTGACAGGATCTGAGGCGCGCAGGAGAAGCGTGCGCGTGTTGCGTGACAGATCGCTGACCTTCGCTGTGCGCTGTGCCCACTGCGGAAGCGACAGGGTCCAGGACACCAGCGCCCGTGCAGAGTCGAGAGGATCGGCTGAGACCGGACGGTGCGTCGCCTCTTCCAGTCGGCAGGCCAGGAGGGTCAGCATCTGTTTGGCCGAGGCATCCATCCGCACCCATTTCCAACCGATGCGCGCAGGGTCCTGCAGCCACTCGTCTGTGTCTGAGTCGGTCAGATCCGGGCAGAACATGTCATCGACATACAGCGCGATCTCGCTGCGATGGGTGAGCAGGAACGCGAGCGCGAGGATAGGCAACACGCCTCGCTTGACCCCATAGGGAATCTGCCGCGCCAGGTCGTAGAGCTGTGCCAGGGTGATCGCACCATCGGCGCCCTGCAGCAGGTCACGCCAAGCCTGCCACAGCGGCACCAGAGAGCGCGCGCCCTCGAGGTCGTCGGACAGTTCGGGCGAAGAAAACGTGCCACGCTTTTTCACGGTCCGATGCAGCCCGAGAGGCGCCAGAACAGTGTGATACAAGCCTGCCTCGGCCGGATAGCCCGAGTAATCCAGCTCGTGGTGCCCACCGTGGGAAAGCATGCGGTGCATCAACAGACGCTGGGCCTTGGCCGCGTTGGAAGAGAGTACATCGCGATTGACCAGTTCACTGGAGATCTGAGGTGCACTTTTGAAGACCGCATCACACACCCGGCTAGCAATGGGCGAGAGGCCATCTTCGGCGGTTGGATGGAAGGTCTTGCTCGCGCTGTACCAGGTTGCCGTCGCGAAGGCATCGCGCAGAGCCGCTTCGAGATCGCCACGCAACTGCTGTAACCGTGCATGGATTTCGCGACTGGCAACGCCATCATTTTCTAACGACGGGGTGCTTTCGGCTACGTGTTCCAGCGCAGTCAGCTCGCTGGCATATTCGGCCAAGCGATGATGACCCTTGGGGACACCAAACAAGGTCAGAGGATCCTTGGCCGCCTTCGCCAGGTCGTGAGCCGTCTGCGCCAGCTGTTCAGAAGTGCTCTCCTCGTTCGGCACCAGCAGCGCGAAGCGTCCGGTCGGCGTCTTCTTCGGCGGCGCATGGGGATCCATCGCGCCGCTCGGCGTCACCACAGAGCGTTCGAACCAACGCAGTGTGCCGGTCTTGGAGTAGTGCTTGCGTGCGGTCAGCGGTGGCAAAACGGCTAGTTGCTTGAGCTGCTCGTCAATGCTTTGGCTGCGCTCTCGCTTGGCGGTGTCCACGGCAGCATCGATATCGAAATCGCTGCCCGCATAGATGGCCCAGGCTTCGTTGTGCTTGCGGTAAATGACGATGCTGGCCGCAGCAAGTTCTTCCAGTGCAGCTTTGACAACCTTGGGCGAGACGTCGTCCACCGAGCACTCAAGCACATCGTTACTGGCTGCCAGTCCCGACCCATTCCGAAACAGTTCGATCAATGCGATCGTCTTGGCCAAAGACACATGCGGCTCACGGAAGCGCGCTTCCACACGCTCTATGGCTTCGGCACTGATTGCCCAACGGTGGCCGTCAGCCGAGGCAAGGATCGCAGGCTCAAAATTCGCGCGCAGATAGTCCCAAAAGCGCGCCGGCTGGTAGTACCCAAGGCTCTTACGGGTGTGACCCTCCAGGAACTCACGGAAGCCCAGTGGCTCGGCTGAACTCAGAAAGCCGAATACGCTGCGCTCGTTCTGTCCAAAGCGGCGACGTGAGCAGGGGCCGAGCAGGGCCGCTGTCACCGGATGCAGTGGCCAGCACTGATCCAGAGTCTGGGCTAGCGTGGCAGATGAGGCGGGCCGACGGCGTTGAATCGCCTTGGCAATCACCTCGCTCAGTCTGCGGCTGCCCGAGTGGGCTTCATCGCAGCGGATGGCGCCTCCAATTAATGCGATGACCTCATCAGTACCGGCCACAACCGGCACATCCACAAAGCGCCCTTGGACCTTGGCCCACTCGCTCTGGACGGCTCGACCTGAGCGCGAGGCGTATTGATCAAACGCCTGATGCAGGATGCCGATGACCACCAGCTTGCCGTCGCTACGGCTGGCGGCTTCGGCCAGCTCTTGCAGTAGATAGATGTCCTCTCCCGCGGCGGCCGCAGCCTCCAGCAACTTGCCCATCTCATCGAGCAGAACCACTACGCCACCGTGCTCGCCCGCCTCTGCGCGCCGGACCAGCTCAGCGATTACATCGCGGCGCCCGTTGCGCATGCGCTTGGGACCGCGTTGAGGTGCATGCTTGTCGATCGCCTGACCTAGAGCCTCTTCAAGGGCCTGACGGCGCCCCACCACTGGCACGACCAGCCAAGGCTTCTTGCTGCCAAAGGCTTTCCAGATCTCGTCATCCGCCTCGACATTGAGGGCCTGCTTGGCACGCTTGCGGACCGTGGGCGTCCCGCCGGCCAGCTGCGCCAAGGCCAGAGCCAAAGTGGACTTGCCGCCACCGTATGGCCCTGTCCAGGTAAAGGCACGCTGTTGGGATTCGTTGATGTGGTGTGCAACCACAGCAAGCGCATTTCGTGAGCTGGACTGACAGATGTAGCCATCCAAGGCATCGGCGCGCGAGAGATCAGACTCCAACTGCACGGAGCGTTGGAAGCGCGGGGTGACCTGTATGCGGAGTTCCATGCTACTTGCCATATGCGTGCTTGAGAAGTCGTTGTTTGAGCGCATCCTGTGGTTCGGTCAGAATCCGACTAACATGCCGAACACCCGCCGTATCACTCCAGCGCAATTGCCCTTCGGAGATCTCCTCTAGGTTCGTCAGGCGGTCGCCCACCGAATTCTCGTCCAGCTTGAACACCCGCCCCGGCGCACCGAATTCGTGCGCAATGGCTTCGAAAGACAAAGTCGCTTGGCCCGAGCCGCTAGACCGCTCCTTGCTTTCCCAGAAGTCGAGCAGCGCAAGCGCAAACAGCCCATCGGGTAGCGAGGACTGCGCGCCGCGCCTGAACCGGAATGTGCCAATCGGCCCTTCGGCCAACAGGCCGAGATCTGCCAGGAGAGGTTCGGCGGCATCATCGGCCTCACGTCCATCTCGGCGAGCCACATAGCAGCGCAGGCATACATCCACGTCCCGCTTAAGGGTGACGTAGGAGACGCGGTGCCCCGCCTGCTCAGCTGCATGAGCAAGCGCAAGCGCGACCTTTTCAGACTCGAAGGTTTGCTGATTGATGCGATTGAAGACCCACCACCACGTGGTCGATCGCTTTGCGCGCCCTGCGAGCAGCCAATGCACCCACCACGCACTTGCCGGCTTTTCCAGATAGGGATCGAGACCTCGGCCGCCGAAGAGCGCTCGGCCGACCGTGCCGACACCCATCTTCCCTGCGGGCTGTTCCTCCAGAACGTCGCAGGCCAATGCCCAATGGCGGATCGCGGAGACCATGTTCTTGCCTACCCCGAAACGGCGAATGCCGTTTTCCGGCGCAAACGCCAACTTGGCATTGCCAAAAAAATCAGGGTGTTGCGCAGCCTCGTAGGCCTTTCGCAGCCACAATTGGCGAAGCGGGAAGGTCTCGTGACCAGAGAATTGAACGTCGTCGGGAAGCGCGGGAAGGGCCATACCGGCAGTCTACTGGCGGAGACCGCCAGCGGACAACGAGTTTCCTGGCGAATGCCGCCAGCGCGCATTGTTAACCCGAAGGTAACCCCTATAAGTTATTGATTTTATTGATTTTATCTAGCCGAGCGAATTGTCGACATCATTCCGCGCCCATGCCGCGTCCGGGGGATGGAACTAAGTATGCGGAGACCGGACACTAGGTCGCTATAGAAGCAGGGGAGTCACAATGAACTGGTTATGGCGATCGGGGCTTGCTGGAATGTTGACCTTCGTCGGCGCGGGTGCCGTTACGGCACAAAGCACGTCGACGCCCCTTCAACCTAGTAAGCCAACGGTACAGGCGAGCCCAAGCATGCCGCCCCATCCCGCGGCGCAACTCCACACTGTCAGCCCGATTTCGGTCGAGCAGGGCCTCACAACAGCGGCATTGCGTTCTGAGCTTGACGCCAGCGATTTGCGGCTACGGCAGTTCATCCAAGACAGCAGGGCTACAGGCTGGTTGGAAAAGCTCTGGCCGGCACTGCTGGGCCTTTTCGGCGTCCTCGTCGGTGGCGGAATCAATATTTGGCTTCACGGCAAGCAACGGGTCGCCACTGAAAAGGCCAATCGCGCGAGCGCCGCTTTCAAGGCGCAGACAGAAATCGTCGAGTACCGGTCCCGACAGGCACACGAGTTCTATTACCCCCTGTTACTGAGTTTGCAGCGCACCTCGGGGGTGCGGCGACAGATCTGCGATCATCTTCACGCCAAGAGTCCTGCGCGCTTTCAGTTTAAAAAGGAAGCTGACGGGCAGGAACACCTCTTCATCTGCGATCCATCAAAGAGTGAGCCGGTCAGATTCCGCTTGATCGAAGCCATGCACGAGCTAGCGAAGGCACATCCGGAAACCTTGCCGATGGTCAATGAGATCGTCGCCATCGGCGAGCAGATGAGCGCATTGATCCACGACAAGGGCGGCCTGGTCCTGTCGTCCAACGCCGTACTTACTGCTTCGCTTGGACGCTACCTGGCGCACTTCAGCATCCTGCGGGAGGTTGCGCGCAAGACGGAGGATCCCTCGTCGCTAGAGGGCATCAGCTATAACGTGCTCTACCCCAACGAGCTGGGCGGGCAACTACAAGCCGACATCCTTTTCCTTCAGAGCAGCATTGGCGCTTGGTCTGTATTTTCGGCTGAACTCTGGAAACAAGCCATGCCGGACATCCCGATGCCGGTGCTGACTCCGCAGGCACAGGTCCCAGCTACTGCGGTCATTAAGCCTGCTGCTTAACGACCTAGGCTACGACGCCGCAATCTCACGGTGTACCGCCTAGGGGAAGAAGACACTTTGTTGTTCGACAACCAAGCCGACGTAAGCTGGCTCGAATTGACGCCACGACCTTGCCCAATAGTAATAGCCTGCGTGGGTAGAAAGCTCAGCGACCCGCTGTCTCGCACCTATGCGCGCATACTTTCACCAGTTGCCGTATGGTCTCCGGAACACGAATACCTTCGTGCTCATATAACAAATGAAGTTCTTCGCCCCGCTCGATCACTCACCAGCAGCTATAACTCATACGTCTAGAAAGCCCGAACGCCTTGGAAATCGCGCGTTGCAAAGCCCCCGCGGCGCCTGCTCTAAGTCGGCTTCCCGGATTTCACTTGAGATAAGTGGTGTTTGAGATTGCTGCTGGGCCGCCCGGAATCCTGCAGCAAGGCTGCCGTTGCACCCTTCAACGGGAACGATTAGGCTATCAACCGGCTACGTAGACAGCAGAAAATTTGTCGGCGGTGCTGCGAGACTGAAGGCAGTCACATGAAGGGAAATTGCTGGCTTGAGGGTTGTCCACTTCGGTGTGGAAACTTGCCAGTGAGGCCGTCCTTCCTCGTAGCCACACAATCACTCTTGATACCCCTCAGGCCGCACCAGCTGAACGCGCAGGGTTTCACAGACGCTTACATAGCCCGTAGCGACATTCAAACGATATAGGGGATAGGTCGCCAGTTGAACCATGACGGCGTCTGGAGTTGTAGACCTTGTCGATGTAATCGAATACCTCGGCGCGTTCGGCCTCCTTGGTGAGATAGATCCGCTACCTTATCCGCTCGCGTTGAGCAGGCCAAAGAAGCTCTCCACCGGTACTTTGTCGTGGCAGTTGCCACGCCGAATCATGCTGCACACCAAACCATTGGATGCCAGATGACTTCCAGTCATCACTGGTGTAGACCCACCCTTGGTTCGAGTGAACCAGACAGCCGGACGCGGGTTTGCTTCGCCCCAAACTTGCGTAGCCAGGCCTAATCTGCGCGTGCCCCCCAGCCGCTCGGCGACTTCTACCTCCCTAGACCTACGATCGGTCAATTCCCGGATCGCCTTGACCTTGAACTCATCCATACACCAACTGCTGCTCACGGATACCTCCGAGTCTTGCATTTCCAAGGCATTAATATGTCCGAGAAACCCCCAAGGTTACTCACAAGCAGGTCGCCTGTTGCCCTAGAATCGCTAGAGCCGAAGGAATCAGCTGCAATGTGCAGCGCACCCATTGACAACGGAAGCCACAATGAATGATCAGACAGCAATTCCCGTCACCATTGCGAGCGACTCCCACCTAGGAGAATTTTTTGTCCTCCGGCCAAGCTTCCGAGGCAATGGTCAGAGCGCTGGCTTGAAGATCGCCAACGAAGAGCTGCTTCTACCCCCTGGCATGAACACCATGGATCCACCCAATGGTGATCCAAACCAGTATCCGGTGAGGCCGCACCTAGTGCAGGTGCCGGGACAGCAAGAGATGCCACGTGATTTTGAGAAGCTGGCGGGCATCTGGATCGTTTCGGAAGCATTGAAACAGGTGTTCGACGCCGTTGATCCGGAAGGCTTCGCCTTCGCGGCTTGCGACTTCACTCTTGCAGACGGCACGCAGGGTCCTCAGTACTACCTCTGCAGCGTGACGCGTTGGCTTGATGCGCTTGATGAAAGTGAATCGCGGGTCCAGATCGAGATCGAACACGATTACGAGACCGGGGAAGACCTCAACTTCTACAGCGTCTCCGGCGGTGCAAGCCTTGTATTCAAGCGGGAAGTCGTTGGTAACGCCCACATCTTCCGTCAATCACGCCTAGGAACCGAGGCCATTTGTGACCGCGTTCTGTTCGATGCCTTGAGCGCGGCCCAACTTAGCGGCCCTTCGCTGCGAGACGCCGCAGACCTCTAACGCGTCAAACCCTCGATACGGATTTCTGAGCGGGAGTTGCACCGATGGCTGACACACCGGCTTTCCAAGGACACCATGTCATTGAGCAAGCGGCTTTCAGTGAGAGCCGGTTGCTGCAGTCGCTTTCCAAAAGCGGCTTGTTCGACCTGCATGGTCCACGCAACATGCTCAATCTTCCGGCCGACCAGGCGCTGGCGGCGAAAATGGGATTGTCGCCTCACCCCGGCGGACCGCTTGGGGCGTATTCAGAGGAACTTGCGAATCGGCTTGAAAGATTGGAACTGTCCCCCGACGGCCAAGCAACGCTGCGCGGCGATCAAGCCGCAGCACAGCGCATCGCGGCTAGGGTCAATGGCCTGACCGACACACTCAAGGTGGGCCTGGTCAATGGCGACCTTGTAAGCAACACGCCGCAGGGCATGACCCCACAGCAGGCGAACGCAAAGATTCGGGCTTTTCATGGCGATCTCGCGGCTTACCAACAAAGTCATGCTGGGCAGATTGCCGATGTGGGAGAGATGGCCGCAGCAGAGGCGCGCTGGGCCGGCGTGACGCGGTCTGAAGGCAATGTCCAACTGGCGTTGGATGCGATCGATCAGCAGGGATCATCCACCCTCAGTGATAGATGGGGTGGCCGGCAATCTCTTGGCACAGCGATTGCCGAAGCAAACCAAGCCGGTCGCTTGCCAATCACCGAACCGGTAGAAACGCGCCTACGCCTCGCCTTTGCCCAGGAGATGCCCCCGGTTCTTGCGCGGCCACCGGCTGGGCCGCGGCTTCCTGGCGCCCCAGGTGAAGGCGGTATCGTCGCGGGCGAAGGTCTTGCAGGAGAAGCGGCCGGCGTTCGCGGGTCGCTTTCTGGAGCACGTGTTGCCGGTGCTGCCGGCGTCGCGCTGATGGCCTATGACTTCGCCGTGACCGGCCACCGCGTTGTCCAGCTAAGGACGCAGGGCAACGACACCGGCGCCGAGTCAGCAGCCACGCACTTCGTTGGCCGCAATGCAGGCGGCATCGCAGGCGGCTTCCTGCTTGGTGCAGGCTACGGTGCCGTCACAGGGTCCTGGACGGGTCCTGGGGCGCTGGCTACTGGCTTGGTCGGCGGCGTGGCGGGTGCTTATCTTGGCGAACGTTGGGCCGAGAAGCAGGACATCAACCGGATCTACACACAGCCAGACCGCAGTGGCAACGAGTGGACACGCAATCCGGAAGATCCACAAGGCACGTGGACGCGTACGGTGAGCGCCCCGTTGCCAAGCGGCGGCTATCAGGAGACCCGCCTGGTTGCCGCTGGCCGACTTGCCGACGAACTGAATTACCGGGCAGCAAACGACTCGTATTCGCTCGGGCTGGCAAATACACCCAAACCGCAGGATCCATATCGCCTGGATGCCAAGACCGAAACGCATCCGCCGCGCGAGCCCTTTGAAACCGGCCGTGACTATGTGCGCAATGCGCAGACAGGGCAGTGGCAGCTTGAAATTAGAGAAAGTATCGATGGCAAGATACCTATCACCCGTGGCGCTTCAATCAGCGCCGAGCGTGCGACTGAGTTGGAACAGCAGTCGAAAACCATCATTGCGCAGAACGCCGCCAACACTCCGGAAGCAACAGCGGCCCGCTACCAAATTGCCTACAACCAGTTCGGCTGGAATGAGTTCGCCAATCGCGAACCGGTGCCGCAGGCCATTACGATCGCACGCACGCAACCGCAGCCGTTACAGGCTTCCGACGGTCATTCCTACAGCCGCGACGCTAACGGCGAATGGACCACGCCCGGCACACTCTATGGCACGAATGCGGCCACCGGTAACACGCGCGAGGAATTGAACCGCACATGGCAGAGCCAACAGACCGGGCTTCAAGACATGGCGTCGATGGCGGAGGTCGCCCGCAGCAATCCCACACCGACGCAGAGCGACTTGCACAGCCAGGTGGCCGGGATGTACGCCCGCGCTGGCATTACGCGCACTGAAGCCCAGATCGATGCCGCCACGGCTGCAGTTGCACAAGACCATGCACGCGACACGGGCAAGCAGATGCCCTTCTTCCTGCAGCTGCAAAAAGATGGCTCAATCGCCACGGTGGTTGGCCAGAACGACGACCGCATGGAGATCAGGGCGACCACGACGGCAGCGGAGATATCGCAGGCAGAACGGCAGCAGGCTGTGCCTGCCAATGCACCCCAAGCCAATTCCCCTGCGCAGTCGCCTCAGACGCAGCAGCCTGCAGCACCTTCCTCGCAAACCCCATTACCCAGCGCGCCGTCGTCGCAGACAGCGCCAGGAAGATCGTCCTCGCTGGACGACGATCATGCGCAGGGGCGTACACCGGCCACGGTCGCGACCACAGCACAGGTCGCCGCACCGGGAATGCAGATGGGTGCGCGCTCTGTTGCATCGCACGATCCCCGGGAAGACGAGCAGCTATCTATGAATCGTCAGAGCGTCGTTGGCCCGAAGCCTCAAGATGCGGCGCTGGTGGAGCAATTGCGCTTGTCCATTGCCAAGCTCGATGAGAGCGCCAACAAACCGTGGGATGAGCGCAGCGATCGCATGGTTGCGAGCGCCTACAAAATGGCTGTGGAGGCAGGATTCAAGCCCGGCGACAAGGTCGACGTCGCCCTAAACGTACCGGCCGACCAGCTTCCAGGGGGTGTCACAATGTTCGTGGTGCGCAGTGGCCCTGGAGCCTCTCCGGATCCGTATGCCAACCGCGCGCACATGCCGACCAGCGAGGCACTGGCAGCGGTTCCCGAACAACAGTATCTGGCGGCGAACCAGGCACGCGACACGCAAGAGCAAACGCGACTGCAAGAGCTCGCACAGGCGCGCGATCACACCCCGGATGACCCGAGCAGGACAGGGCCGAGAATGTCATAACCGGGATGAGTACCTGACTGAAGCAGGATTTAGACTGCGACGACGACAGACCTCATCTGCTGAGCAGGTGCCTGTACCACGTTTGACGCTGGGAGCAACAATGGCAAAGAAATCGGATGCGGCACGAAAAGCAAAGCTCAAGGAGCGTCGTAGAAAGGCTGAAGAAGCTCAGGCGCGACCATTGACAGACCCAAGTAAGGTTGAAAATTGGATGGCCGTTTTTGATGCCGAGCGCAACGTTATTGTTGAACTTATAGGGGAAGATGGAGTGGTTCTTGCCTACGTTAAGGGTGACGATACAGATTCTTGGACGGTCGTAGTGGAAGATGACCCTGTCGCTGGCACGGATGATGAAATAGTTGCACTTGGCTGGCTAGTCGGCGCAGCAGTAGATCAGATCGCAGAAGGCAACGTACCCGCGCTTGTCTACTCGCATTGGATTGTTGAGCAAGTTGAGACGCGCTGCAAGGCTACTAACATCGAATGGAACGATTTCCTGCGCTCTCTCTTGCCTGCTGAGAAGCAGCACATGCAGCTCCCGCTACAGCGCACGATGTAGCAACGCTGACACCGTCCCTTGCCTAGTAAGCGAGGGACGATGCAACGCATCATACGATCTTCGACATAGCCACTTCTTGCAGCTTTTGCGAACGCCGCGCCGGGTCTCCCACAAACTCTCTAGCAACGCCTTACTCGATGCGGTAGTAGAGGCATCACGGATATTTTTCCATCGAAGCCCCCAATTTAACACTCCGCAACATTTCGTCGATGCCCTGCCCCTTCCACTGAGTGTCTCCGATAATAAGCTTCATCAAATGCGGCACTCTAGATTTTTTAAAACCCATTAATCTAAGACGATCCTTCAAGACCAGAAGTAAGTCGTCATCTGCGGCGCCAGCGTAGTTATTCCACCACGCGGAAATAAGCATCACCGACTTCAATTCGGAAGTTAAAAATCCCTGGTCAAAAAAACTTTTAGCGTCACTGGCTGGCTTTTCTAGCCCACCGAGACTTATATCAGCCTCCGCGATGGCATTTTTCCCCTCTCTAAGCCCACCCGTGATGACACCCATTGCTTCATTCAGCCTCTTGACCGCGAAGACCGTAGGGTCACTACGGCACAGACGATTCCGAACATCCTCCTCGCCTAGATTTTTTGCCCAGAATTCATAGGCAGCTCTATACATCATTCGAATTGGAGATGTGACTCCTTCCAGACTGGGCGGGAACTCAAGCATATCAGGAATAAAACCACTCCTTATAAACTCCATGTCACGCTCCAAGATGTAGATATTACCTGGATGAGCGAGATAGCTGCTTGCAAGTTCGGACCATACCGGTTCCGGAGTAAAACCACGTCTATCTGACCTATGCTTATCAGTCAGCTCGACGACATATCCTCTCTCAAAATCGAGAACTTCAAAATCCGCCGAAGTGGTGTCCGATGCTTTAACCTCCAGCAGCCCTCCGCAAACAAACTCAATGCAAGTAGTGCTTCCATCAGTTCTTTGCAAATCTTCTATCGTGTTTGTGCTTAATCGAAAATGGCTAACTCCGTTTTTAAATGTCGCCCTCGGAAACCCGCCATCCTCGTAATAAATGTACGCAATATAAAGCTGCGTATCAAGGCGAACATAAAGAGGGATATTCTCTCTTCGTATAAAATCTAGGAGATTGAGATCGGGACGCAACAACGACAGCTCGTTCTCTACGTCGACATAGAGCTTTACTTTGCCAACCCGCGGCTTAGCTTTGCTTGCCAAAGAGTCGGATTGCCCCCCTACGATGGATACCGAAGCACTCGATAGTGGTTGATTTTCGGAAGACAAGTCTGTTCTCAAAAAAGCGGGTTTCCGAAATATTACTCAAGTAGAGCTCGCTTGCAAGTCCCTACCTGAGGGACATTGGACGGCGTTGGACATCGTCAAGTTAACCCGTAGCTCAATTGGTCGGACGTGGAGCCTGGGCGCATCAGGTCCGTCCCCTCTGCTAATGCTTAGGTGACAAGCTCGATCTTGGCAACTTTGAAATTCCAATGGCAATTTGGTCAGGCATCCAACTGGACCGAAGATGGCACCACAAGCGCCGCAACGTGTGGCGCCAACCAAGGCAATCCAATGCGCACTTCCACCACTGACTACTACCTGCGTCTCCGTGACGTTACTCGGATCACTGGCCTTAGCCGCTCGTCCATCTACAACTACGTCGCCGCTGGCCTGTTCCCCAAGCAGCGCGCCATGGGCGTTCGTGCGGTCCGCTGGCTGGCGAGTGAAGTGTATGCCTGGGTCGAAGATCGTGCTCGTGCCGCGTAAGAAAAATGCGGCAACTCGACGGACGGCCGGCCCGTAGTAACGGTTTATATACACCCACGAATCTCGGCAAATTTCACGATAAGTGGGGCTATATGCCGAAAACTAATTCCGGATATATATCCAATATAACATTGCATATAACAATGCGCGCCGCATAGATACAACTTGGATAAAGCAGCATCCCAAGCATCAGCAGTCAACGTATAACGCATCACATTCGAATCAGCTAGACGGTTGCACGTACACTGTGCCATACCACCTGAACTGATCGCCCAACAACCTTAAACACTAGCGAGGCAGATGCAGCCCGACGCACCGTCGTGCCTGCAATAAAAATCATGTCTAAAGATCCAACTCCCACTAATGTAAAGCACGCAATCTCCGGGCTCACTCAGGCGCAGATTATTCAGCTCCAGAATAAAGAACAGTTGCATCAAGAAATGTCGGATAGCGGATGTCTCCAGCACCCCCGCCCCCATGATGAAGCCGGTTTACTCAATGAACGGCGATTGAGCATTTTGATGAAGTGCCTTGTCAAAGCCCATGAGGATATTTGCGCAGCAACTACCCATGCTTATATTCCACTCGGCAAGCGTAACGCGCTTCCACACCCGGGCTATAAACTTACCAAATTAGGGGATCGTGTAAGGACCTGCTGCGTTATGTTTCTCGACCAAGCAGACGACAGCCCAGATTGGGTGTCCGATTACGCCGATCACCAATTCAGCCCTGTTATTACAGTGATGCTGCATGCTATGAAACGGTGGGCAGCTGATGTTGTCTGGTGGCCAAGTGCCGCCGATTTTATGCCGATGGACGAGCGCCACAATAATGCCCTTGTCGCAATGACGCGCCTTATCGCTTTTATCCGCCGGGTCAGTCATACCAAGAAATTCAAATTTGCTTGCTACGACTACAGCCGGCAGGCTGCTGCTAATTTCAAGAGCGCCTGCAAGTACGTTGTTCACTTATTTTCCCGCTACACACGCCTAGTAGTGCTGCGTGTCGACCTGTATTTGCGCCCAGGATACCGGGCCTGGGGATTCGGCAAAGAAGCTAATAACCGTATCGAGCGTTTGCAACGTCTTTTGCGAGATGGATCCATCGTGCCCGGATTCTTGGGCGGCATCTACAAACGGGAGAACGGCATCCATCGCGGCATGCACTGGCATTGCATGTTTTTCCTGGATGCCCACGATCAAATGCATGCCGATTATTTCAGCAAAGCAATCGGCGATGCTTGGGTGAGCATTGTCGGAGGAGATCGCGCGAGCTACTTCAACTGCTATGTGCGTCGGCACGAATACCGATTTAACGGACTTGGCGTCGTGCATCTCAACGACATCGAGAAGCTCATCGGTATTCGCGTCGCCCTCCACTACATGACAAAGCGCGACTGCGTACTGAAGGCCACCAGTGGCAAGCAAAGGAACTTCAGTCGCAGCGAGTTCCAAACCCCAGTCCGTTCAGGTGCTCCGCGCAAGGACGAAGACAGCCTGCGCGATGTGAAACGTGTACTCAGCGGCGCTCGCAGCCTCTACCCCAAATGGCTCGTGCTCTAAGCCCTTGTCCCCATCACTTCTGGATGACCAAAACATGTTCACCAACTTCCGTCCTCCCTGCCCCATCGAAGCGCTGCCCGACCCGCTCTACAACGCCGCCTGTGAGATCGGCCGTCTCACCGAGGCACCGGCAGAGATCCTGCTCGCCGATGCGATCGCCGCTGCGTGCTTGGCCGTGCACCTCCGCCATGACGTGAGCGCCCCTGACGGACGGACGATGCCCACATCGATTTTTACGGCAGCGCTGGGTCGCTCAGGGATCGGTAAAGGTCAGTCTATGATCCAGTTCTTCAAGGCCTTCAAGGAGGACACAAAGGAGAAGCTTAGGCAAGAGCTCGCCGCTGGAAAAACTGCGCAGACCGACGATGATCTGATCCTAGAGGAAATCAGCCTCGTGGCGCTCATGGACCGTCTGTGTGGCTTGGGTAAAGGTTGTTCCATCCAGATCGAGGAAGGCACCCGCTTCATCCCGGAGATGGTCAAGCTGGAAGGCGTCCTGACACAATTTTATAGCGGAGATCCTCCGGTCAAGCGCCGTGTGAAGCGCATCAACCAGACGGCAGTCGACGCGCGTCTCAGCATCGGCCTTCGCTTCCAGCCTCACATTTTTTACAAGTGCTTGAACAAGCGTGCTGGGGAGGCGTATGAACAGGGCCTATGGCCGCGTCTCCTCCTCGCTTGCCACGATCCAGAACGCTTTCCAACCCCCCAGCCGCTGATGACATCGCGCGCTGGAGGATCTGGCCACAACGATCGCCTGCAGGCGGTTCTCAAGAAGCTTGTTGGTCAGGCACAGCAATGCCCATCGGAGACACCTCGGACGTTGGTGGCACTGAGCAAGGACGCTTCTGTGCGCATGCGCATGCTGAAAGAAGACATCACGGATTGCTGTCCCAAGCATTACGATGCCATCAAGCCGTCCGTTGACCGCGCCTGGGAAAACACGCTGCGCTTGGCTGCTGTCTTCCACGTCGTCTGCGAAGAAGAAGGCGAGATCAGCCAGGAGATGGTTGAGCGTGCCTGGACGATCATGGAGTGGTCGCTCACCCAGCACTACATGGTGTTTGTCGAAGCTGCTCGTCCGGAATCGAAGCAAAAGCCACGTGCGGTCGCCCGTTCTCACGCACCCCGCAAGGCCCGCCCTGCCGATGATGCGCGGCTGGTCCTGGAGGCGGTTTGGAGTGCACGCGGCCTGCGCTCAAGCGACGAAAAGTTTGTCGACGAGGTTGAACGGCTAGCTGGTTTGCCACCGAAGCGGTTTAGCCACTCAGTGGAGTGGCTGGTGCGTAAGGAGCAGGTTGTCGTGCTGGGTGTGGACGAGTTCCGTCGCATCCGCGCCCTTGCACCACGTCCCTCCTACACGCCGGATGGCCGCCTGTAAAGTCAAAAAAATAGCTTTGCACCTCGATACCAAGTAGGGGGAGCGAATGCTCCCCCTACTTGGGCACTACGACACAGATTAAGGTGATGGTTGCACCTGCAGCCACTTACTCCCATGAAACACGTACAGCGCCTGCTCTTCCGTTGACGGACAGCAGTCCGGATCGTCCGGCCCCTGTACAAGCAGCTTCACATGCACCGTGCCGTCTTCCAGGCTCACATTCTGAGCAGCAACTCCGAAGCCGGAAACGGACGTGGTACCGGCCAGCTGCAACTGGCCGGTTTCCTTGCGCTGGAAAGCCGCCAAGTAGCTACCAGCTCCGTTGCCACCGCCACCGCCTTCCAGGGTGTACAAGGCCACCACTTCTGGCTTGCCATCCCCGGTCAGATCGCCTTCGGCCAGTTTCCGCGCGTCCTTATACTCGGTCGCTCCGTCGGCCTTCTTCGCCTCCTGGGCGATTGCTGCGTTGATAACCTCGGCATCCGGTGTGATCTGGACAGCTTCCTGCGGCGGCGCTTTCTCTGTCTCAGCTTTTACGTCCTTGGCGGCATCGCACTGAATAGCCTCGGCCTTTGCCCGCTCGGTACCCGCCGGAACCTCGCAGCCAGCCAGGTTGATATCGCCTGCTTTCGTTACCTCATCTGCTTTGCCACACCCCGTAACGGCTAGCGCGGATAGTAGGATCATCACGGCCCGGTAAATCTGCTTCATCCTCATTTCCTTATCGTTTCCTGCACTGTTGTGCTGCATTGGCCAATTGATCGATGAAGTCCGGAGGCGGAGAACCCTCGGACTGAATTGCAACAATTCCCTCTTCGCCGTAATGCGATTGCAGTTTGTCGAAGGCGCATTCGCAGACCGATTCGTCCCCTCCACCGCTGGAGCAGCTGTCGACGAACTCGTTCCGAGCCTTGTCTGCCTTGCTGCTGCATGCTCCAAGCATCAGCAACGCCGCCAGAGCGGCCGCAATCTTCGAAACATTCCGTGCCATGACTAGGCCCTCCTTCGCACGAGGACCAGCACGCCGCCGATGACGACAAGCCAAATCAACCCGCTGAGAAGCCCTCCGAACGACGGGAACACAATTGCTGGCCAGACCAGCGCGCGACCGAGGTTGTAGGCAAAGCCTTTGTAGGCGTATTGCCCCCAATGGGCGAAACAGATTGCAGCAACTACGACAGAGGCTCCGTAGAGCCCAATCAGATATTTCATCTCTTTCCCCCTGTTGTTGTGATTGTCAATGGCCTTGCTGCAGATAGCGGCTTACGGCCTTGAAGAGCGTCTTCAAGTCGCCTCTGTTAGGCATGTTCAGATCCGCGAAGCGCTCGCCGTTTATGTAGACGTACTTCCCTTCTGTCGTGATCGCCGACAGGACTCCAATCAGTCGGATATCCACGGGCTGGAACACCGCCTTGCATCTGATCTGTGCCTCGGTGATCAGGACACCTTCGCGGGCACCGCCAAAGAGCGTGTCGTCAATCAGCACGACCACATCCTGGGGGTGTAGTCCTTGCCCATAAGACTCCAATGCGCCGGCAAGTTTTTTGTGAGGGATACGCGGCGCGATGAAGATCCGCTCAAGCGGTTCACCGTTCAGTGCCAGGCCGTCCAGCGCCTGCACCAATGTCGGTGCATACGACTGTTCCGGCTCGCGCGCGCAGGTGGCATCTGCCGGGCATTCTGGGCGCGCTGACTTAGTTCGCACTTCCTCATCCACTCGCGCACGACTGACCGTATCCCGAAGTGCCGCGTAAGCCTGGTTGACCTCCTGCATCTTCGAGGTCGCCCAGTTCAGCGTCTCCGCATCCGAGTTTGCATAGCGGTCCGGGTGGTACTGGCTACGTCGTCCTTTGTAGGCGAGCTCGATTTCCTCACCCCCAGCGCTTGGACGAATGCCCAAGATTTCGTATGGATCCATGCCTGCCTTGCTGTCCTTCCTGTCGTTTCCGTCGCATGCCGGACGCGCGAGCCGCTCCTGACTTGCGGCGGCCCGCCCTCTATCTGGAAGATAGAGTCTGCCACACCGATAGAGCCTTCGTCATGATTCCGGACATCTTCGTTTCACGATTCCCCTGTGCCCGAGTCCTCCCCCCGAGCGCTTTTCGCTGCCCGCCTAGCTCAGGCCAGGCAGTTGCGCGGTTTGAGCCAGCGCGCGCTGGGGGATCGCATGGGCCTCGGTAAGGAGAAGGGGTCTTCACGGATCAACCGGTACGAACACCAGGTCACAGCCATTGGTTTTGACAACCTGAACACGCTAGCTCAGGTCCTGGAGGTGCCGGTTGCTTACCTACTTGCAGACGATGCATCCATGGCTGATGCGATCCTTGCCTTCTCTCAAGCAGATGAGGCTCAACGCAAAGTTCTGACCAAGCTGATTCCGGCTGTGCTCCAGGACCCAGGCATGCTTTCGAAGTTGTTGGAACTTTTGCAGAAGCCCAATGGGAGCAACACAAGCGAGTGAAGGAGCTTGGCCTCATGTGCTCGGCTTTCGTTCACCCCCATCAGTCGCACGTATATGCCCGGCCCAACTGGACCGGGCGACTCGCCATTGCTTGCAGAAAATTACGCCTACACCCATCCCCGGGTGGCCATCGAAACCGCCTGGTGGGCCGTGACCACGAAATGGTCCAGCAGCCGGATCTCCACCAAGTGCAAAACGGTCTTCAACTGAACCGTGACAGCCCGGTCGGCCGCTGAAGGCTCAGTGTGGCCACTCGGGTGGTTATGAGCCACGATGACTGCCGCGGCGTTCAAGGCCAACGCGCGCTGGACGACGATGCGCGGATGCACCTCCGCGCCCTCCACGGACCCGGAGAACAAACGCTCTACCCCGATAAGCCTGTGCTGGTTATCGAGGAACGCAACTTCGAAGTGCTCCCGTATCTCACCGCCCAGCCGTAGCCGGAAGAAGGCGCCACACTTGGAGACATCGCCCAGTCGTGGCCCTGGTTCGCAGAAACGCTGCTCGAGGATGCGCAGGGCGCGCGCGACGATCTTGTCATCCCGTACGCGGATGGCTTCCTGTGATGGTACAAGCCTGCTTTCACACGGCGCACCTGTGCGTGTCCCGGCCGGCATCACGCTACCAACCCCATCACTTCTTCCCACGCACGCTGTTTGATCTTGGTCCCCTGCCCAAACCAGGCTGCATCCCGCCGATGGTCATTACTTCGAGCACGTCGATGATGATCAACGTGCTCGGTGACGGCATTGAGCAGACCCCAAGCCGTTGCTCGGCTGGAAGCAAGCTTGGATCCTCGCCCGGCACCCTCATACAGCGCGCGCACTTTAGCCACCGCCTGTTCGTTGACCACCTGCGTCGTGCTTGGAATGGCGTAGGTCAACACGCGGCGCATAAGGGTATCAGCAGCGTCTGGGCCGACGGGGAATTCGCACAATGCCTTCATCCGATCCACGAAGTCTTCCCACCCAGAAACGACGATGCCAAGTTGCCGCTTGATAGCGTCGGGCTGGAACTGACTACGATGCGGCACCTTGATCGCCCCAGCGCTTTGACCCACAGCGATCTGCAGCGTGTTGTTGCATACCACGCGAACGGACGTGAACTGCGCTGTCGTTGCCAGGGTCCCGTCGCACGCTGTTGCCAGCAGCAGGTATCCATCAACCCTGTCGCGCTTCTTGAGAGAGGTGCTCTGTCCGGTCCTGGCCAAGGCCCAGAACTTTTGTCCACCACGCAGGACGCCAGCGGTTTCAAGTTCAAACCCGTGAAGTGCTGTCAGGTCGCGGTAGAACTCCAGAATTTCCCCAGGCTGTACAACCTGGAAGCGCCTGGACACCACCGCTAGCGGCGCCTGGGTGTCCGATCGATAGAGCACTTTCTGCCCAGGAAAGGCACTCGTGCCATTGGAGCCATGACACTGTGCGGTGTAACGCACCTCCGATTCTTTTATCTCCCATTCCATACCAGCCTGGCGCCTCCAGACTTCGATGGGTTGGTGCTTGCCCAAGCTGTTACCCAGGCCATGCCAAGGTGTCTGGCCCTTGTAGGCCATCGATTCAACAAGATGCATGTATCTCTCCTAGATGCGGCGACATAAACACACAAGGCCCGGACAATGCCGGGCCTTGTGTGGTGCCGATGGACGATGGATCAGTCGTTACGGAAGAACTCCGAACCACTGGGAGCAAAGGAACAACGCGCGACGGCAGCCAAGATGGAAGCCGCCACAATGAAAACGCAGTACAGGAACTCAGACTTGTCCCTCATCAGACCACCCAGTCAATGGACGGATCAGTGCGGACCGCCCCTACGCAAGGCCAGACACCTCCTGGCTCTCATGTAGGTACTAAGGGTTTTAAATATTTTTGTTTCGAGGAAACAGGCCGGCTGCGTCATGTGCTCGGGGAGCAGGAAACCGGCACGTCCTTGATTTGGCGAGATGACGCGCCTCTATCGGAATCGACGGGCGTTATCGCGCAACCGGTGTTGTGTGCAGGTTGATCGCTCTGTCAAGTTTGCCATCCGGATGTCTGCGCGCGCCGGAACTGGCCACGCCACAACACCCTCCCAATCGGGAAGGCTACCCTCGCGAAAACTTGTGCGCTCCTCAAAAAGGTTGAGCGACGGAGTAGTGCCTCGGCCGCCGTGCCCGCGACCGCAAGGAGTCTTGCCTCGACTCATTCCTCTCGCGCTGCGGCCGACGGGCCGAGCATTGGGTGGCGACGTAATCTTCAATCACTAGTGCGCCGCGATAACGGCCTTTTCAAAAAACACTTGGCTTTAATCGCGATTGTCTTTCACGTGTTGCCCAGCCGCGATACCGTAACCTGTTTCCACGGCCTTTGCGTATTCGAGGATCCTGTCAGAGGACAAGGCGACGCGGCCCGCATGCATGAGCGACACCGAGAGCTAACCGGAGCCTTCAACGCTTGGAGCGTTTTTACCCACAGTGAAGGCGGGCAGGCACCCAGATGATCGGCTAGGGCGTGGTTGTGTCCTGGCATCATTCCCTGACACCTGGGCTTACTCGAAGCAGCCGTTCGTGGCTCATATTTAGAAGGAAATGAAATCGTAATGAGAGCAGGAACATTGCTTGCACCATACCGAGCAGCATTGACGGTAGTCGGACTGGCGCTCGTCGTTGCAGCCTCGCCTGCGCATGCTGCGACTTGCGCTGCCGATGGCGAAAACCAGTACGGGGCCGAAGCCCCGCTGGTGATTGACGCAGATTGCACGGACCCCGACTACAACAATGACACTTTCGTCATCGACAGTACAAAGTCGCTGATGCTTGCGTTGCCGGATGGATCGACCATTCCCTACACCGAGGTCAAGGGGCATTTTCCTGCAACGCACACGGGGGCGCAGCTTCCACAGGGCGTAACGGGAAGCCCGACCACGGCCAGTCATGCCGTCACTTGGCTCTTCCCTGACCGGACACACTGGCGCAATCGCTTTTTCCAGCAATCCTATCCGCTGCCGTTGGAGTATTTGAACGTCGTCGACAGCGTCTTTGCGTTCACTCACGGCGGCTACACGGTGAGCGTGATGCCGGGCAACACCGTGAGCGGCTACCGCGTAAGTGCCGCGGCCGCGAAGCTAGCCAAGGCTTATGCCAACCGGATATACGGAAATAGCGCGCGCATCTACGGCTATATCTATGGCCAGAGCGGAGGATCTGTGCAGATGATGGGCGCAAACGAGGGGACCAGCGGCGTGTGGGACGGCATCGCCCCCGTGGTGATCGCGACCGATGGCCTCAACATGCATTCGTTCCAATGGGATGCGCTCTACGCGCTTGCCGTTCCGAAGGCCAAGCGCTTGGCGGTGGCAACTGCGGCTGCGCCGGGCAGCGGGCGCGACCTCTACAAGGGACTCACTCCCGGCGAACGCACCGCCCTAGAAGAGCTGCTGAACGCCGGCTTCGCGCGCAAGGCGCTGGAGGACTGGACGTTCGAGGTGAGCTCGGCGCTGCCGCTGTCAGGCGCGCTGGCGACATACGATCCAGGCTACGAGGACGATTTCTGGTCCAAGCCGGGGTACGAGGGTGCGGACCCGTCAGCCTATCTCGCCGCGGCCAAGGTAGACGGTTTCGCCATGATCACGAGCGTACAGCACGACAGCAAGGATGCGGTGACCAGCGTCACCTTCGATCCAGCCACCGTTCCCAAACTTGGCTCGATCGGCGCGGAAGGACTGCAGTTCTACGTCTATGCCCCTGACGGCGTCACGCGGGTGACGAAGGGCGACGCCCGCACGCTTTCCGGCAAGCTCGCCGGCAACACGCTGACGCTCGAAGGCGACAACGATCCAGTCCTCCTCGGCGCCTTGGCGAAGGGTGCGAAGGTCAGGATCAACAACCGCTTCGTGCTGGCGGCTTGCTTTTACCCGCGCCACTCGATCCTGGACAACGGCAACCCTGCCTATGATCAGTACAGGAACACGGACGGCACGCCAAAATACGTGCAGCGCGACATCCAGACCGCCTATATCGCCAATATCAGCTCCTCCGGCGGCCGGCGGCAGACCGGCCAGCTGAAGGTCCGAACGATCGTGCTCGAGAATCTGTTCGACCCGGCATCCTATCCCTATGTCGGCGGCTTCTATGCCGATCAGGTGCGGCGGTCACTTGGTCCGCGTGCCACGGACGACATGTTCCGACTCTACTATCAGGACAATGCGCCGCATGGCGCGTTCCCCGCGATCACGCCCGGGCCGGAGGCGGCCCGGCAGGCGACCATGACGGCGAGCGTCGGCGGATTACTCCATCAGGCGCTGCTCGACATGGCGGCTTGGGTGGAGCGCGGCGTCGCGCCGTTGCCTTCGACCAAGTACAGCCGCGATGCAATGAACCAGATTGTCCTGCCAGACAGCGCCGTGGCACGCGGGGGCTTACAGCCGGTGATCGACCTCACCGCAAATGGCGACGTGCGCGCAGAGGTGGCCGTGAACCAACCGGTGACGCTGTCGGCGCGGATCGCCATGCCTCCACATGCCGGTAAGGTCGTCCGTTACGCCTGGTATCTGGGCACGCCAGATCTGGAGTTCGAGCCTTTCATGCCCGTCGCCAAGCCGGGGAGGACGATAGCCGTGAAGCGCACGGTTAGCTTCAGCGCGCCGGGCGAATATGCGATCACGATCCGGGTGGAAGGGCAGCGTGAGGGACGGAATGACACCAACGGGACCACCTTTTTGCAGAATGTGGGCCGGGTGCGGATCGTCGTCCACTAGCACTCAATCAAACGCCGACCGCTCTGCGACATCACGACGAGTGGTCGGTGACGATTTGCGGCGCAACCAGCCTGGTCGGACAGCAAAAATCAAGCCACCGCAGTCAGCACGGTGGGCAGATAGGGATAACGATGGTCAACGAACATAAGCTGGTAGTAGTGGGTGGCGGCGTCGCAGGGTTGGAGATCGCAACACGCCTTGCTGGCCGGCGATCGGGCGACCGACGATTGAGCGTGACGCTCATTGATCGCGAAACGGCCTACGTGTGGAAACCTATGCTGCACACGATTGCTGCAGGCACTTCGGATGCCGGCATGCAGCAGACCGTGTATGCCGCGCATGCGCTAAGCCACGGCTTTCGCTTCGAATATGGCGAAGCGGTGAGTGTCGACCGCAAACTCCGGCAAATCCACCTTGCTGCGCTTGCGTTCGAGGGCGAGGAGGTGGTGCCCGAACGCACGATCGATTACGACACGCTAGTGCTGGCCGTCGGCAGCAGAGCGAACGACTTCGGCACGCCTGGCGTTGCGGAGCATTGCGAAAGCATCGACGGCCGATCAGACGCCATCGCATTCAATGACCGGCTGCGGGTCGAGCTATTGAAGGCCGTGGTGGCGGCATCGCCGCTGACGGTCGGGATTGTAGGAGGTGGCGCTACCGGCGTCGAGCTCGCTGCGGAGCTGGTCCAAGTGGCCGGCGTCGCCGAACGTTATGGCATCGCGGGTGCGTTGAACCATCTCCGGGTTGTCCTGATCGAGTCTGGGCCGCGTCTGCTCGGCCCGTTTCCCGAGCGGGTGGCGATGGCTGCGCAGCGCAAGCTGGAACAGCTGGGAATCGAGGTGAGGACAGGAACACGCGTCACAGCCGCGGATGAGGGCGGGTTCACACTCGGAGGCGGCCAGCTCGTCCCTGCGGGGCTGAAAGTCTGGGCCGCAGGCGTGAAGGCGCCGCCGCTGCTCGACATGCTTGCGGACATGGAGCGCACACATAGCGGACAACTTATTGTCGGTCCTACGCTCGCGGCGCCAGGGGACCCGCACATCTACGCGCTCGGCGACTGCGCCGCTGCCCATCTTTTAGGGCATGACGGACCAGTACCGACGACGGCGCAGGCCGCCAGCCAGCATGCCAGCTACCTTTCTCGGCACCTGCCTGCGCTGATCGCGGGAAAAAAAGCTCCTTCGGCGACCTACCGTGATTTCGGAGGATTGGTGTCGCTGGGCGGATTCGATGCCTATGGTACGCTCGGGCGTTTCGGCTTCTTCAACGGTGGATTTCTCCGGGGCCGCGTCGCGCAGCTCGGTCACGCCATGCTCTATCGGCGCTATCAAACAAGTCTACACGGCGTTGGGCGGGGGACGTTGCTTTGGCTGCTCGACACGATCGGACGACGAGTCAGACCGGGCGCGAGGCTGACATGAACCGTTTCGCGGCGGCGAACGTTCCAACGTCGCGCCTGCTTTCCCGTCTAACTATCGGAACTGTTTGAAAACTCGATGATATGCGCAGCTTGGGCAGTCTCCGTCCCGGTTCAGAAGGAGATGTACATTACCGCGCGTTGATGCGGCGCTGAAGATCGACGATCTGATCCCGATAACGATTGTCACCCAGAAGCTCGACGAACTTCGCGGAATAGTCTCGGTTGGCCTCGCCCTTGCCGCGCACGGCGGCGGCTACCTCATTCGATCAGCGCGGCGCGACGATACGGGCCGACATAGGCGGGATTGCCCTGTTGCACGCGCCACGAATCTGCCAGGTCACCAATAACGACAGGGTCGAACCCCATACCCTCGACGATGCGGGCCGCTGTGACGGGATGGTTGGGATCGTCCCCGGCCAGCGACAACGCGAACTACCTATGACCCAACTCGTCCTATGACCCAACCGATACGCTCTTGTTCTGCGGCGCCCCCCGCCCAAGCGGGGGCTTCTCTATCTCAAGCATCCGCTCGCAGACTTAGAACTCCTGCCAACTAGCCTCGTTGCTGGCAGTTGTAAACACCGCGCGCGGCTTGGTCTTCACGGCGCGCTTCTCGGTTGTATTGCTCACGCTCGCTGCCAGTGAAAAGTGAGCAGCGGATGTTGGCATTGGCGAGTCCTTCGGTTCGACGATTTTGAACACCGCAACCGCCTCGGTGAGCTGCTGGGCCTGTTCTTCCATCGCGCGGGCAGCGGCGGTGGCTTCTTCCACCAGCGCGGCGTTCTGTTGGGTAGCTTCGTCCATGTGGGTGACGGTCTGGTTGACCTGCTCGATGCCGGCCGACTGTTCCTGCGAGGCGGCAGAGATCTCGCCCATGATGTTGGTGACGCGCTGCACGCTGGCGACGATCTCTGCCATGGTCTTGCCGGCCTGGTCCACCAGCTGCGAACCGTCGGCCACCCGCTGCACCGAGTCGTCGATCAGGCTCTTGATCTCCTTCGCTGCTGCGGACGAACGCTGTGCCAGGGTGCGCACCTCGGAGGCGACCACCGCAAAGCCACGGCCCTGGTCGCCGGCACGCGCCGCTTCCACGGCGGCATTCAGGGCCAGGATGTTGGTCTGGAACGCGATGCCGTCGATGACGCTGATGATGTCGGCAATGCGCTTGGACGAGGCCTCGATGCCGCTCATGGTGTCGACCACCTTGCCGACCACCTCGCCACCCTGAACGGCCACGCTGGCTGCGCCGATGGCGAGTTGATTGGCCTGGCGTGCGCCTTCGGCGTTCTGCCTGACAGTAGAGGTCAGCTCTTCCATTGATGCAGCAGTTTCTTCCAGGTTGGCGGCCTGCTGCTCGGTGCGCTGCGACAGGTCCTGATTGCCGGCTGCGATCTCGCTGGCCGCACCCTTGATCGACACGGCCGAGGTCTTGATGCTGCTGACGATCTCAGTCAACTGAGTGGCAGTGGCATTGGCATCGTCGCGCATCTGGGCAAACACGCCCAGGAACTCGCCGCTCATACGCGCGGTGAGGTCACCGGCAGCGATCGATTGCAGCAACGAAGACAGCGACTGCAGGTTGCTGTCGGCCGTGGCCATCAACGTGTTGAGGCTCTCCACCATCACACGGAAGTCGTACTGGAAGCGCTCGGCATCGCCGCGTGCGCTGAAGTCGCCATTGGCGGCGGCCTGCGCGAGATGCTTGATCTGGTGATTCATCGCCGCCAAGTTGGTCTTGACCTGTGCCATGGTGTCGGTGAATACGGCCTTCTCACCTGGCAGACTGCCCATGTCGTCACTGAGGTCGCCAATGGCATAGCGTCCCATGATGCGCGCTAGGTCGGCCTGGACCGCAAGGTGCGAGGCGACCAGGGCATTAGTGTCGCCAGCCATGCGGCCGTAGTCGCCCGGGAAGGCGGCAGCATCGATGCGGAAGCTGATCTGCCCCTCGTCGTGACGCTTTGCCATGTCAGTCTGCGCCGCAATCAGGTTGCGCAGCTGCAGTTGCATCTTGCTCATCGCCTGCAGCAGGCGTCCTGTTTCGTCAGTAGCGGCGCTATGCACATCGGTACTCAAGTTGCCTGCGGCAATAGATTCAGCAGCCTGGGTTGCTTGACTCAATGGAGCTGTAAGGCTACGAGTAATGAGCAAGGCCAGCAGAGCACTGATCAACAAGACAGCTCCCCCACCCGCCGTCAGGATAATCTTGCCACGGTGCATGGACGCTAAGGCTGCGGAGTAGGCTTCCTTGCTAAGTCGATATTCCAACTCAGCATTAGCCCGTATCGCTGACTGCTGAGCCTCCATCGCGACTGCACCAGCTCCCTGGAGAATCGCTTTGGCCTGCTCGTCCTCGTCCCGCGAGCCGTAATCGAGAACCTGATTGTTGTATCCAACCGATACCTGGCGCTTTTCCTTCACAAGCCCAAGTGACGCCTTTTCGGCTTCACTGCTAGGCATAGCGGACAGCGCATCTGATGCGGTCTTATAGCGCTTACGGTTTGTTTCAACGATGGCCATCGCCTTACGGTTTGCTTCGTCTCCATCCACCATCACGATATCGCGTAGACCAATCGCGACATTTGTGTTGGCATCTAGCATTTCAGACGAAAGCCGAATTCGCTCAAGGTTGCTATTTACGATCGAGTCTAACTCGAGTCGCGCATTCGACATGGCAATCAGGCCCGTCGCAACGAGCAGACCTGACAGGAGGATCAGGATGCCGAAAGCCGTTCCCAATCGACGGCCAACGTTGAGGCGTTGCAAGAGAGCGTTCATACATTGTCCAAGGAGGTTTGAGGATAAATCCGGCCCATGCTGCAGCTGTCCGGCTTCTTGCTCATCTAGCGGCCTCCACGACCTTCCCTAAAGCGCCCATATGCAGGAAGGGTCATCCTAGATTCACCACTTTAGGTCGAGTCTGCTACACGGGATTAGCGGGCGCGACCCTACGTGAGGTGATGCCCCTGCAAGGAGCTCATCCGACACTGCGCGAGCTAGCCGTCAATCCTTGCCAGCGTAGGCAGTTGATCTCCATCTAGACACCAAGACAAGAGTCACTTCCCCACCGAGCTGGCAGCGCTGCGAAGCGACCTCTCTCCGCCGAACAGCTCTACGTTGCGTCACGCCCCGGGGTGTGGCAACGATCACCGCTTGCGCGTGGCCGCCTCATAGCGGGTGTTGACCTGGCTCCAGTTGACCACCGGCCACCACGCCTTGATGTAGTCGGCGCGCTTGTTCTGGTAATGCAGGTAGTAGGCGTGCTCCCAGACATCCAGCGCCAGCAGCGGAGTGCCGCGCTCGGCGACCACATCCATCAGTGGGTTGTCCTGGTTCGGCGTGGTGGTGATGGCAAGCGAACCATCCGGCTTGAGGATCAGCCAGGCCCAGCCCGATCCGAACAGTTTGGTGGCCGCCTCGGCGAACTTGGTCTGGAATGTGTGCTGCGAACCGAAGGTCTGCACGAGCTTGGCTTTCAGCGCCGGCGACGGGCTTCCGCCCTTGCCCACCGGCGCCATCAGCGTCCAGAACAGGCTGTGGTTGTAGTGCCCCCCGGCGTTGTTGCGCACCGCGGCGTCATACCGCGACACGCTGGCCTGGATATCTTCCAATGCGGTGGTGGCCAAGGCGGGGTAGTCCTTGAGCTTGGCGTTGAGATTGTCCACATAGGCCTTGTGATGCCGGTCGTGATGGATTTCCATCGTGCGAGCATCGATTGCAGGTTCGAGGGCGTTAGTGGCATACGGCAACGCGGGCAACGAGAACGGTGACTGCGCAGGCTCTGCGGCGGACGCGATGCAGGTGGTGACCAGCAGTGCTGTCGCAAACAGGGACGTAAGGGCGAGTCGTTTCATGCTTCCTTCCTCCAGCGATATGGGAGCGACGCCCCCGGAATGCCCGACAATCGGGCGATACGAATGCATGCGCTACTTCAGTCCAGCCATCGGAACAGCCGCGATCGTGGCCGGATCCATCGATCAAACACCCAGACAATGACAAGCGATGCGAACAGGAGCGGCAGCGCAAGTGCGGTTGCGACGGCCAAGCCGATCAGCCAGCGACGCGGCGTGCGGCGGTCGGATCCGGGCGCGCCGATGCGGCCGGCCGGCTTGCGACGCCACCACATCACCAGCCCGGATGTGCACAGCACCACGATACCGACGCAGGCGAACAGCATGACGAATTGATTTGCCCGGCCGAAGTAGTTGCCCATGTGCAGTTGCACACCCATCTCGATGGCCTGGGCTACGACGCCGTAGTCGTCAAAGCCTGCACGAACAAGCAGTTCGCCCCGTTCGTCGAAGTGGTAAGTGACCTGCCCCTGGGGTCTGTCCGGATAGGTGTAGGCCATCAACGCACCGCGTTGCGTGCTTGGCAGGAACACCCGCAGCGGATCGGCCGTGCCTGCGGCGCGGACATGGGCGATGGCACGTTCCAGGCCGGCGTCGGTCCAGTGGCGTGCAGTGCCCGGTGTTGCAGCAGCGTGGGTTTGGTGATGCGAATGCGCAGGATCGGACGCCACGTCAGCGGGCGGCATGGGCGCTTGCTGCAGCGTCCAGGGGACGTCGTTGAACCCGGTCCCGATCTTGGGCGCAGCAGGTGCAACGTAACGGCGATAGACAGGCGGGTAGCCTGCATTGATCGCCTCGGCACCACTGCGCACCCACTCCCCCCAGAACGATGCCCAGGGAAGACCGGTAAAGATCAGCAAGAGCGCCAGCAGCGAGACCCAAAGCCCCGTTGCTGCGTGAAGCGACTTCCAGAACGCCCGTCCCTTTGCACGTAGGTTGGGGACCACTCCATGCCACCAGGCAAGCCCCTGGCCGCGCGGCCAGCCCAGATACAGCCCGCTCAGGATGAGCAGCACCGCCCAACAGGCGGCCAGTTCGATCAGGTAGCTACCTGGCGCGCCAAGCATCAGCGATCCATGCAGGCGATCGGCCAGACCCACCAGTGTCCGCGACGGCACAAGCGTTCCCAGCACCAGACCAGTGCCCGGGTCGACGAAAGCGATCTGGCTAGGGGCCTTGGCGACATCCAGATAGACCTGCGCAGGCCGGTGCGGATCGATGGGGACATCGATCCGCGTTGCCGTGCTTCCCGCCACATGCGCTTGCGCCGCATCGATCATGCTTCCAAGTGAGGATCGCTGCTTCCAGGGCGTCTGGGTGAAGCGCAGCTCCGGGTAGATCGCATCGTTCAATTCATCGTTGAACAGGTAGATCGCACCGGTGACTGCCAGCATCAGCAGAAACGGCGCGACGAACAGGCCCGCATAGAGATGCCAACGCCAGAACAGACGGTGCCGGTCCCGCCTGGCAGCATCGGCACGCTGGACGTCTTCAGCGCTCGAAGGACGCTTTCGGGCCATGTCAGAACCGCGTGCGCAGGGTCAGCTCGACGCTTCGTGGCGCGCCAAGGTAGATGTGGGTGGACGGGTAACCGGAGTAGGTGCCGTAAAGCTCGTCGGAGAGGTTGCGCACACGCAACACTGCCGCTACGCGCTGCCAGTCGTAGCCGACCCACGCGTCGAAGGTCGTAGCGCCACGGACGTGGATGGTGTTGGCGTTGTCGGTGTAGAAGCCGCCCACGTTACGAGCGGATGCCCCGATCGACAGTGGCACACGTACGAAGCGATAACTGCCAGCCAGGGTGGCGGTACCATTGGGGACATTGGTGGGGCGATTGCCGCTGCGGTCTGCACCGCCGGCCTCCATTAGCCGGTCGTAGCGCGCCGTGCCGTAAGCGGCGGCCAGGTCCAGTCGAAGGCCCCGCGTGACCCGAGCTTGAGCAGAGAGCTCCACACCTTGAGAGGACTGCTCGCCGCCCTGAACGCTGATGCTCGGGTTGGTTGGATCGCGGGTGAGGATATTGTCGCGCTCGATCCTGTAGGCGGCCGCGGTCAGCTCCACGCGCTTGTCCCACACGCTTGCCTTCACACCGGCTTCGAGCGATTTCCCCTTGCTGAGGTCGAACACGCCAGCGGCCGGCCGCATCGTCAGCAGGGTGGAAACAGGACTGACCGCTGTGGCGTATTGGCCGTAGACCTGCACGTCCGGCGTCACATCGAAGACCGTGCCAACGCGCCAGGAGAAGGGGCTGTAGTCGGGACGAAACGTTTCCGAACTGCCGGTGTTCAGATCACGGATATCGCGCGACAGTGAGATCTTCTCAATACGCGCACCCGCTAGCAGGATCCAGCGGTCTGTCAGGTTGAGCGCGTTCTCTGCGAACGCCGCGGAGGTGCGCAGGCGAGAGTCGAAGATCACGTTGTTGCCTGGCCCGGGGAAGTTGGCCGCCGATTCGTCCGGAAAGACGCCAAGCGCCGGATTGATCGGCGAAACCGGCGTGGTCGTGCCGGTCTGCCGTGGGTTGTGGAAGTCGGTGTCGTTGTGCTCGAGCCCGGCGGTGAATCGGTTGCGATGCCCGCCCACCTGGCCGTCGAACGCCAGCGCAAGCCGCTCATTCCAGACCCGCTGATCGTGCTGGATCCGCTCGGCGGTGCGGGAGAATTGCCCGCTCGCGCGGTTGTAGATCCAGTTGTCGGAATAGAAGAAGTCACGGTCGGCCTGATACCAGCTCAGATCGTTCTGCAGCGACCAGCCGCTGCCCAGCGGAAGGTCCACGCGCCAGCGCAACAGGTCGCTGTTGGCCCCGGTCGTGGCACCCGGCGGGTTGTAGTTCACGTGGCGCGTCGCCTTGTCCACGACAAATCCGTCGGTGCTGCGCACGACATGGCTGGGCGATCTTGCAACGTCGGCGGGCACCATCGGCGCGCCCTGATAGGTACCCGTGCTGTCGTCCTCTGCGTGCTCGAAGGAGAACAGCATCGACATCCCGGTGCCCGGGCGCCACAGCAGGCTGCCGCCGACCGTCAACAGATCGGTCTGGTTGTCGTCGATGTCGTTGAGGCTGTCAGAGCGCAGGCGGCTGACGAAGCCGCGAACGGCAACGGTGTCCGACAGCGGCGTGTTGACGTCGAACCCGGCACGCCAGGTGTTGAAACTGCCGACGCCCAGCATGCCTTCCATGGAGGTTGCCGCTAGTTGCGGCTTGCGACTCACCAGGTTGATGGCCCCGCCCAGGGCACCTTCGCCATAAAGCACCGACGCCGGGCCACGCAGCACTTCAACCCGCTCCAGACCGAAGGTATCCAGGTTGCGGGTGACGATTGTCGAAGCGCCAAGACGCACGCCGTCGTGCAGGACAGAAACCGTGTTGCCGCTGAACCCGCGCATGGTGACCACGGCCGGGTTGCCCGGCACATTGCCGACCATCGCGCCGGCGACCATGTCGAACACCTCACTGGTCGTGCGTGCGCCTTGCTGGGCGATATCGCTCTGATCGATCACTTGAAGTGACGCTGGCGTCTCGCGCTGCGACAGGCCCAAGCGGCTGCCGATCGCTTCCGGCGCATCAAGCAACCGCTGGTATTGTCCCTGCACCTGCAGGGTGTCGAGGGTCGTGGCTTCGGCAGGCGGCTGTTGGTGGTCTGTCTGGGCATATGCCGATGGCGCACAGGATGCGCTGATGGCCAACAGGAGCGCGCCCTTTCGGGGCATGCCGGCGGAGATGAAATTGGAGATCGTCATCGATGAACCTTCGATACGGGATGCTGTGCGGTGTTGTCATGGGGTGACCAAGCGCGATCGGACGACAGACGCTCAATCGGGCACAGCATCAAACGGCCGCGACCACGCAGGGTCGAGACAAGCAAAAGAGCCGGCATTGCGCCGGGCGTCAGCGGTACAGGGCAGCACGTGCACGCGCGCTGGCCTCACGGTGATGGGGAGGCAGACAAACGTGCATTGACGGATAGGCGCAATGCGCCTCAAGTCATGGGCTGGTTCAGCAGATGGAGGCGGCCGGCGGACCGCGAGCACCGAGCGTGCCTAGTGCAGGAACACGCCGTATATCGACGAGGCCGACCAAGGCGCGCAAGACCGCAGGCCAGGTGGCCAGCAAAAGAAGCAAGGCCACCAACAGGCCGATCATCCGAGCGGCAATCAGACAGTATTCGCAGTCCACGCCCATCTCATGCTCGGCATGAGAGGCATCGGAGCTGGATGGAGGCGTGTCCGACTCCGCCACAACGGCAGCACCCGGCATCTGCATGGCGTGGTCCATGCCATGACCCATGCCATGACCCATATCATGGTGCAGATGGTGCACGTTGGCTGTCCGTGGTGTCGCCGGCTCCATTGGCAGGTGATGCCCTGCATGAGCGACTGACATCGAAGCCGCACCTGCCGCCGGGTGCACAATCGCCCGGCTGATCAGCGGAGCGACCACGACCAGCAGCATGGCCAAGCATGCCCAGGCGTGGAGCCAGCGGTGGAGAACAGGACAATGCACCGGCCGATTCTAAGGGACGGAGTAAGAATGTCAGGCGTTGAACGTCACCCGATTGAGCCTGCGCGACCGTTTGTCGCACCTGCCGCCCCGCGAACGACAGAGGGGCAGCAACACTCTCAACGGCTTCGGGTCGTCCAAGCCTGCTGCAATCGAGTAGGGATCTGAAATTGCCCAGGCATCTACGCCCCCGTGGTTTCAATGTGGAACCTTGCTCGATCGAATTGACAGCATCGCGTGTCACTGCCAAGTGCGACAAATCACCCGCAATCGTGGCGTCATGGCTAGAATGCGCCGCATGCGGCAATTTGCCTTCCAGCGCGCGATGAGCTCCTTGGCGATACTAGCCATGGCACTGCTGCTCGCCATGCCGATCGCCTCGCGGGTGATGGCGTCCAGTTCCGGGGGAACCCATGCGACGTGGTCGCAGCTGTGCACGGCAAGCGGCCTGAAACTGGTCAAGACCGTCGACACGTCCAGCGTACCGGACAGCGAGCTGCCGACCGCTCCGTCTATTGACCACATGGATGGCGACTGTCCTTATTGCCCGCTTGCCGCGGGCATGATGGCCTTGCTGTTCGGCCTGCTGCTTTCACTATGTTTCACCCCGCAACGCGGCATACGGAACTGGCGGCGTGACATCGCACGTCTGTTTCTGCACCCCAATGGCCTGGGATCGCGCGGGCCGCCACTCCTGGCTTGAGGTCGAGGTCGGTCTTCCGCGCACAAGTTGCGCGCGTCGCTTCAATCCAGGAGTTTTCCCGTGTCGATCAATTTCTTCGCGGCGCCACGTGCGTTGCGTATTGCCATGGCAATGGCCGCGATCCTGTTGCCCGCCGCCGCTCGTACCGCCGAGCAGCCATTCCCCATCACGCTTGACGCGATGCAGGTCTGCTTGGCTGGCTTCCGGCGTGTCCAGGCCGAGAAAACGCTCACGCCACCCGCGATCACGGTGCTGGATGGGGATCACGCACAGATCGACACGGCCCCCTACCGGGCCAAGCCTGCGATCACCGACAACTTGCACCTGCTAGCCGAGCAACTGACGGCCGCGGAAAGGCAGGTCTCCGTCGAGCGGCTGCGTCTGACGGCCCCGTTGAGTGCCGGCATGCGCCTACCGGCTGCCGGAGATGTTGCTCATGAAGGTTGATCTGCCCAGGTGGCCTGCGATGGCCCGGCACCTTGGCCTGGCCCTGCTCGCCCTCGGGCTGCTGTGCGCCTGCAGCCCGCCGCCGCCGCATGGGGCCGACCTGAGTGCGGCAGGGCGCGGGGTGAGCTTTTTCCTCAGGGATACAGCAGGGCAGCCGCGCCCGTCGCAGAGCTTCCGCGGCAAGGTGCTGGTGCTGTTCTTTGGATTCACCCGCTGCCCGGACATCTGCCCGACCACACTGGTGCGGGCTACGCAAATCAAGCGGCAGCTCGGACAGGATGCGCGCGAGGTGGAGTTCGCCTTCGCCACCTTGGATCCGCAGCGCGATACCCCGCAAATGCTACGCACCTATGTCCAAGCGTTCGACCCCGGCTTCATCGGCCTCACCGGCACCGAGGGCGAAGTGAAGGCCGCCGCCGCCCAGCTCCACGTGGTCTACGCCAAAGTGCCGATTGGCAATACCTACACGATCGATCATTCGACCCGCAGCTACGTATTCGATCGCCAGGGCCGACTGCGCGTGGGGCTGGCCCATGAGCAGAGCGTGCAGGACTGTGTAGCGGACATCCGCCAGGTTCTTGCCGACGATTGAATGCCCGTTTCCCGTCGCACCAACCATCATCATCGCCCGCCGCACCACGGCCGGGCCTTTCCGCAAACCGGAGGTCATTCGTCATGAACCTGCACGCCACGCTGCTCCTCGTCACACTACTCGCCTTGGTCGGCTGCCAGCAGACCGGCCCACATGCCGGACACGAGGAGGCGACAGCGCACCCAGCATCGCCACAGGCCGACATCGCTTCGCGCGCACCAGACAAGCCCGTCGTACAGGTCAGCCATGCCTGGTCGCGCGCCACACCGCCGGGCGCGGCGGTGGGAGGCGGCTACGTAACACTGCGCAACGATGCCGACCTGCCCGACCGACTCGTCGCAGTGGAGTCGGCAGCTAGCGCGCGCGTGGAGATACACGAGATGCGCATGGAGGGGGATGTCATGAAGATGCGTCGGCTCGATGACGGTTTGGCCCTACCTGCGCATGGCACCGTGCAGTTGCAACCAGGCGGCAACCACCTGATGTTCATCGAGCCGCATTCACCGTTCGTCGTCGGCAAACCGATCAAGGCAACCCTTGTGTTCCAGAACGCTCCACGCGTGAGCGTACAGTTCGATGTGCAGCCAATGGGGTCAGAGGAGCCAAGCAATGCCGCCTCCCCGCACTCGATGCACTGAAGACCGACCGAACTGCTGCAGCCCGACCGGTAGCGGCCAGCATGAGGGCGCACATGTCGTCGCGTTCTGGCTGCAACGACGTCCTGACCCGGGCGGCAAGCCCGCGCTTCCTCTTAGGTAGCTCCGGCGGCAGTCGGTGCCCATCTGCCTCAAGCCACCTGTGCAACCCGCCATCACCACCACAAGACTGCCAGCCATGACCTTGCGCCATGGTCTAGACTGACAACCATGTTGCGCCATTCGCACTTGCTGCAGGTCATGCATCGGCTCGCCTTGTTGGGCGCGTTGCTGATGGCGATTGCGCCGGTGCTCAGCCGCTGGAGCCTGGCGGATGCGTCCACGCACTCTGTTCGGCAACTGGCGGAACTGTGCACCAGTCACGGCATGCAGCAGGTCGAACTGGGTACAGGCGCGCCCCCGATGCAGGCCGCGCATGCGATGTCGATGGACATGGCCATGCCCGGCATGGACCACGGTCATACCGGGGCCATGCCGATGGACAAGGACGATGGCATGCTCTGCGATTACTGCGTACTCGCGGCCACCCTGCTGGCCTTGCTGTTGGTAGTCCTGGTGCTGCCGCTTCTGCTGCATGCGGCTGTCCGCCTGCCATTGCTGCGACGCATGCAGCGCATCGCCAGCGCCTGGCCGGCCCACGGCGCGCGCGGCCCGCCGGACACCTTGCCGGCCTGATCCCGCTGGTGGCACCTGGCATGGCCGGGCCGCCAGCCATCCGTCTTCGTATCTGCCGTTGCGTCATCGCTGATGACCCCGATGTGCTGCGCGTTGAACCGCCTTGCGCGGCCAAGTGCGCTGCCGCAGTCGTCATGTGGTCGGTGATCGGCAGGGCATCGCCTCCAACGAGGGCGATTGCGATGCGAAGTGACCTTAAGCGTTAGTCGCCGATCCCGCGGTGCGGTTGCATCGTGGCTTGCGTATTCCGCCTGGCGCGGCCGGCCGTCATCCCCAGCGGCCCACGCCTGGCCTGCCCGCGCCATCGGCACCGGGCGGCGATTCACCACGAGAACCAGGAACAGCATGAACAAGCTATTGGTGGGCCTCCTGTTCGCAGGAGGGGCGCTGGACGCGGCCGCCCAGGACGCAACGCAACTGCCTGCCGTGCAGGTGGTCGGCGACTACGCCGCCGACAAGGCGCGCAGCACGCTCCAGTCCGAGGTTGCGCTGGCCGACTATCCGGCCTCGGTCCAGGTGGTGCCAGCGGAGGTGCTGCGCGATCGCGGCGTGACGCGCACCGAACAGCTGGTGGACAACGTCAGTGGCGTGCATGCCGAAGCAAGCTATGGCAGCAATGGCGCCACGTTCTTCAACATCCGTGGCTTCAGCGAAAGCAATGGCCTGCGCGATGGCTTCCGCAACTACGGCTACTACGCGTTCCGCGACGTGCAAAACATCGACCAGCTGGAAGTGTTCAAAGGGCCGGCTGGCGCGCTGTATGGCGGTGTGGGTGCGGTCGGCGGCTACGTCAATACGGTCTCCAAGCGACCGCAGCAAGACAATTCCGGCGAGATCGGCCAAACGGTCGGCGGCAACAACTTGCGCCGCACCACGCTGGACCTCAACCGCGTCGTGAGCGGTGAGATCAGCTTGCGCCTCAACGGTGCGATCGAAAACAACGACACCTTCCGCGACGACGGTGGCTACCACGCGTGGTCGATTGCGCCTTCGGCGACCTGGGACAACCACGCCGGCACCTCGCTGACGTTGCTGACCGAATTCAACCATCTCCGCCGCGATGGCTTCGATCTTGGGATTCCCGCGATCGAACGCTATCGCGACTTGTCGCGGACGCGCTATTACGGCTTGCGCGATGGCGTCGACGCTGCGGTGCAGGGTGACGACGGCCGCAACGCCACCCGTGCAGCCACGCTGTTGTTCTCGCATGCCCTCTCGGCCGACTGGACGCTGCGCCTGGGCGGGCAATACGTTTCGGCCAGCCAGCACTCGACCCAGACCTTTCCCGACAGCACCACGCCGGTGGGTAGCCTGCTGGGATATTCGGTCTATGCCAATGCCGATGAGAATTCCCGGCAATACAGCGGGCGGGCGGAGCTTGCCGGCGATCTGCTCATTGCCGGCATGCGCCACCAGGTCCTGGCCGGGGTCGACTACGGGTACCTGGAACAAGGCAGCGCCGGCTCGCAGGTCTATGCGCTGCAGATCGACCTGTTCGACCCGGGCAACGTCACCGCATTGCGCGCCAATGGCGCGCTGGAATCCCACCAGGGCCAGGGCAAGGACTACGGCCTCTACGTCCAGGATCTGATCGAGCTCAGTCCACAACTCAAGGCCATGCTCGGCATGCGCGTGGATCGCTTCGTCAACACCGCCATCGAGCGTGACGTGGTCGCCGGGCGCGGGCAGCAGACCGCGTTCTCCCCGCGCGTGGGACTGACCTGGCAGCCGTTGGCGGGCACGTCGTTGTTCACCGACTGGAGCCGCAGCTACTCGCCCAATGTGGGCCACAGCGGCGGCGGCATCACCTACGATGCGCAGATCGCCGAGCAGTTCGAAGTCGGCGTCAAGCGGGCGCTGGTCGACGACCGGCTCGATGCCAACCTGGCCCTGTTCCACCTGGACCTGGCCAACATCCTGACCACCGACCCGGCCAATCCGCTGCGGCAGGTGCTCAACGGCAGGCAGCGCAGCCGCGGTGCGGAGCTGGATCTGGCCGGCACGATCCTGCCGGGCTGGAAGGTGATCGCCAGCTACGCCTACACCGATGCCAAGGTCGAACGCGACACCGATCTGCCGGTGGGCGATGCGCTTTCGAACGTGCCGCGGCATAGCGGCAGCGTGTGGAGCACGTATGCGTTCAGTTCGCTGCCCGGGCTGAAGATCGGCGCCGGCGTCTACTACGTCGGCGCGCGGGAGGCCACGCTGCCCAACACCTTCCAGCTGTCGGCCTATGCCCGGACCGACGCGATGGTGTCCTACGCACGTGGGCAGTGGAGCGCGCAGCTCAACCTGCTCAATGTCTTCGACCGCAAGTACTACACCGGTGGCTCGGCGGGCGTCTTCAACTACACCCTGACCCCAAGCGCGCCGGCGACCGCGCAGCTGACGCTCTCCTACCGGTTTGCGGACTGAGCCCTACCAGGCCATCGCGTAGCGCATGCCGCCCGCGCAACAAAAAAACACCTTTCCTATTGGAGACCTGAGCTGATGATCCACAAGACCCTATTGCACACCGGCATCGCGCTGAGCCTGGCCGGCCTGGTGCTGCCGGCCCACGCGCAAGCGCAGGACCAGACCACTGCCCAGCAGGCCGCGGCGGACGCGTCCGAGCACACGCCCAGCTGGACGCTCGAACCGGTCAACGTCACCGCCAGGCGCGCGCAGTACTCCACGGCGGCCACCTCTGCAGCCACCCGCACGCAGACGCCGCTCATCGAGGTTCCGCAGTCTGTGCAGGTCATCACCCGCACGCTGCTGCAGGAGCAGGATCGACGCACGCTGGGCGAGGCGCTGGTCAACGTGTCCGGTGTCACGCCGACGCGTTCGGACGAGAACCTGTTCATTCCACCGATCGTGCGCGGATTCCCGGCTGAGGTGTACCTGGACGGGCTGCCGCTGTTTGCGGGAAATCAGCAAGCCTACGACCCCACCGGCATGGTCGGCATTGCCAGCATTGCGGTACTCAAGGGCCCCAGCGCAACGCTGTATGGCGGTGGGCTCGGCACGCCGCTGGGTGGTTTGATCAACATCCAGAGCGAGCGACCGGACCCAACGGCTTCCAGCGGCTACGCAGCGCTGCGCGCGGGCAGCTTCTCGACCTGGAATCCTTACGCCGACCTCAATCTTCCGTTGTCGCCAACGGTGGCGGCACGGATCAGCGCCGAATATCAACGCGACGACAGCTGGATCGACAAGGTACATGGCCAGCGCTGGTCGCTGCAGCCCAGCCTCCTGTTCCAGCTGGCACCCGATACCGATCTATTGCTGCAAGGCCAGTTCAATCGCCGCCGCTCGCTGGAATACTCCGGACTGCCAGCGGATGCTGCGCTGGCCGGCACAGTGGACCGCGATGCCTTTCCCGGCGCGCCCAATGGCCAGCCACTGACCAGCAACGACACCCGGATGGGTACGGCCACCCTGCGCCATGCGTTCTCCGACCGCGTCAAGCTGACGGTGACAGCGCGCTATTTCCGCGGCAAGGTCGATGAGAGTGGCAGCTTCGTCTATCCCGGCCTTGCCGCCACCGACACACTGGCGCCCGACTACGACGTCTTCCCGATCTCGATGGTGAACCGCACGAAAGAGGCGACACTCGACGCGAACCTCGCTGCCAAGGTGGACCTGTTGGGCGGAACGCACACGCTGCTGGGCGGCATCAACTACGACTGGACCAGCTTCTACAGCGGGATGGGCCTGTTCATCAGCGACAGTCCTGCCGGTACGATCAATCTGGCCAATCCCCGCTACGACCTGACCTATACACCGCAGCTGCCGGTCAACTCATACACCGACGATCGCTTCACCACCGTCGCTGCCTATGTTCAGGACCAAGCGACCTACGGTCGCCTGCATATGACGGGGGGCTTGCGTCTGACTTCGCTGAAGTTCGTCGAGAACAGCAATATCGGCGTGGCCAACGACAAGACCTACACGCATGTGTCGCCCCGTTTCGGCGCAACCTTCGACGTCGCCTCCGGCGTTGCCGTGTTCGCGGGGTATGCCACCGCCTTCCGCGCGCCGTTCGGATTCATCGGCCTGGCGACGCCCAAGCCGGAGACCTCCGCCAATGTCGAAGGCGGGTTGAAGCTTTCGCTGCCGAGCAGCGGTCTTTCCGGCACCGTCGCGCTGTTCCGGCAGACGCGCAAGGAGGTGGCGGTCTCCGACCCGGGTAACGTGGGCTACTTCATCCAGAGTGGCCGCCAACGCGCACGCGGTCTGGAAATGGACATGGTGTGGGAGCCGGTTCCCGCCTTCTCGTTGCTGGCCAACTATGCCCACACCAACACGCAGGACGAAGGCAGCTCGCCTGGCGACCGGATCGCGCGCGTGCCCGACAACAGCGGGCGAATCGCCGCACGCTACCGGCTGCTTGATGGACCGGCCAACGGGCTGGCCTTCGGTGCAGGCATCACCGCGTTCAGTTCGCGCGAGCTCACGCTGCCGAACACCGTCGCCATTCCTGGCTACGCCACGATCGATGCGCAAGCCGCCTATACCTTCGGCAGGTTCACGCTGGGACTTGCGCTGGTCAACCTGACCGGACGCAAGGAGTGGGACCCGTATTCGTACATGGGCTATCCGGTCGTGGCGCCCAATCAGCCGCGCTCTGGCTACGTCACCCTCAAGATGGATCTGTGATGGCGAATCTTTTCAAATGCCGGCTCATCGGGGTAAGCATGCTGCTGGCGGTTGCATGGGCATGGCCGGCGACAGCTGCGCAAACGTCAGCTGGCGACGCGCGCATCCCGCTCTACCCGGAAGGCGCCATCGCATCGCTCGGCGTTGCGGAGCGGCAGGACACGCTGGACACTGGCCAGACCTTGATCTACGACGTCAGCGAGCCAACGCTGGAGCTCTTCAGGCCTGCGTCGGGCCGGGAGACTGGCACGGCGGTGATCGTCGTGCCCGGAGGCGGATTTGTCGCGCTTGGCTACACCTCCGGTGGCGTGGAGGTTGCGCAAGCCCTGGCGGAACGTGGCATCACCGCCTTCGTGCTCAAACACCGCACCATTCGTAGCGGCGACGGACCGATGCGCATGCCCGCAATCCATCTGCGGGAGATGGAGTTGGTGATGTCGCGCGCCAGAAGCGGGAATCCTGTGGAGCTCCCTCGCTTTGCCGGCGAGCCGCACGCCATCGAGGATGGAGCGCGCGCGGTGGCAATCGTGCGACAGCGCGCCCGTACCTGGGGAATCGATCCGCAGCGAGTCGGCGTCATCGGATTTTCGAGCGGCGCCTATCTGGCGGCCGATCTGGCCATCGGGCCGGATGTCTCGCGCCCGGACTTCGTCGGCCTGATCTACGGCGGCCTGCGCACACCGGTTCCCGCTGGCGCTTCCCCGGCCTTCATTGCAGGTGCCGCCGACGACCCCTACCAGCCGAACGATCCTCTCCTGCTCTACACCGCATGGCGCAAGGCCGGCGCCGTGGCCGAGCTGCACCTGTACGAGCGCGGCGGGCACGGATTCGACCTGCATCCAAAGGGGACGACCAGCGACCACTGGTTCGACGCGTTCACCTGGTGGATGCAGGCACGCGGGTTGCTGGGTCGGGCAGATACGTCGCATGCCACGCGCCAGCACATTCGTCCTTAGATCAGGTGGATCTGCACATCTTCAAGCCGGCAGGATCGCATTTCTCAAGGGCTTCAGAAGCGACAGGAAACCGTTCGTGTCGGGACACCGACCCCGGAAGCTGCCAGTACACGATGCGATCCACGCATTGCCGCCTGGTTTGCCAAATGGAAAGAACGCTGGGCCGTTGAGTGCCGCGACCCAACGCTCCGTCACAATCCAGATGAATTCACTGGCGCACCCCGCCCCTATGCTGCACCGTGTTGCGTTGCTGGTGTCGACGACCACTCCAACCACGCATAGCACAGCGATCGGACCGCCAATACGCCGTCAGGATTTCAGATGCAGGACAGACGATGCAGGCTGGCCGCGTGGTGATTGGAGGTCCGGCCCTAGCTTCATCGATAACCGCCCGACCTTTGCCAGTAACGATGACATCCACTGCAGTTGGGGCGGGCGCAAGCTGGCGGCCGCAAGCACCTCATGCACGCCGAGCGAGCTGGGCGACCGCATCGACCAGTCGCTGTATGTCGGCCACCGGGGTGAAGATCTGTGGTGTGACTCGAAGACAGCAGCCACTGTGCAAGTCGCTGCGGACCACGGTGAAAATGCCGAACTCGTCCTGCAGGCGCTGTTGCAGCGCATCGGCCTCCGCCTTGGACGATCGGCCACGCAAGCGGAACGCACCCATGCCCGAGGCATTGTGTTCGCTCGCCGCTCCCAAGATCTCCACCGCCTCCATCGCCCCCAGCGCGCTGGCCCAGACCTGGCGCAGGTAGCGCAAGCGTGCCTGCTTGTTGGCGCCACCAATTGCCTGATGGAACTGCACAGCGGCCGGGACCGTCATGAATGCGGCAAAGTCGCTGGTGGCCAGGTGAACCCGGGCCGTGATGTCGGCATCGGAGTCCGGCTCACCGGGGAACGGCCTGACCGGACTGAGCGTGCCGCGCCGCATATACAGGGCACCAACGCCTACCGGCGAACCGATCCATTTGTGCAGGTTGAACACCGCCCAGTCAACGCCCAACGTCTCGATGGTGAAATCGAGCAGGCCCCACGACTGCGCGCAGTCGCAGATGACCTGGATGCCGCGCTGTCTGGCAAGCGCTGCGATCCGGCGCACCGGCAGCACCAGCCCGTGCTGGTTGCTGACATGGGTGAGCACGACCAGCTTCAGGCGTGGATGCGCATCGAACGCCTGCTCGTAAGCGCGTACATAATCGTCATCGGTGCCAGTACTGGGCAGTGCAAGCATGGGGCCGTCCACCTGCCGCGCGCGGGCCAGCCACGCCATCATGCGTTTGAACTCCGGATAGTCCGCATCGGCCCAGGCGATTGCATCGCCCGGCGACAATCCGTCGTACTGCGTGATCAAGTTCACGAACGATTCGGTGGCGTTACGGGTCAGCATCACCTCGTCGACCTGCGCTCCGAGCGCATCGGCCACGACCCTGCGCGAGTGCAAAAAATCCGCATCATAGTCACGCCTGGCGTACCAGGACAGCTCACGATTGACGCGGTGCGTATTGCGTGCGAGCGCCTGCTCCACGGCGCTGGACATCTTGCCCCAGTAACCGTGCTCCAGATTGATGATGTCGTCCTGCACCGGATACAGGCGCCGGATGGCCTGCCAATGCGCCTCGTCGCGTGCCAATGCGTCCGGTGCCTGGTGGCTGACCGGCACGACGCTCGCGACTGGGCCCGCGATTGTCGGGATGGCGTCGACCATCGCCATCATGGCCACGGATGTGGAACCCATCAGGAAGCGCCTGCGATCGTGCATGCCATGAGCCTATTTCGTGTTATCTAATAACAATAACTGACATCGAAGGCTTCATCCAGCACTGCAGTCCAAGGAGGGCACGTAGTGAGTGTCTGCGCGTTTGGCCTCGCCCACACAGGATTGTGCACGCACCGTGGTGGACAAAAATCGGGCGCGACCGCAGATCCGGAATCGATTGCGCCGCGCGGCTTCAGCTGCAGCCATGCCCGTTACCAGGGATCTAGGTAGGCACTGCCCCGGGCACTCGGCGCTTCCTAAGCTCCCTACAAGGGTGTCGCTGGCCTCGTCCAAATCACGGACCTCCATGATTGCATCAATCATGCGCAACTCCCTGGCCACTCAGCCTAGAAGCTTCGTCGCTACAATGTTCCAGAAATAAGCCACATTCAGATCGATCGTCGTGGACTTGAGCACATGGAGGCAATCGATTTCACCATTGTTCTTTCCCGGCTTTCCCTCACGCAAGATTGCGGTTAAAAAAGAGCGTCTGCCGTAAATCGTGCCACTGGCACGTTGGCGCCTGAACCCGGAACAATGTCCCGTTCGAAGTATTCCCATGCTGACCATGCCGCGCGCCGTGCATTCTTGAAGCGCAGCGGTGCACTTGCCGCTCTACTGCCCTTGCTCAGCCTGCCAAGGTTTTCTGGCGCGCATTCCACACCCATCCGGCCGCCAACGACACCACTCGTTCCGCCCGATCAAGCGCTCCGTATGCAGTACGTAACACCCGCGCTTGAGAAAGACGTCCTTCAGCAGGGCTTGCCAATCGGCAATGGACGCATCGGGGCACTGATCGGCGGAGCGCCTGAGCGCGATTTCCTCTACGTCTCTGACGCAAGCATGTGGACCGGCGGCACGAATGTCACGCTGGATGAAAACGGCCAGTTTCCTTACGGGAAGGATGATTTTGGCAGTTTTGTCATGCTTGCTCGGTTGTACCTTGAACTCGAAGGCCATGGTGGGGCCTCCATCCATGACTATCGGCGCGAGCTGGATCTCAGCAATGGGTGCGTTCGAGTGCAGTACCGCCATCATGGTGTCGGCTACACGCGGACTTATTTTGCCAGCCAGCCCGACGACGTAATCGTCATTCGGCTTACATGCGAAAAAGGCGGCCTGCATAGCGGGAAGCTGCAGCTCGTCAGTGCGCATGAAGACGTCACTGGCGGACTCGACAACAGCACATTGCACTTCAGTGGCCGACTACCTAATGCATTGCGCTATGCCGCTGCCAGCAAGGTAATAGCGGATGATGGAAGGACGGAGATACGCGGCAACATATTGGAATTCTCCAAGTGCAGCGCGCTTACCGTCATCTTTAGTGGGGGAACCGATTATGCGCCTTGTTTGGAGGATGGCTACCGTGACCCAAGCGCTGTGCCATTGAATCTGGCAATCGAAAAGACACGCCGGGCCTCGACCGCTACAGCACCAACGCTACTCGACACGCATACCGCTGATTACAGGTCGCTTTTCGACACAATGCAGATCGACCTCGGTCGCTCCGACGATGCACTACGTAACCAGGACACCTGGCAACGCCTTATCACGCGTGCAAGCAACGGCGCTGCTCCAGATCCCGAACTGGAGGCCACCTATCTACAGTTCGGCCGTTATCTAACGATTGCCGGCTCGCGCGACAGTCTGCCGACGAATCTGCAGGGTCTGTGGCTCAAAGACAACACGCCCCCATGGATGAGTGACTATCATACCGACATCAATTTACAAATGAACTACTGGCTTCCGGATCGAGCTGGACTGGGCGTTTGTTTCGATGCGCTTACTCGCTACTGTTTGTCTCAATTCGAGTCCTGGACGCGCATTACCAAAGCTCACTTCAATGATCCTCGGAACCGCTTCAAAAATTCTTCTGGAAAGCTAGCAGGATGGACGGTTGCGATTTCCACCAATCCATTCGGTGGAAATGGCTGGTGGTGGCATCCAGCCGGAAACGCATGGCTATGCAATAGCCTTTGGCAGCATTATCAATATACACAAAGCAAAGGCTACCTACAGAAAATCTATCCGCTACTTAAAGGCGCATGCGAATTCTGGGAGGCGCGCCTCATCGAGATAACGACGACAGATGACACAGGCACCGTCCGCAAGGTGCTAGTTGATGATAGTGATTGGTCGCCCGAGCATGGGCCAGAACACGCAAAAGGAATCACCTACGCGCAGGAGCTGGTTTGGGATCTATTCGAAAACTATGCCCAGTCCAGCGCAATTCTTTCGCGTGATCAAGGATATGCAGAGGCCATAAAACAACTTCAACAGCGTCTGTACTTGCCTCAGATCAGCCCGATCACCGGAAGGTTACAGGAATGGATGTCTCCGAAAGATCTCGGCGAGGACGAGCACCGGCATTTGTCACCGTTGGTTGGATTCTTTCCTGGCGATCGGATTCATTTGGATCGCAGTCCAGCAGAGCTTATCGATGGAGTTACCAGACTCCTGGAAGCGCGAGGCATGTCCAGCTTTGGCTGGGCATGTGCCTGGCGCGCCATTTGCTGGGCACGACTGAGAAATTCTGAAAAGGCATATCAGCTGATAATCACCAACCTGTCTCCGTCACATGCCAATTCAAACGGTTCAGCGATGAACCTGTTCGACATTTATAGTTTCGGCGCCGATTCGAGTGCATTCCAGATCGATGCCAATTATGGAACGCCCGTGGCAATGCTGGAGATGCTGCTGTATTCCCGTCCAGGCAAAATTGAGATATTGCCCGCGCTGCCTCTGGCCTGGTCAAAAAGCGGCCGCATCACCGGAGTTGGTGCACGTGGCGGCTTTTTGGTTGATATGGAATGGCGCGACGGCAAGGCGACGTCAATTGAATTGACAAGCGTGGGCGGCGTTTCGACGAACGTGATCTTCAATGGGCAGTCGCAGGCTGTTGCCACTGGGATCGGAAGTCGAACCAAGATCCTTTGAACCCATCTGAATTTCTTGTTGCAGCGAGGATGCCGCCCGAGCAGGTCCGACGTTCATGGACAAACGAGATCGCCGAATATTCCAGCAATATTCGGCGCACGGATACATGGCATTATGACGGCAATCCTTTTCCTGCAGCCTTGCAATTGCAGGAATTGATTACCTAGCACCGACATGCTCGCCTGTCTTTTCGGAAGGCACATCAACCCCAGGACTAGGATCACTACCTGCTTGCATTCTCCTCAATGACGTTGTCGTCCTGTGTCAGGATACGCCTGAGTTCTAGAATAGCCGCTGGCGTTTCCTGCACGCTATGGCCGGCCACGATTATCTTCTCCGAGGTGGCACCTTCAAGGTGTGCGCTGCTGTAAGGGACAAAGCCATCATCGGAAAGCAGGAGTTCGCCTTGTGCTGAACGACGGGCAATGATCGAGTGATACGGAACCTGACTGCTGATCGGCAGATCCGCAGCGGCCTGAATGAAAGGGTCGCTCTCACGCAGATTGTCCATGCTGGTAGGCAGGCGATTCGGTACGTCGCTGGCAATGTCCAGCACGTCTGCAAAGCGATGCAGCAGCACGTTGGGAATGCCGACCATGCGACGCACCATGCCTGCCATCACACCGCTTGCCATAGCAGTACCTCGCTGGGGCGCAGCGATGAAGACGGCGCGACCTATCTCTGGCATCGGCTCGAACTGCAGCAGCGGCGTCAACTTGCTCCGTGCGCGTGTGCTGCGCTCCGGCGGTAGATCGCCTAGCAAGCGTTGCCACAAGCGGTCGCCATCGCTGGAGGAAATCATCAGCCGAGCGAGGACCCCGCCCATGCTGTGCCCCACCAGGACCATATGGTGAGATGCAGGATTGCGACGATCAGGATCGAAGCTGTTCAACGCGCCTTCGATTGTGCGGCGTATGGCGATGTGGTTGTAGGCCAACGGCAGATTGGTCGGGTAATACATCATCCAGACTTGATAACGCTGGCGTAATCCAGCATCGCCGGCGATCTCGTTGGCCAGGTTCACCCACGCTTCGGGGCTGCTGCCCAGGCCGTGCATCAGCAGTAGCACGCGCCTGTTCGGGTCGTAGGGTTGAAGCATGAACAATCGCGGTTGGCTCAAACCTTCGGCCATCCCGAACAAGGTGCGCAGCGATTGCCCGGCAAATCCCGAACGCGCCAACCAGACCCCATAGCCTGCCGTGTAGTTCGCTGCCAGAGGGACCCGGTAACCGCCAAACTGTCCGCTGTCGCTTTGCAGTGGATCGTATCCTTCCAGGCTGACGTCGGAGGTGGCCAGCACCTCGGCAAGCGAGGCCCCCCGGAACCGCAGTACAGCGGTAATGTTGGGCGTATGCATTTCGCTGAAGCCGCCGGGAGTCACCACCGCATCCGAAGCGACAGCTGCGCCGTGTTCGAGGTCCGGTAACACCGCCACCATCTCCGTACCAAATCCATCTCGGCGGTAAACGCTGCGCAGCCCATGGAAGCGGATCTTGGTAACCGGAATCAGCGCCTCAGGCGTGGGAATCTGTTCCAGCGGGCCCAATCCGCTTACGTCCAGGTTGACCTTCCAGGGATCGGGCGCGGGCAGACGCGTGGAGGTGCCGCCATCCGGCGGCAACTGTCGATAGCGCTGGAACAGCCCCGCCACGACCTGCTCGGTCGCATAGTTGTAGTAGTCGCGGACCTGCGTCTGCCGATCCTCGAACGCACGCTGGTCAGGCGCGCGACCGCTGAAGAACAGGTAGGCGTATGCGTAGCGGGCAGTCTCCAGCCAGCCCGACAATGCTGCGTCGGGCATCGCATCGCCCGTCTTCTGCGGCCGCTCGAGCGATTGCAGCAGTGACACTTCCGCCGCCGCCGACAAGCCACGCTCAGAGGTCAGTCCGCCTTCCTTAAGCAGCGCCTGCACGCACTGGCTGGGGGCCTGCATGCAACGCGCGCCATCGAGTCCGAGCAGCCGCAGGCTTTCGGTAGTGCTGTCGCCGAGCTGGCCTGTCGTGAGCGCATCGCCGCGCCGTGCCTCCAGGTAGGCACGGGGCTTGACAGGCTTCAACGTCACCGCAGCGCAGCCACTGGCCGTCATCACGACCAGCAGCCATAGCAGCCAGGCAACGCGATGCACCTGGGCGAGTAGCGGCAAGCACATCATGCGCGGGCCACGTCCTTGTCGCGCTCCAGCAGCCGAAGGCCGAACAGCACGTCATACAGGATTGGAATCATCCCCAATGTGACCAGCGTCCCCAAGGCCAGGCCTCCGATCATCGTGATCGCCATGCCGGTCCATAACGGGCCGGCAAACAGCATCAAGGGGATCAGGCCGACGATGCACGTGAGCTTGGTCATCACGATGGGGCGCAGTCGCTTGACCGCCGCAGAGATCACAGCCTCGCGTCGTGGCAGGCCTTCGGCCAGTTCCGCTTCGATGCGCTCCAGCAACAGTACCGCGTTGTTGACGATGATACCGGCCAGGGCAAGCAGGCCGAATGTAGCCATGAATCCGAACGGATAGCCGGTCAGCAGCAGGGCAAGGGCTGCACCAATCAGCACAAAAGGGATTGCCGACACCACGATGAACAGTTTGCGGAACGAGTTGAATTGCCAGATGAACAGCAACAGGATCGCCCCCAGTGCGTGCGGCATGTACTCCAGCAGGGCCTGGTTTGCTTCGGCCGAGTCCTCGATCTCCCCGCCCAGTTCGATACGGTAGCCGGGCGGCAGCTGGATCTTGGCGATCTTGTCGGCCAGCGTGGCGACCATTTCGCTGGTGGTCGAGTTCGGGTTGCGCCCGGTCACGGTGATGGCCCGCTCGAGGTTACGCCGCATCAGGGTGGACGGTTCGCTGGCGCGCTGGATGATGGCCACCGCTGACAGCGGCAGCGGCTTGCCACCGTTCTGCGGGTAAACCAGGGTATCGGCCAGACTGCCCTTGGCAGCGCGTTCACCGGCATCGCCCCTGAGCAGGATCGGCACGTCGACACCATCGTCGCGGATCTGCGAGACACCCACGCCGCTGTAGCGTAGCTGCAGCGCTTGTGCGATGTCTTCGCTACTGACTCCAGCACGACGCGCCTTCAACTGATCTACCTGCACGGTGTAGCGCGGGATGCGCGCCTGCCAGTCGTCGGTCACGTCCAGTGTGCCCGGCAGGCTCCGCAGCGCATCGGCAATCTGCTCGGCGGCGGCGCGCAGCACCTGCTCGTCGGCTCCGGTAACGCGGTACACCGCAACGCCCGCTTCGGTGGCGCCCAGAGAGAAACGCTTGGGTTCGGCACGTACGTCCGGCAGCGTCTTGCGCGTGTACTGGCGCACACGATCGATGACCTGGTCGATATCTGTCTTGGGCTTCACGCTCACCGTGAAGTAGGCGATGTTGGAACCAGGCAGCGGCGGGTTGAGACCAAGCACGATGCGCGGGCCGCCGTCTGCCACGTAGCCGATACTGTCGACGATCTCCGGATTGACGCGTTTGTCGGCCAACCAGCGACTGATCGTCTCGACCGATTGCAGGGTCTGGCGCGAGTCGGCCCCTGCCCTCAGCGTGACCGGCATCTGGAATTGCAAGCGGTCGGATTTGGGCAGGAAATCGTAGGGAATCGATCCCAGCACAACGACGGCACCGACCAGCGCAAGCAGCATCGTGCCGATGAAGAGCAACTTGAACTCCAGCAGGCGCTCGATGACCGCACGATAGGCACGGTAGAACCTGGAGTTGTAGTTGCCCTCGCTGTGTTCCCCGACGTGGACACGTGCGAAGTACAGGCATAGCAGAGGAGTGACGGTGATGCTGAGCAGCCATGACCCCAGCAGGGTAATGGCCAACACGATGGCCAGGGAGCGCATGTATTCGTTGGTGCTGGTCTGACCGAAGAAGAACGGCGAAAACGCAAGCACGATCACCAGCGAGGACGTCAACAAGGGGATTGCCAGCGTGCGTCCCGCTTCGACGCAGGCATGCAAGCGATCCTCGCCTGCCACGAGACGCCGCTCGATGTCCTCGGCAATCACGATACCGTTGTCCACCAGCAACCCCAGGGCCAAGATGATTGCCGCAATCGAGACGGTCTGCAGCTCCACATTTAGCACGCGCATCAGGATCAAGGAACCCAGGATGGTCAAAGGCACGATCGCGCCGACGATCAGACCGGTGCGCCAGCCCAAGAACAGCATGACGACCGCCATAACGATCACCACGGTCTCTCCCATCACCTGGTGCATCTTGCCCATTTCGCGGTCGACCACGTCGGCCTGAAAGGTCACCACATGCTGCTTGAAGCCGTTCGGCAAAAGCCTGGCGGTTTCAACAAGCTTTGCGCGCAGTGACTTTCCGAAGCTCACCACGTTGTAGCCATTGGCCATGGAGACGGCGACCACGACAGCTGCCTTTCCCTGGTAGACCGCCGCAGTTTCCGGCGGGTCCGCAGGCATGACCTGCACCTTGGCCAGCTCACCCAGCGGTACCTCGCGAGCCCCAGACGCATCTGGCACGCTGATCAAAAATTGCTGCAATGCCTGGAGGCTGCCGACCTCGCCGGAGGTCGCAACGGTCATCGCCATGCCCGCGGCTGACACCAGACCACCGGGAGCGATCACGTTCTGGCGGCGCAGTTGTTCGATCACGGAGGATGGGCTCAGGCCTGCCTCGACCATCCGCGCGCGATCGAACGCGATGTAGACGCGATCTTCCTGCAGACCGTACATCGAAACCCGCTCCACACCGGGCAGCGTATACAGCTGCTCGCGCATCTTGCGCAAAGGACCGCGCATCTCGGTCATGCTGAAGCCCGGTGCGGTGACTGCGATCGAGGCGACCGATACGCGCCCGAAGTCGTCATCGACAAACGGACCCATGGTGCCGGCCGGCAATACGCCGCCCACCTCGGCCGCCTTGGCGCGAACGCGCAACCAGAGTGCCGGCAGATCGGCCACGGTGTCGTGCGCCGTGATCTGCAGAATTGCGCTGCCCGGACGCACGGTGGTCACGATCTTCTTGATCCCCGCCAGGCTGCGCAGGTTCTCCTCAACCGGTCTTGCAAGCAGGCTCTCGACCTTCTCTGTCGGCATGCCGGGATAGGCCACCTGCACGATCGCATCACGGATGGTGACGGACGGCTCTTCCTGGGATGGAAAATTCAGAAAGGTCAGCACGCCGCCCACCAGCACCATCAGCGCGGTGAACAGAGTCAATCGGCTGGATCCGAGCGCTGATCGGGTCAGATTCACAGCGCACCTCCCGCGCTCAACTTGCTGCTTGAGACGAACGGCACCACCTGCTGGCCATCCGTGAGAAATGCCGCGCCGGCGCTGACCACTCGCTCACCGGGACGCAATCCACCGCGAATCTGGATCCGATCACCTTGCATTGCGCCCACCGACACCTTGCGACGCTCCACCCGTCCCTTGTCGGCCAGGTACACGAACACCGTGCCGGTCTGGTTGTCGTTGTGCGGCAGGACGGCCGCCAGGGGCAGCGATGGCTGCGCACTGTCCCGGCGCGGCAAGGAAAGTAGAAGACTCTCGCCACTGCGGAGATCCCTGCCGCCGGATTGCACATCGAAGATCGCCTGCACGGTGGCTGCGCCATCCAAGCCCGCAGCCACGCTCCGCAAACGCAACGTCACCGGATCCCTTGCCGCTCCTGTACGCGCGGCTGCGATAGTGGCACCTGGACTCAACGCCGCCACCTGCGGCGGCAGCAAGGCCACCACCTGCGCACGCCCCTCACCCTCCACTTGCAGAACCGCCTGACCGCCGGGCACGTCCACGTGCGGCTGTTGCAGACGGGCGACCACATTGCCGTCGAACGGAGCATGGATGTCCGCCTGACGTAGCGCGCGCTGCGCCAGCGCACGATCCGATTCGGCCACGCGCAAGCGCCCCTGCGCGGCATCTACCGCCACCTTGGCTGCGGTCAGTGTGGCCTGCGACGTTGCCCCGTCAGCGAACATGGCAGTCTGCTGTTCCAGCTGTATCTGCCGCTCATGCAGCTCTGCAGCTGCAGAGCTGGCATTGGCCTGGGCCTGTCGCAAACGAAGACGCGTCGGTTCCGGATCCAGCTGCGCCAGCAGCTGCCCCTGGCGCACATGGTCACCCACGTCGACGTAGATGGCATTGATCCGTCCACCGTTTTCGAATGCCAACGCAGTGCGCTGCTCCTGCCGCACCGTTGCGGTGAAGCGTGTCTGATCTGGGTCATCACCTGTTGCCGAGGTCAGCTTGACGGCTCGGGGAGCCTCCTGGGCAGGCCTGGCATCGTTGGAGCATCCCGGCAGCGATAGCAACGCGGCAAGCATGGCACTGGCGAGAAGGGAAGATTGGATGGTCACGAGAAGTCCTGCACGATGGTCTGAAGATGGGAAGGCATCGGCGCCTTCATGGCGTTGGAAGTGGATTTGGCGAAGTGGCACCGGTCACGACGACGCCGGGAGCCTGACTCCGTAGAACGCGCGAAAAACAGCGATGCGGTTGAGCGCAGCATCCCGATCAACGGACAGGGCATCCAGCGCTGTCCGGCCCAGTTGCACGCGCTCCTCAAGCAATCCGCCGCGGTCCTGCAGCCCCCGCTCGACACGCAATGCCATCCGCTCGATGCGGCGTTGTTCGCGCTGCAGCGATGCGTGGCTCCGGTCCCGCGCAATACCCAGGGTGGCGCGAGCGTCGAGTGCATCGGCGACTTCACGAAACGCCGATTCGATCGTCCGTTCGTATTCGACGATACCGGCCTGCTTGCGCACCTTGGCCAGGTCGAGATTGGAACGGTTGCGGCCGAAATCGAAGATCGGTAACGATAATTGCGGGGTGAACGACCACATGCGGCTTCCGCTGTCGAACAGGCCGCCGAGCGTGCTGCTTGCCGTACCCAGCCCGGTACTCAGGCGGATGGAGGGGAAGAACGCTGCCCGCGCTGCACCGATGTCAGCATTGCGCGCGCGCAGCTCGGCCTCGGCCTGCTGGACGTCTGGGCGTTGCAGCAACACATCCGAGTCCAGGTCGCGCAGGGCACCGTCGCTCTCGTCGCCGGGGGCCAGATCGGCCAATGCCCCTTCTATCTCGACGGTGGCAAAACCGGTCAACAGGTGCATCGCCCGCAATGCCGCCCGATGATCGTCGGCAGCCTGAAGCGTGCGTACACGTACCCGATCGGCCTCAGCCCGTTGGCGGTTGAGCTCGTCCTGGGACAGCATGCCCACGGCTTGCTGGCGCTGGGCGTAGGCCAGCAAGGCGGCGGTGTCGGCCTCGATCGTCTGCTGAATTGCCAATTCCCCGGCGGTGGCGCGCTCGAGCGTGTACGCGCGCAGCACTTCGGCGATCAGCGCCCCGCGTGCCGCCTCCTGACCATGTGTCGAAGCCATGTAGCGGGAACGCGCCGCATCTGAGAGGGATTTCAGCTTCCCGAAGAAATCCAGCTCGAAGTCACCGATTCCCACACTTGCCACTGACAGCTCCTGCTGGAAGCGCTGCTGCAGCTCAGGATCGTCGTAGATCTGGCGAACGCGCTGCGCATCCACGCCAACGGACGGTAGACGCGCCGAGCGCTCGATGCGGTACTGCGCGCGCGCTTGCTCCACCCGCAAGGTGGCCATACGGTAATCGGCGTTGTGTGCCAGGGCGGCGCTGACCAAAGGCGCCAGCGCTGTGCGGGGCGCGAACGCCCTCAGGAATGCCAGTTCGTGCGCCTTAAGCTCCTGAATCTGCCCGACGGATGCTGCTGCAGGCGCCTGCGAGTCGGCGAAGTTGGCTGGTAACGCGACCGCCGGGCGATGGTAGGCAGGGGCGAGGGAGCACCCTCCCAGCAACAAGGCGAGCACCAGCACCAAGGTAGCCTGTCGTAGAGGGTTGCCTGCAATCTGTGGAATCATGGGATATGCCTGTGGATCGACCGAGGCATAGCATCGAGGCCGAGATTCAAGGTTGCCTCGGGACTTCATCAAGATTTCATCAAGACAACAAAAACACTGGAGGACGCATGGCATCCAAGAAGGTCCTGGTCGTCGAGGACGATGGTGATAGCGCCAGCGTCCTCGAGGCGTACCTGCTCAGAGAAGGCTTTGACGTTGCGATTGCCTCGGACGGTATGCGCGCAGTGCAATTGCATGCGCAGTGGAAGCCGGACCTCGTCCTGTTGGACATGATGCTGCCCTCGTTGAGCGGCATCGAGGTGTTGTCGGCGATCCGCCGCGTGGGCAGCACCCCGGTCATCATGGTGACCGCGATCGGTGACGAGCCGGAAAAGCTTGGCGCATTGCGCTACGGTGCCGACGATTACGTGGTCAAGCCTTACAGCCCCAAGGAAGTCGTAGCGCGGGTCTTTGCCGTCCTGCGCCGCAGTACGACCACGCGCAGCAATGAGGAAGCGCTGCGTTATGAACGCCTGCGCGTGGACCCAACCAGCTTTGCGGCGCACATCGAGTCCGAAGATGGCACCCTGGTGCCGCTGGAGCTGACTCGCACCGAGTTCACGCTCTTGATGACCCTGTTGAGGACCCCATCCAAGGCCTTCACCCGTAGCGAGTTACTGGAGGCCTGTCTGCCCGATAGCGATGCGCTGGAGCGGGTTCTGGACACCCACGTGCTCAACCTGCGACGCAAGCTCGATCAACACGGCATCACCGGCGTGCTGGTGACAGTCCGCTCCGTCGGATATCGGTTCAAGTGAGAATGGTGCGGAAGCTACGCAGATGGCTCATGGCACACCGCAACGCGCCGCTTTCGTTGTGGATCGGGATGCGAATCAGCGGCTTGGCGATCACCACGGTCTGCTTGATCGCGTTCAGCATGTGGGCATACTTCGATATTCGGGACTACCTGATCCTGCGCGATGTTCCGGCAGACGTCCAGGCTGAAATCGAGTTGTTGCGGGCGCAACCCGACGTGAACGAAGCGCGCTTGTGGCAACTAATGGAGCATTACTACGACATCCGTATGTTGCTTCCGGGGATTGGCAATCCGGACTGGGCTGTGTTGAGCAGCATGGTGGTGGTGGTCATTCCACTGATCCTGCTCTGTGGCTTATTGATTGCCCGACCGCTTTCACGACAGCTGCTGCATGTCGCACGCGTCGCACATCGGGTCAGCGAGGGTCAGTTCGGCGGGAGCGTTCCCGTGGTGGATGGCGCCCCCGGGGAACTCACCGGACTTGCGGTTGACTTCAATGCAATGAGCGCCAAGCTTCAGCAGTATGAGCGCGAATTGCGCGAATCCAGTGCCATGCTTGCGCATGAGTTGCGTACCCCGCTCACGGCGGCGATGGGGCGTGTACAGGGGATGTTGGACGAGGTATTCCCACGCGCACCGGAGCAGTTGGCACTGGTGCATGCACAGCTGGAACAGATCAACCGGCTGGTGAGCGAGCTACATCTGGTTTCGCTCGCGCGTGCCGGGCAGTTGGTCCTGGAGATAGATAACTTCTCTTTGACCGACTTGATCAACGAGCGGCTGGAATGGGCCACTCCTGCACTGAGCAAGGCAGGCATGGTCATCAGCTGCAACATTCCACCCGATCTGAATATGCCAGGCGATCGCGCTCGGCTGGGTCAGGTGGTATCGATCCTGATCGACAATGCCATCCGCTACGGTAGCTCGGGTCAAGTGCTGGAGCTGTCTGTCGCGGCCGAGCCCGAGCTTTACCATATTCTTGTCGGCGACAGAGGTCCCGGCGTGGATCCTGACCAGCTTCCGCGCTTGATGGATCGCTTCTGGCGCGCAGAACACTCACGCGCGCGACAGTCCGGTGGAAGTGGACTGGGGCTGGCGATCGCTTCGGCGATCTGCCAGACCCACGGTGGGCAGCTGAGCTTCAGCAACCGGGATGGAGGCGGAATGCTTGCCGCCATCCAGTTGCCTCGCAAGGTGGTATCTCCCCGGTCCGGCGGCCGGTAACCGAGCCGGGGTGGCCGCCACTCCAGCGCACTACCTGACAGGCTGCCGCAGGCACGCCGCGATGCTCGCAGACATGGGAATGCACCCAGCATCACCATGTCACTGGCACGCCGGCGTCCGTTGGCCTCAATGGCCAAGCGACAGCGTCGCACCTTCCCGGCGATGGGTTCCCAGCCGCTCGATGAGCGTGTCGCTGGCCTCGTTCAAGCCGATGACATCGACTTGCACCCCATGCGATCGCAGTTTCAGCACCACGCGATCGAGTGCTCCCACCGCGCTGATGTCCCAGAAGTGGGCATGCGTGAGATCGACGGTCACTTTCTTCGGACTGTTCAGGAAATCAAAGCTGGACGCAAATTGTCCGGCAGAGGCGAAGAACACCTGGCCACGCACCTCGTACACGCGCGTGTCCGAATCCACATCCCGCTCCAGGACATACAACATGCGCCCCACCTTACGAGCAAAAAACAGGGCAGACAGCAGCACGCCCGCCAGCACACCCCTGGCCAGGTCGTGTGTCAGCACAGTGACGACCACCGTCCCGATCATCACCACCGACGAGCTCTTGGGGTGAGTCCTCAGGTCGCCAAACGACCTCCAATTGAAAGTGCCGATGCTGACCATGATCATCACCGCCACCAGTGCGGCCATCGGAATCTGGCTAACCCATGGCGCGCCGTAGACCACCATCAGCAGCAGCACCACACCCGACACCAGGCACGACAGGCGTCCGCGCCCACCTGAACTTACGTTGATCACCGACTGGCCGATCATCGCGCACCCTGCCATGCCGCCAAAACACCCCGCAATCATGTTGGCCACGCCCTGGCCGATGCATTCGCGATTGCGTTGCGAAGGCGTGTCGGTCATGTCTTCCACGATCTGCGCCGTCATCAGCGACTCCAGTACGCCCACCATCGCCAGCGTCGCCGAAACCGGAAACAGAATGCGGAAGGTGTCCGAAGTCAAAGGAACATCGGGCAGAAAGAATGTCGGCAGGCTATCGGGCAACCTGCCCATGTCGCCGACAGTACGGATGTCGATACCCCAAAACATGCATGCGGCCGTCATCGCCACGATCGCCACCAAAGGCGAGGGAATCGTCCTGGTAAACAGCGGCAGCAAATAGATGATGGCCAGGGCAAACGCACAGACGGCATAGACCTGCCAAGGCATGCCGACCAACTCGGGCAACTGGGCCAGGAAAATCAGGATTGCCAGCGCGTTGACGAAGCCGGTAATGACCGAACGCGACACAAAACGCATGAGTGAGCCAAGTCGCAAGGCGCCTGCGCCGACCTGCAGCATACCGGCGAGAACCGTGGCTGCCAGCAGATACTGCAGCCCGTGGTCCTTTACCAGATCTACCATCAACAGCGCCATGGCGCCGGTTGCCGCAGAGATCATGCCCGGGCGACCACCTGCGATAGACGTCACTACGGCTATACAGAAGGCAGCATAGAGCCCGACCTTCGGATCGACACCAGCAATGATCGAGAACGCGATCGCCTCTGGGATGAGCGCAAGCGCAACGACAATACCGGCAAGTACATCGCCACGCACATTGCCGAGCCATTGCTGGCGCAGCGGATAAACATTAGACATGAGAACGACCTCCACGCGCGAGGCGCGCGCTGAATTCAACAGACAGCATCCCGTTACCAGGTAGGTCTACCTGGTTCAACTCTCAATGGAGTTTCAGGGGGGAGTCATCACTGTCCGAGATTCGAGTCGTTGCTAAGGTCTGCCATTGTACCCACGGTTGGTGTCGAGAGGAAATCGGTAAAGGATGCTTCGTGCATCTCAAGCCGGTCACGGATGTCGATCAGGACAAATCGGTGGTGGAGTGCCTGCGCATGGAACGGCTCGCAATGCAGCGTTGAAAGATGGCTACCCTGACGCGCTAGTTCACGCGCCTTCTTGCATTGGAATGAACACAGAAATCGCTAGTTTCTTAATTTCTGAAGGATGAGGCCGCTAAGCATCCGTGCGCTTTTGCACGGCATCAAGAGTTATGAGATGGATTTTCTTCAAAGGCATAGCGTTGGCAAGCGTCTGACTGTCGCTTTCGGCATCCTGATTCTTCTTTCCGCCATGCTTGTTGCAGCGGGCCTGTGGACGATGTCCAATTCCAAGCATCAGCTGGACTCCATTGTCCAAGACAGAATGGCAAAGATCCAAGTTGCCAATGGAATGCTGGATGCCAATTCTTCAATCCTCGTCGCCCTCGGCACGTATGCGATGACCACCAGTGATGAGCTCAACAAAGAGGCCGCTGGAACCATCCACAGCGAACGTGACCGCTACTCACAACTACGCGAGCAGCTAACGGCCTTGGATAGCAAGTCTCTCTCCGAAGGTGGCCGTCAAGTTCGAGTCACTCTAGACAGCCAGCGCGCGATTGCTCGCCAGCTGAGTGATCAAGTCATCGCCCTTTGCGTCGCAGAAGACTACCCGGGGGCACAAACCCTGCTGAGCGAGAAGGCACGCCCAGCCATTCTCAGCTGGCAAAAAACACTTCGAGAGCTGGTAAAGCGTCAAAACCAAAGTGCCCAGCAGGCTTATGAAGAAGCGCTTACCGCAATCGCTGGAGGGCGAGCCATGCTGATCGCGGGCGGTGCGATCGTTGTCATCGTCAGCGCAGTACTGGGCTGGATCATTACGCGCAGCCTCACCACGCCACTGGCCCGTGCAACCAAGGTTGCCAACGCCATCGCTCAAGGAGATTTGAGTAGCGATGCTCGGACCAAGGCACTGGATGAACCAGGTCGCTTGCTGCAGGCCATGCAACTCATGCAAACGCAAATCCGCAGCCTGATGTCGGCCCAGTCAGACATGGCCAAGCGCCACGACGAAGGCCAGATAAGCTTTCTGATGGATGCCAGCGCACTTCCTGGCGACTACGGCCGCATGGCCAAGGACACCAACGCTCTGGTTGCTTCCCATCTGAGCGTGCAGTCGAACCTCGCACGCATCATGGGCTGCTACGCCATCGGCGATTTGAGTGAAGACATGGAGCAACTGCCGGGCGAGAAAGCCGTACTGACGCAGACCATGGACGAGGTCAAGGCCAACCTGTCCGCCATGAATCTGGAAATCAAGCAGTTGGCACAAGCCGCTGCCGACGGCAACTTTGGTGCACGCGGCGATGCAGCGCAGTTCCAGTTCGATTTCCGCGTCATGGTCGAGAGCCTCAACCAGTTGATGGCCACCGCCGATGGCAGCCTGCAGTCGCTGTCGGGCATCCTGCGGGCGATTGCGGCGGGCGACCTGACCGCGCGCATGGACGGCGAGTTCAAGGGCGTGTTCGCACAGATGCGCGACGACGCCAACGCCACCGCGACCCAGTTGTCCGGCATCGTCGGGCACATCCAGCACTCGGCCACCTCGATCAACGCTGCCGCCAGCGAGATCGCCGCCGGCAATCAGGACCTGTCGCAGCGCACCGAGCAGCAGGCCGCCAACCTGGAGGAAACCGCTGCCTCGATGGAAGAACTCACCTCCACCGTGCGCCAGAACGCCGAAAGCGCACGCCAGGCCAACCAACTCGCCATCGGCGCCGCCAGTGTGGCCTCGCAGGGTGGCGAGGTGGTCAGCAAGGTGGTCGACACCATGAGCGGCATCGAGGCCTCGTCCAAGCGCATTGCCGACATCATCAGCGTCATCGACGGCATCGCGTTCCAGACCAACATCCTGGCCCTGAACGCAGCAGTGGAAGCGGCGCGTGCCGGCGACCAGGGCCGCGGCTTTGCGGTGGTCGCCTCCGAGGTGCGCACCCTGGCACAGCGTTCGTCGGCAGCGGCCAAGGAGATCAAGAGCCTGATCGACGACTCGGTGCAGCGGGTGGCCGACGGTTCGCAGCTGGTGGACCAGGCCGGCAAGACCATGGCCGAGATCGTCGCCAGCGTGCAGCGTGTCACCAACATCATGGGCGAGATCTCTGCCGCCTCGCAGGAACAGTCGGCCGGCATCGAGCAGGTCAACCAGACCGTCACCCACATGGACGAAGCCACCCAGCAGAACGCCGCGCTGGTGGAAGAAGCCACCGCCGCCGCCCGCGCGATGGAAGAACAGGCCCAGCAACTCACCGAGGCGGTGGCCGTGTTCAAGATCGTCGAGCAGAGCTCGCTGGCGCGCAAGCTCTCAGCCATCGCCAGGGCACCGGCCAATGCACGCATCGCAGCAGGTGCCACGACGCGTAGCGGTGCTAACTCCCAGCCGCGCTTTTCCGCAAGTGCTACGCAACCGACGGCCGGTGGCAGTGACTGGCAGGAGTTCTAAGGACCCACAGCGTCTTCAATATATACACGATTCGAGAGCCGTTTGATCTGCTAACCGCAGATCTTTAGGGTCGCTTCCTTGAGGGGAGCGGCCCTTTTTTTGGTGCGCCGGTCTTGCGGCGGTCACGACGACGACCGCGCAGTACACACAGACGCGGGCGCGGACATGCTTGTCGGCGAGAGGCTTCTTCTCGACTGTGGCAAAGACCTCCGAACGATCTTCTGGCGCGTTAGGTAATGTCATTACATCTGTCGACCTTGGCGCGCAACGCGTCTTAGTGCGAGGCCTGGATGACTACCTTCCTTAGGTTTTTACTTGAAGCTTGGGCGCCGGATAGGGCGCAAGTAATCGCTTTTCCGTTACCTCGATGATCCAGCGATGCTGGACATCAAAGACCGAGGCTTCTTCCATCCAGTACATTACATGCCTCATCGAGGGTCGTTTGCCAGAGCGTAGCGTTGGAGGCGTCTGCTTCGCCCCTAAGATCAAACGGTTGCGAGGTCTATCGTGATGCATGCCTTACCGTTGCATTGAGCATGCAAGAGCACAGCGTCACTGTCGACACGCGATGCGTTGTATCAGATCAGGCTTGCGGTCGCCATCGCAGCAATGATCATGATGGCGGCTCCGCGCACGTCAAGCTAGGGGTGCCACGCACCTCGCCTTGCACTAGGCGCTAGAACCTGGCGTAGGAGGCGTTATTTTCGAACAACGCAAACACCAGCGACAAGTATCGGAAAATACGCACGTGACCTGATGGACCGCGTGCCGTTGCAACGGCACCGAGAGGGGATTACGCGGATTGAGCCAGTAGAAGTAGAGATCTTCCTGGTCGATATTGAAGATGGTCAATTCGAACGCGCTACACGTGTTGCTGTCGTTACGTCTTGAATCGGCAGTTTGGATCACCGCCTAACTCTCGCCTTCCATCGTGTGCGAGACGGAGTGGACAATACGCCCATCGGCCAACAACTTTGAAAAAATAATCACCCATGCAGTCGCACCGGCACTACTGCCGCGACAGCTCGTTGCGAGTCGCCATCAGAATCTTGTCTGATAGATCAGGATCGTCGACTGCGCGAGCGAGCACCATGGCGCCAACAATTGCGGACATGAAGCAGATCGCTTGCTCCTCCTTTGAGCGACCCCGCCGCCACGGTAAGTTGGCACTGAACGATGCAATCATTTTCGTCACGCGTCGAGTGAACGTCTGACGCATGCCTTGCTCACGGGCGACCTCAATGGCAAGCGTTGGCATGGCGCATCCATTCTCGGGATGATCGCGATGACGCTTACTCAGGTAATGATCGAGAAAAGCTACCTTCGGCGTTTCACTTGAGGCCACTGTTTCTCCCAGCTCACGGTTCAACTGGTCCATGGCATGGTCAATGCTCGCACACGCCAGCGCCTCTTTTGACTCGAAGTGCGCGTAGAACGCGCCGTGCGTCAGACCTGATGCCTTCATGACCTCAGCGATGCTTGCGCCGGCAATGCCCTTGGCGCGGAACAGTCGGGAAGCCTCATCCAGAACCCGTTCGTGGCGTTCTGCCGTTTGACTGGCGGGGTATCTCATTCAGTAGACCTCGAATCGTAGTCCTTGGCAGCAACAATGGCTTGACGCTTTTCATGATGGCCATCATACTTAAATTCAAGTATGACAACCATCATGATTACTTCCAGAGGCTCTTGGCAGCGATCTCTTCACGCCACTGAGCACTAGCAACAATAAGCGTAAGCGACCTAGGCATGAATCCATGACAGCCCCCCTTGTACTGACGCAATTGCAAACGGTGGGCGTCACGCGCGCGCCCGTCGCCAACGATGGCTACCGCCCGTATGGAGGCACGCGCGTGGATGTTCTTGGGCCACACCTGACGCAGGAGGACTGGCATGGCGCCTAAGAACGACGCAGCGATTGTCGATACTTCATCGCAGCCCAATAGGCAACCACTGACCGGCAATATCGTCGCGTTGCTTGCTGGACTGGCGGCTATCGGCATGCTGTCCACAAATATCATCCTCCCTGCCTTTCCGGATATCGGCCGGGAACTGGGGGTAAGTACGCGCGAACTTGGGTTGACGCTGTCGAGCTTCTTCATGACCTTCGCTCTGGGCCAGTTGGTCGTCGGCCCTCTGGCAGACCGCTATGGGCGAAAGAAACTAGTGCTGGGCGGACTGGCTGTGTTTTTCGCTGGAACACTTGTAGGAGGACTGGCGACCTCATTGGACGCACTTATCCTTGCGCGTGTCACCCAGGCACTGGGTGTGTGTGCGGCATCTGTGCTCTCCCGCGCCATCGCACGTGACCTGTTCGAGGGCGAGACACTGGCACGTGCACTCTCGCTTACCATGATCGCTACTGCTGCAGCACCGGGCTTTTCTCCCCTGGCAGGCAGCATCCTGTCAGTCACCGTCGGCTGGCGCGTAACCTTCATTCTGGTTGGCGTCGCTGCGGTCATGCTTGCCATCTTCTATGTCAAGGATCTGGGTGAGACCCTCCCGGCCAACCGCCGCACACCGCACTCTACCCGCCAGGTAGTTGTTGCCTACGGCAGGCTTGCGAATGACAAGCGCTTCATCCTGCCGGCCCTGGCGATGAGCTTATTGATGAGTGGACTGTTTGCTTCGTTCGCAGCAGCTCCAGCCATCCTGATGAACGAGATCGGCTTGTCATCGCTGCAGACTGGCGTGTACTTCGCGACGACCGTGTTCGTCGTGTTCGGCGCAGGCATGGCTGCCCCACGTCTGGCCCATCTCCATGGTGCAGCGCCCGTTGCCACATTCGGCATCGCTTGTGCCATGGGAGGGGGCGCGTTGCTGGCACTGGGACCCGCGCATCCCAGTCTGTGGTGGTATGCCCTGTCGATGGTGACTTTCCTGTGCGGCATGGGGCTGGCCAATCCGTTGGGCACCGCAATTGCCATGGGGCCGTTTGGTCGGGAAGCCGGATTGGCTTCGGCACTGCTGGGATTTCTCACCATGAGCTCGGCCGCGCTGACAACTTGGTTGGGCTCTGTCCTGAGCGCTACGCCTGTCGCCGCACTGGGTGGCATTCAGTTCGTGGCCTGCTTGGTTGCGCTGACCCTGTTCCTACTTCCGCGCGCTTCTGCTCACTCGACACCTCAGTTACGCAGATGAAATCGCGCATCAATTTTTCAACAGACGAAGGTCGATCGACATGCAAATCAAAGACAGCATCGCACTGGTCACAGGTGCAAACCGCGGGCTGGGCAAGGCGTTCGTCCAGGCGCTTCTGGCCGCAGGCGCAGCCAAGGTGTACGCCGCAGCACGCGACCCTTCCACGATCGAAACCCTGCCGAATGTGGTGCCGCTCAAGTTCGACGTCACGCATCCGGAAGACATTGCTGCAGCCGTTCAACGTGCGCCTGACCTCACACTGCTGATCAATAATGCAGGCATCAGTGGCCTGAGCGATCAAGCGCAGGACAGCATCAGCCTGGATACCCTCCGCCTTGAGTTCGAGACCAATGCTGCCGGTCCGTTGGCTACCAGTTTGGCGTTCGCACCACTCCTCGCCGCCAACGGTGGTGGGGCCATCGTCAACATGCACTCGGCCCTGAGCTGGATTAACCTCCCGAACACCGTAACGTACTCGGCAAGCAAGGCGGCAGCATGGTCACTGACCAATGGCTTGCGCCTGCGGCTGGCCGCGCAGGGAACGCTGGTGGTGGGCGTCCATGTCGCGTTCTTAGACACTGAAATGACGCGTGGCATCGAGGGCGTGCACAAATCCGACCCCCACCAAGTGGCCCAGCGCGTTCTCGAGGGCGTGATCAACGATCAGCCCGAGGTACTGGCCGATGAGACCAGCCAACAAATCAAGCAGAACCTGAGTAACGGCATCTATCTGCGGCCGATTACGCAGGGCTAAAACGTTGACGGTCGGCTCACGGCAGCCCCCACGCCCTAGGGCAACCGAATATGCCGCTGCCGGTACTGATGGAGTGAAGGCTCATGACCAAAAGCGATGATCGTCCGGTACTGGTAACCGGGGCAGCAGGAGCTGTCGGCGGTATCGGACGCACAGTGACCGAGACACTGCTTGCCAAGGGGCTGAAGGTCCGTGCCTTGGTTCGACGCGAAGACGCGCGCTCTGCTGCTTTACGTCAGCTCGGCGCTGAGGTTGTGGTCGGCGACCTGACAAGCCTTGAATCAATGCATCGTGCCGTAAAGGGCGTTGCTCGAATCTACTTTGGCATGTCGGTGTCACCTGCGTATCTGGAAGCCACCGTCAATACAGCTGCGGTAGCGCGACATCATTGCGTCGAGGCCTTTGTGAACATGTCACAGATGACGATTTCACAGATGAGCATCACTGAGACAACCGACAGCCCTCAGCACAAGCTGCACTGGCTAGCCGAGCAAGCGCTCGCGTGGTCTGGTCTGCCTGTGGTGACTCTGCGACCCACCGTATTCATGGAGGGATTCTTTCTGCGTTTTGCTGCCGCCCAAGTTCGGGACAACAACACGTTGCTATTGCCATTAGGTCACAGCAGAACCTCACCCATCTGTGCGGCCGACGTCGCTGACGCGGTGTCGGCTATCTTGGTGGACCCTGCACCGCATGTCGGCAAGATCTACAACCTCACCGGCCCACAGTCCACTGACCTGGAGAATTACGCACGGATATTCTCTGAAGCGCTAGGCCGCAAGATCATCTATCGGGACATCCCGGTGAGCGCTTGGGCCAATACATTGCATGAAGCCGGTGTTCCCGCGCACGTCGTCCACCATCTCTCGGTTATGGCACAACTGCACCAGCAGGGGCGGTACGACCGTGAGACAGACGACCTGTCCGCCCTGACAGCTAAGCCCGCAACAACCATGGCTGAGTTCGTTCGTCGACACGCAGCAGAGTACGCGTCACATGAAGCCAACTTATGATCCCGCCCCGCCCCCCCCCTCAATTCAGCATGCGCCCCTCTTACCCAGCCCTCACCAAACGCAGCGGAGCATCATATGACTGGCAACACTAAATCCTGGGTGCTCGTGACCGGCGCATCAAGCGGGTTCGGCGTCGAGTTTGCTAGGCAATATGCGGAGCAGGGCCGATCACTGATCCTGGCAGCGCGTACGTTGAGTAAGCTTGAATCTCTCGCGACTGAGTTGCGCCAGAGCTTCAACGTAGATGTAATTGTGGAGCAGGTGGACCTTTCGTTTATTGAAGCAGTGACTGCCCTGCATCAGCGTCTGCGCGAACGTGGCATCGTAGTTGATGTCTTGATCAACAATGCAGGCCACGGACTGCAAGGTCCATTCCTCGACGAGGCGCTCGACCACTCGCTGGCCATGATCGATCTGGACATCCGCAGTCTTACTGCCATGACCCGACTCTTCGGCGAAGACATGCGCGCAAGAAAAAAAGGAAGCATCTTGATGGTCGCCAGCTTGCTCGCCTACCAGGGGGTCAAGGATTTCGCCGTGTACTCTGCCGCCAAAGCCTATGTATTGAAGTTCTCGGATGCCCTCCATCGGGAGCTCAAGAAAGACGGCGTCATCGTCACCGCGCTTTGCCCGGGCATGTCAGATACAGGGTTTGCAGCGGGCGCCAAACAGAAGCTCACACCGACCTTGAAAATGATCATGATGCAGCCAAAACCTGTCGTACAGGCCGGCATCGCAGCGCTACAGGCAGGTCGCATGAGCGTCGTGCCGGGGTTTGGCAATAAGGCGATGACAGCCCTGACGTGGGCGACTCCGCGCTGGCTGCACCAGTCCATCATGGCAGCTGTAATGGGAGTATAGAGACCAAGTAACTAGGCTCATTGCCGTAGCTCTTAGAAGCTAGCGATGGTCTCGAATGCGCTTCACCGGCACGCCTACTTGCGCCAAGTGCCAGGGGCTTGGTCGGTCGTTCAAAGGCGAAGTTGTCTCCCCCGGCAAGCGGATCAATAAACCTGAAACATCGCGCAATGAACATAAAGAGCAAGATCTGCCGTAGCAGACCGAAACCAACTAGTTCCGCGCGGCCGAAAGCAGACGCCCTGATCCCGAAACAGACCACCGCAGCGTCGGCCCTCGAAGATACGACGCTGGTGGTTGCCTCTGCGGGCTCGGAAAGAAGCGTATCGCCGCCAAGGTAGGACTTGCGCTCAACAAAACCAATAGTGGAGACCTCCGCCCGCACGGGCTTGAGAAACAGGCGGGGAGAGGAAGGAAGCGCCCTTCGTACAGTCCTCTCCCATTTGCAGGGCAAGGATCTTTTTCTTTCCGATGGGCACTCGATGATTGGCTCCGCTTCGCTCACTTCGAAGATTACAGAAGTAAAGAAAATTGCTTATCGACTAAGGCACGCATGAATTCGGCAGCGTCTTGCGCGGTCTCGTGCCTCAATGCGCTAGCATCGTTCAAGCGCTTCCAAACATCTGGATATCGATCACTGAGAACACCATCTACGAGCGAGAACGCCTCATCCTTGCTTTTTCCAGCCCCTTTAAGCTCATCAATCAGAGCGCGGAATATTTCCCAATCTGAGCTATCCGGTTGCCGTAGCCCACGATTACGAGTTGCAATCGCAGCAAGAGCAGCGGCCTCGTCATTCAGCAGGTCACGCATCAATTCCGGCGCAGACGCCACCGGCCATCCCGCAGTTCCCAGAAAAGAGAGCGCCTTAGCGTCGTGCTCGTCCAGGCCGCTTAACAAGGCACTCGCCTTGCGTCTCACCGCTCGCCACTCGCTCTGACTAGGCGGATCACACGAGGCGGCCAGCTGGTGCAATCGAACCAACGTAGCGTGCACTTCGCTTGCGCCCTCGCTTCCCATCACGCGCCGCTGCAGAGCACTTGTTTCAAGATAATCCACGACGATACGCTCGGCAGCAAGGTCGTCCATCACGCCTACCCGTGGCTCTAGCCAATTGAAGGCAGCCTGCGTTGCCACAGATGGAGGGAGGCTCTGAATAATCGGCGTCATGACCAAGACAATCGATAGCGGAATTTTGGTGAAATCTGCGAACGAGATCTCGTCCTCCGAACCAACAACGCAAGACACCATGCCGCGATAGCCATCTCGATTTGCAGGGTCGCTCGGGGCTGGAAAGAAATCGCCGTTGGCTACAGCGGTCGTAAACCGCTGCAAAAGCAGCACAGCGGTTTCGTTTTTTCCAGTCACTGGTCAGCCCCAATAGCTGCTTCAATAAATTCAGCTAACCTCGTCCGCGTTTGCAAACCGGACAGTTGCTGGGTGATCTTTCCATCTTTGACCACTACAAAAGCCGGCACGCCTCGCACTCCGTGAGCCTCGGCGATGTGCGGACTGTCGTCGATGTCCACCGAAACGAACTTCATTTCGTCAGCGTACTCCTTGGCAAGGCTTTCTATCACCGGCGCAACGGATTTGCACGGAGCGCACCAATCCGCTGAAAACTTCAGCAGCACCGGCAACTCCGATTTCATAACATCTTGAGCAAAGTCTAAATCGGCTGCTTTTACGAAAGTCATTAAATAGCCCTTATAAGAATTCATTGACGCCATTGAAGAACCGGCTAACGCCCGTATGACGTGTACCAGTATTCGAAGCACGGACTTGGACGGCCATTGCAAGACACGTTATGGCGCGCCCCGGGGCCGAACAACGAAGACAAGCTCCCCAATCCTGTCCAAGGCCGCCAGTCGACTCATCAGCTGCTTCCAACACTCAATCGCATATTGGCATCCAATATAGACAGTTACACAGGAATTTTGCATGCGTTTTTTGCACTGATTTCAGAAAAAATGCTCGATAGTTGCGCGCAAGCGGGCACATCCGCAATTCAGATGCAGCGATGTAGAATGTGTGCGTCCTCTCTTTCCAATCCAGCGACCATGCTCACAAGCCGCGACCTAGCAATTCTTAACATCATGCAACTAGACAGCGATACTCCGCTGACCGAGTTGGGAGAGGCTGTCCATCTTTCTCCGTCTGCTTGTTCCCGCCGCTTAACCCAGCTGCGAGAAGCGGGGTATATCAGAGGCAACGTAGCGGTACTTGATCGGCTCAAACTCGGGCTACCGACAACAATTTTCGTCATGATCGGAACAAGTCAGCACAACGACGAATGGACCGCAAAATTCCATTCCGCGTTGACGGAAATACCGGAAATCGTCGATGCATATCGATTAACGGGAAACGTGGACTATATCCTTAAAATTGTGTTGCCTGCAGTGGAGGATTACGATCGGGTTTATAAGTCGCTAATTCGGAAAGTTGACATGACCCGAGTAAGCGCATACATCTCAATGGAGACGGTGAAGTCTTCACAGACGCTGCCATTGGTCGCCATCAAGACGAATGGCGACAGGTAGCTACTGCATCGCTATATCTACTGAGAAAGAATAATAGAGTTGGAATGAAATGCTTCGAGGGCTTCACGGTGGGCGATGCTAATGACAAGTGCGCCTGGCAGCTTCTCGTCGAGAAGTG